>JBNPEA010000123.1:0-20086 GCA_051117315.1 Salinarimonas sp. | reverse complement strand
ATCCTCGCCATACGGCCCGTGCAGTCCGTTCAGGATCACTTCGGGCTCGGCCTCCGCAATCTGCTGTACCAGCTGCCGCGTCGCGTCGATCTCCACGACGTCATACCCGGCCTGCCGCGCGGCCTTCGGCCGCGCCAGCCGGATCGGGCTCGGTGCGCGCCCCTCGCCGCGATGCGAGTAGCCGACGACCTGCCGGCCCCAGAGCGCGCCGATCGTATCGAACACGTCCCGCTGCTCCACGCCGTGGAACTCGAGCGCGTCGTCGACGAGCGCGAGGCGCACGCGCTCGGCCGGCGCACCGTACGAATCGTCGACGTCGACGACGAACGGCACCGCCTCGAAGGCCTCGCGCACCCGCGCCGCCACGGCGCGCCGGGTCTCCGCGTCCGGGCCGTAGATCTCCGCGAGCAGCGTCGCGAGGACCGGCGGGCCGGGGGGCGGCTCGACGACCTTCACCGTCGTGCCTTCGGGCACCGCCACGGCGGCGAGGCGCTCGCGGATCTCGAGCGCGATCGGATGGCTCGCGCGATCGCGGTGCTCCTTGGCGGTGAGGTTCACCTGGATCTCGCCCATCTGCGGCTGCGCGCGCACATAGGTGTGCCGCACCAGGCCGTTGAAGTCGAAGGGCGCGGCGGTGCCGGCATAGGTCTGCATGCCGACGATCTCGTCCATGCCCGCGATCGCGTGCGCCAGGTCGCCGAGGACACGGTTCGTCGCCTCGACGCTCGCGCCCTCCGGCAGGTCGACCATCACGGAAAGGGTCGACTTGTTGTCGAAGGGCAGGAGCTTCACCGTGACGTCGCGGGTGTAGAACGGCGCGAGGGAGACGATCGTGGCGACGCCGACCAGCGCCAGGAACACGATCGCCCGCGCCCGGCTCGCCAGCAGCGGCCGCGCCACCGCCGCGTAGCCGCGCCCGAGCGCGCCGCCGTGATGGGCGCCGTGGCCTGCCTCGTCGTGGCCCGCGGCGTGCTCCCGGCCGAGCTTCACCATCAGCCAGGGCGTGACCATCACCGCGACGAAGAACGAGAAGATCATCGCCGCCGACGCCACCGCCGGGATGGGGCTCATGTAGGGGCCCATCAGCCCCGACACGAAGAGCATCGGCAGGAGCGCCGCCACGACCGTGAGAGTCGCGACGATGGTGGGGTTGCCCACCTCGGCGACCGCGTCGATCGCCGCGCGCACCTTGGCGCGGCCGTCGCGCATGGCCCAGTGCCGGGCGATGTTCTCGATGACGACGATGGCGTCGTCGACGAGGATGCCGATGGCGAAGATCAGCGCGAACAGGCTCACCCGGTTGAGCGTGTAGCCCATCAGGTTCGCCGCGAAGAGGGTGAGCAGGATCGTCACCGGAATGACGATCGCCACCACCAGCGCCTCGCGCACGCCGATGGCGAGCCCGACGAGCAGGATGATCGAGACGGTGGCGAGCCCGAGGTGGAACAGGAGCTCGTTCGCCTTCTCGTTCGCCGTCTCGCCGTAGTCGCGGGTGACGCGCACGGCGACGCCGTCCGGGATCAGCGAGCCGTGCAGGCTCTCGACCCGCTCGACGACCGCATGGGCGATGTCGACAGCGTTGGCGCCCGGCCGCTTGGCGACCGCGAGGGACACCGCCGGCGCGGCCGCGAGCCCGCCCGCCTCGGCCGGCGTGAGGTCGAAGACGTGGTGCTCCGTGGCGTCGAAGGCGTAGCCGACATCCGCCACGTCGCGGACGTAGACCGGGCGGCCGTCGCGGGTGGTGACGAGGAGGTTGCCGATCTCGGCCGGGCTCGACAGCGTCTCGCCGGCGGCGAGCGCCAGCTGGTCCCCGGCGACGCGCACCCGGCCGACCGGGAAGGCGCGGTTCGCGCCCTCGAGCTTGGCCGCGAGCTGCTGGAGCGTGACGCCCATCGTCGCGAGCCGCGCCGGATCGGGGGCGACGCGGATCTCGACCGGCGTCTCGCCGACGAGATAGGTCAGGCCCACGTCCTCGATCTTCGAGACCTCGACCCGCAATTCGCGCGCGATCCGGGTCAGGTCGTTGGCGCTGAAGCGGTCCGCCGCCTCGGGCTCCGGCGTGAGGGTGAGCACGACGATCGCGACGTCATCGATGCCGCGCCCGACGATCAGCGGCTCGGGGATGCCGACGGGGATGCGGTCGAGGTTGGCGCGCACCTTGTCGTGCACGCGCAGGATCGCGTCGTCGGAGGGCGTGCCCACCTCGAAGCGGGCGGTGACCATGGCGCCGTCGTCGACGGTCTGGGAATAGACGTGCTCGACGCCGTCGATGGACTTGACAATGGTCTCGAGCGGCTCGGTGACGAGCTCGACCGCATCCTCCGCACGCAGGCCGGCTGCCTGGAGGTGGATGTCCACCATGGGCACGGAGATCTGCGGCTCCTCCTCGCGCGGGAGCGTGACGAGCGCGACGAGGCCGAGCGCGAGCGACGCGAGCAGCAGGAGCGGCGTCAGCGGGGAGGTGATGAAGGCGCGGGTCAGGCCGCCCGCGATGCCGAGGGGGTGGGGGGTCTCGCTGCTCATCGCGCCACCTCGTCGCCGGCGCGCAGGCCGGACACGACCTCGATCGCGCCGTCGGGGAGGCGCTCGCCGAGGAGGACCACGACCTCGCGCGGCCCGCCCGGCCCGGCGAGGGTGACGAAGTCGATGCCGCCGCGGGTCTCGACGGCATCCGCCGGGACGGCCAGCGTCTCGCGGGTGGCGACGGGCACCTCGACCAGCGTACGCGCGCCGACGAAGAAGCCGCCGATGTCGGCGACCTCGACATCCGCCTGGACGCGGCCGTTCTCGATGAGCGGATAGACCTTGGCGATGACGCCTTCGCGCGCGCCGTCCTCCGCCGCGATCGTGACGGAGGCGCCCTCCTCCAGGAGGTCGGCATGGCGTTCGGGCAGGGACAGCCGCAGGAACAGCCCGCCGCCGGCGATCGTCACCACCGTCTCCCCCGGCATCACCACGGAGCCGGGCGTCGCCGGCGCGGCGACGACACGGCCCGCGATCGGAGCATCCACGGCGCCCTCGGCGGTCTGCTGGTCGAGCACCGCACGCTCGGCCTGCGCTCCCGCGATCTGGTTCTCGACGACGCGGACCTGCGTGCGCAGCTGGTCGACCCGCTGCTGGGTGGCGACGCCGCGGGAGACGAGCTCCTCGGCACGGCCGAGCTCGGTGCGGGCGTTCTCCAGCTCCGCCTCGAGCGCCCGCAGCCGCGCCTCCAGCGCATCGCGCTGGAGCGCGATCTTCTCGTCGACGACGCGCCCGATGGTCTGGCCGGCCTCGACGCGGTCGCCCTCCTCCACGCTGCGCTCCACCAGCGTCCCGCCGATGCGCGCCCGCGCCGGCGCCCGCTGGCGCGCTTCCACCGTGCCGTAGACCGCCTTGGTCTCGACGACGATGACGGGCGCGATGGGTGCGGCGAGGGCGGACGGCCCGGCCGCCAGGGCGGCGAAGGCGGCCGCGAGCACGGCCGCGGGCGGCGAGGGCAGGGGGGAGCGGAACATGGCGGGCCTCGAATCTCTGTACGTTAGATAGTCCTAATATAAGAGATCGATCATCCGTTCAAGGGTGGCCGGGTCCGGGAGACTGCGCAAGCGCGGCCGGCTTGCCCGGCGCCGCGGCATGCGTCATGCATTGGTGTAATCGAACGTATATTCAACCTAAAGGATTGCGGCGTCGCTCGGCGCCGCGACGGGGCGATCGAGCGCGAGCCCAAGGCGGTCCATCGCCTCGCGCGTGGAGATGGGCTCCCGCGACCTTTCGTCCGCCGCGGGCCTCGGCTAGTGTCCTCGGCTCGCGCCCGCCGGGAGCTTGTTCACGCATGGTCGACATCGCCACCCGTGTCTACAACCACACCTGGAAGATCGATCCGATCGTCCGGTCCGTGCTCGACACCGACTTCTACAAGCTCCTGATGGCGCAGACGATCTTCCGTCGCCACCGCGACGTGCAGGTGACCTTCGGCATCCACAACCGCACCACCTCCGTGCGCGTCGCCGACCTCGTCGACGAGGGCGAGCTGCGCGAGCAGCTGGATCACGTGCGCGGGCTGTCGCTCACCCGCGGCGAGTCGACCTGGCTGCGCGGCAACACGTTCTACGGCGTGCGGCAGATGTTCTCGCCGGATTTCATCGCCTGGCTGGAGAGCTTCCGCTTTCCCGACTACCACCTCGAGAAGCACGACGGGCAATACGTGCTGACCTTCGAGGGGCCCTGGCTCGAGACCACGATGTGGGAGATCCCCGCGCTCGCCATCCTCAACGAGCTGCGCTCGAAGGGGGTGACGCGCTCGATGGGCAAGTTCGAGCTGCAGGTGCTCTACGCCCGCGCCATGACGCGGGTGTGGGAGAAGATCCAGGCGTTGAAGCAGCTGCCCAACCTCTCCGTGGCCGATTTCGGCACGCGCCGGCGCCACGGCTTCCTGTGGCAGGACTGGTGCGTCCAGGCGATGACGGAGGGGCTCGGCGCCTCCTTCTCCGGCACCTCGAACTGCCTCATCGCCCTGCGCCGCGAGGTTGAGGCGGTGGGCACCAACGCCCACGAGCTGCCGATGGTCTACACCGCGCTCGCGGGCGACGACGAGGCGGCGATGGCGCGCGCGCCCTACGAGGTGCTGTCGGACTGGATGCAGGACTACGGCGGCAACCTGCGCATCATCCTGCCCGACACCTACGGCACGACGCAGTTCCTCGCCCACGCGCCGGACTGGGTGGCCTCCTGGACCGGCATCCGCATCGACTCGAAGGAGCCGATCGAGGGTGGCGAGGAGGCGATCCGCTGGTGGGAGGCGCGCGGCCAGAACCCGCGCGAGAAGCTCGCGATCTTCTCCGACGGGCTCGACGTCGAGCCGATCATCCGCATCCATCGGCGCTTCAACGGCCGGATGCGGCTCGGCTTCGGCTGGGGGACGCTGCTGACGAACGACTTCCGCGGCCTCGTCGCCGACGATCGGCTCGACCCGATCTCGATCGTCTGCAAGGTCGTGTCGGTGGACGGGCGCCCCGCGGTCAAGCTCTCCGACAACCCGACCAAGGCGATCGGTCCCGCGGCGGAGGTCGAGCGCTATCGCCGGGTGTTCCACACCGAACGGCAGGTGGCGCAGCCGGTCCTCGTCTGACGGCGCGCCGCTCAGGTCCGGCTGGCGAGACGGGCGAGGAGCGATGCAGCGTCGCGAGCCGCATCGGTGGCTCGAGCGCGCCGTGCGCCAGCGCCGCACGCGAGCCCTCTCCTGCGTCGTCGCGGCGCAGCGCCGCACCTTCGCCCTGAACCGCGCGTCATCTGTTTGCGTAGACGCCTATCGAGTGGCGACGGTGCGAGGAGCGAGCGAGTATGAGCGTCCTGATAGGGCGGGCGGGCGACGGCGCGGCGGGAACCGCCGCCGATGCGGAGCGGCGTGGCGATCCCCTGCCGCGGACGCTCGCGGCGCTCGCCGGCGGCTTCGCGGTGCTGCTCGCGCTCGGCGCTGCCGCGGCGGCTCTCGCTGCGCCGTCCGGCCTCGCCGTGGCGACCGCGTTCGGTCTCTATGCGTTGATTGCCTCGGTCGTCGCGGCACGCGTGCGTCCGTACCACCCGCATGGGCGCTTCGGCGCCGCGAACGGAGTCACCCTGGCGCGCGCCGCCATCAACTGCGTGCTCGCCGGCCTGCTGGTGGACGTCGATCGGCTGGCCGACCCCGGCGCGCCGATCGGCCTCGTCGTGCTGGCGCTGGCGCTGACGTCTCTGGCGCTCGACGGCTTCGACGGATTCTTCGCCCGGCGGCTGCGGCTCGAATCGCGCTTCGGCGCGCGGTTCGACGTCGAGGTCGACGGGCTGCTGCTGACGCTGCTCGCCGTCGCCGCCTGGCGGCTGGACAAGGCGGGCGCCTGGGTCCTGCTGATCGGGGCGACCTACTACCTGTTCCTCGCCGCCCGCCGGCTGCTGCCCTGGCTCGACGGGCCGCTCGCGCCTTCGCTGCGGCGCAAGGCGATCTGCGTGCTCCAGGGGGCGAGCCTGATCGTGCTGCTGCTGCCCGCGATCGAGCCGCCCGTGAGCCAGGCGATCGCGGCGGTCGCGCTCGCGGCACTGGCCTGGTCCTTCGGCGTCGACGTGCACGACCTCCACCGCGCGCGCCGGCTCAGCGGCGCCGACGCAGGCCCAGCAGGACGAGGCCCGGGAGGCTCCCCGCGAGGCTCGTCAGGCCGTACAGGATCGCGATCGCGAGGGCGTGGGACGCGTCGACGCCCGCCAATGGGAGCAGGGCCGCCGCCGCGCCCTCGCGAACGCCCCAGCCGCCGATCGACACCGGGATGAGCATCGCGGCCAGCACGAGCGGCGCGAGCGCGATCCAGGCGAGCGCAGGGAGCGCAACGCCCAGCGCCGCGCCGGCCAGCGCGAAGACGCCGATGTAGCTCGCCACGATCGTGAGGGAGAGCACGATCTGCGGCAGCCAGATGCCGCGCGTCCAGAACACGCGCGCGATATCGGGTCCCAGATCGGCGAGCGCGGCGCGCAGGCCCCGCGGCCCAATGCGGCTCGCTGCCACGACGGCGAGGGCGATCGCCGCCGCGACGGCGAGCGGGATCGCGATCAGCAGCCCGATCCCGTCCGGCGTCGCGCGCGAGAGCGCGAAGGGCGCGAGCGCGAGGCCGCTGACCGCGACCGCGAAGAATACGACCTGCCCCGCAGCCCGCTCGAGCACGACCGAGCGCACCACCGGCCGCCAGCGTGGCGCGCCGTCCGCGTCGCGATCGCGGTTGCGGACGGCGCGGATCGCGTCGCCGGCGACGCCGCCGGGCAGGACCTGGTTGAGGAAGCTCGCGACGTAGTATTCCCGCACCGCCGTCGACAGCGTGATCGGCACGCCGAGCCGCTTGGCGGTGATGCGCCAGCGCACGCCGGAGAGCGCGATCTGCGCCTGCACGAGGACGAGCCCGACGAGGAGCGGGCCCGGCGCCGCCCGCTGCAGCGCCGCCAGCGTCTCGCGGCCGTCGACGAGGCGAAACAGCAGCGCCATCAGCGCGACGAGAACGAGGCCGCGCAGCAGCACCCGCAGGCGCGCATCGCGCACCAGGGCCGCGAGGCGCCCCACGGGCGCCGGCGCGGCGGGACGGCGCGGGTCGGCGTCGTTCCGCGTTGAACGATCTCGTTCATCGTGGTACGTCGCTGAAACATCTCGATCAGGAGCCGGCGGAGCCGGATAGTCGCGCATGACCCGTCCTTCCACCCGCGTCCTCCACCGCACCCTCTCGCATACCTATCCCGTCGCCGTCTCGGGGAAAGGGATCGTGATCCGCGATCGCGATGGGCGCGCCTACATCGACGCGAGCGGTGGCGCCGCGGTGTCCTGCCTCGGACACGGCCACCCCGAGGTCGCGGCGGCGATGAAGCGCCAGATCGACGCCCTGTCCTATGCCCACACCAGCTTCTTCACCACCGCGGTCGCGGAGGAGCTCGCCGAGCATCTCGTCGCCCACGCGCCGGCGGGCCTCTCCCACGCCTACTTCGTCTCCGGCGGCTCGGAGGCGGTGGAGGCTGCGCTGAAGCTGGCGCGGCAGTACGTCGTGGAGATCGGCGAGCCGCAGCGGTGCCGCTTCGTCGCGCGCCGGCAGTCCTACCACGGCAACACGCTGGGCGCGCTGGCGGTGGGCGGCAACGCATGGCGGCGGGCGCAGTTCGCCCCGCTCCTCGTCGAGGCGCACCACGTCGCCCCGACCTACGCCTATCGCGACGCGCGCCCCGGCGAGACGCCGGAGGCCTACGGCGCGCGGCTGGCGGACGAGCTGGAGGAGACCCTGATCCGGCTCGGGCCCGAGACCGTCATCGGCTTCGTCGCCGAGACCGTGGGTGGCGCGACCTCCGGCGCCCTCGAGCCGCCGCCGGGCTACTTCGCCCGCGTGCGCGAGATCTGCGACCGCCACGGCGTGCTCCTCGTCCTCGACGAGGTGATGTGCGGCATGGGCCGCACGGGCACGCTCCACGCCTGCGAGCAGGAAGGCGTCGCCCCCGACCTCATGACGATCGCCAAGGGCATGGGTGGCGGCTACGCGCCGATCGGCGCGACGCTCGTCTCCGAGCGCATCGTCGGCGCCCTGCAGGAGGGATCCGGGCTCTTCCAGCACGGCCACACCTATCTCGGCCACGCCGTCGCCTGCGCGGCGGCGCTCGCGGTGCAGACCATCGTCCAGCGCGACGGGTTGCTGGCCGACGTCCGCACCAGGGGCGAGGCCCTGCGCGCGGACCTCGAGGCGCGTTTCGGTACCCATCCGCACGTCGGCGACATCCGCGGGCGCGGCCTGTTCCAGGCGATCGAGCTCGTCGCCGACCGCGGCAGCAAGGCGCCGTTCGACCCCGCCCGCAGGCTCCACGCCCGCATCAAGCGCGAGGCGATGGCGCGGGGGCTGATGGTCTACCCGATGGGCGGCACCATCGACGGCGAGCGGGGCGACCACGTTCTCCTCGCACCGCCCTACATCGTCACCCGCGCGCAGGTGACGGAGATCGTCGACCGGCTCGGCGAGGCGGTCGACGCGGCGCTCGCCTGACGGCCCGCGGGAGGCAGCCGCCGCGGCGCGTTCGGTCGCAGCACGCCCCCTCTCCCCGAACGCCCCGTTCGTGCCTAGATTGAAGCCATGGCGCTCGTCCTCGGCCTCCTCGGCATCGTCTTCCTCGCGGCGATCTTCCTGCCGCAATGGTGGGTGCGCACGATCATGCGCCGCCACGCGGTCGAGCGCGCCGACCTCCCGGGAACCGGTGGCGAGCTCGCGCGCCACCTGCTCGACCTCGCGCGCCTCGCCGAGGTGCGCGTCGAGCTCGCCCCGCCGGGCGGGGATCACTACGACCCGGTCGACAAGGTCGTGCGGCTCTCCCCGGACAATCACGACGGGCGCTCCATCACCGCCGTCGCCGTCGCCGCCCACGAGGCGTCGCACGCCATGCAGGACGCCGACGGCGACCGGCTTCTCGCCACGCGCCTGAAGCTCGCCGGCTCGATCCGCTCGATCGAGATCGCCGCCGCCCTCGTCCTGGCGCTGGCGCCGCTGGTGATGCTCGTCGTCAAGTCGCCCGCCCTCCTCGTCCTGCAGATCGGCGTCGCCGTGGCGCTGCTCGGCTCGCGCGTCCTCGTCCACCTGCTGACCCTGCCCGTCGAGCTCGACGCGAGCTTCGCCCGCGCCCTGCCGATTCTCGAGAAGGGCGGCTACCTCGAGAAGGCCGACCTGCCCAAGGCGAAGAGCGTGCTGCGCGCTGCCGCGCTCACCTACGTCGCCTCTGCGCTGGTCTCGCTGCTCGACATCGCACGGCTCATGCGCGTGCTGCGGTTCTGACCGCAGCGGCGCCGCCCCCGCCTCAAGCCGCCCGCTCGCCCCCGACCATCCCGAACGCCGCCCGCGCCGTCGTGCGCTCCAGCGCGGCGAGATCGGCGGCGGCGAAGGGGCGCGCCGCCGCCTCGCGCTCCGGCTCCCCCTCGCGCATGCGGAAGGCCGCGAGCGCGGCGCGGGTGCGCCGGCCCATGCGCCCGTCCACGGGGCCGGGGTCGAGCCCGGCATAGGCGAGGCGCAGCTGCGCCGCGCGCAGGGCGAGATCGGGCGGGGTGCCCCCGGCGAGGCGCGCGTGCGCGGCGGCGATTCGGGCGTCGTAGGCGTTGCGGGCGAAGGCGGGGCCGTTGTAGCCGCGGGCGAAGGCCGTCCAGTCGCCGGCCCGCAAGGCGCCGGCGAGGCCCTTCGCCGCGATGAAGGCCGCCATGGCGGCGAGCTGCGCGTCCTCGCTCGCGCGCATGGCCGAGACCAGCGCCTCCACCTCCGGAAATCCCGCCGGCGCGGCATTGAAGCCCATCACCTGGCCGAGCCCCCACGACGCGCTCTCCAGCGCCGCGCGCCGGTCGAGCGCCAGCGCCGCCGCGAGCCGGGCGTGCTGCGCCGCCCCCGCCGCGCCGTAGCCGCCGGGCCTCGCGTGGGAGATCCCCGAACGGGCCGCCGAGAAGCGCCCGCCGGTGCGGCGGTGAAAGACGTGGCGCTCGAACAGGATCACGGGCCGCCGGTCCGGCAGGAAGCCGCAGGCGCGGGCCTCCACCGCCATCACCGCCCAGAGCACGGCCGGCGGAACGCCGAGCCCCGCCCGCGCGGCCTCGAAGCCCGCCGACGTCAGCGGCGCGCCGGGCTCGGCGACTCCGCTCGCGTCGCGGCCGGTCGCGGCGCGCCGGCCGCCCGACGAGATCGATCGCATAGACATCGCGTCCGCCTCCCGAGGTTGCCTCCGGAAGCTAGCGCGGCCGAGCGTGTCTTGTCAAGAACGAAGAAGGAACAAATCAGGTCTTCTTGCGGAACGCGTCGAGGCTCACCACCTCGGCGCCGGTCGGCGCCTGCGAGTCGGTCTTCTCGTCGCCCGTCTCGCCGCCCTTCTCCGCGCCCGGCTTCCCGTCGGCCGCCTCGGACGCCTTCTCCAGCGTGAGCTTGCCCGTCGCCTTGCCGGCGCCCTTCTTGCCCGCGGCCGGCGCCGCGGCGTCACCGGCCTCGGCCGCCTCGTCCTCGGCCCGACGGCGGGCGGCGGAGATGCGCGGAGTCGTCGCGGGCGCCCGGCGCGGCTCGGTCTCGGCAGGCTCGGAGCCGGCACCGCGGGCGGGCTGGCGCGGCGTCTCCACCGGGGTCGGGCCGGGGGCGGGCACCGGCGCGGCCTCGCGGATCTCGAACTTCAGCCCGAACTGCACCGAGGGATCGAAGAACCCGGTCAGCGCATCGTAGGGCACGAGCAGCCGCTCCGGCACGCCGCCGAAGGAGAGCCCCACCTCGAACGCGTGCTCGTTGACGATGAGGTCCCAGAACTGGTGCTGCAGCACGATCGTCATCGTGTCGGGGTACTTCTCGCGCATGCGCGAGGACAGCCGCACCCCGGGGAAGGCGGTCTGGAAAGACACGTAGAAGTGGTGCTCTCCCGGCAGCCCGTCGCGGGCGGCGTCGGAGAGCACCTTGCGCACGACGCCCTTGAGCGCGTCCTGCACCAGGAGGTCGTAGCGGATCAGGTCTTGTGTCATGGCGCGCTCGACGGTCCCGCTCGTGCTCTCGTCGCCGGCTTATGCCGCGTCTCGGGTAGAAATGGAAGGGGCGGCGCGCCTCGCCGAGGGCGACCCGATCCCGCCTGTGGCGCCGATGGGCGGCCTTCACTCCGAAGGGCTCCTCGCCGACGCCGTCGATCGTCACGTCGGTCCCCTCGCATGAATATAGAGTCGCGCGCAGGCGGTTCAACAGGGATTTCGAGAGGGTTCTCGAGCGCCGACGGCCGCCGTGACGCGCGGTACGCACCAGCCGATGAGAGCATCTCCGGATTGCCGTCGCCCGCAATGGTGGCGCAAGCTCCGCAGTGCAGGGTCGAAGCCGCGCCGATTCGACGGCGCCGCCGGCCGAGGGAGGGGCACGATGAGCCATCGATCGACCACCAGGGCGCACCGCCGCGCAGCGGCCCGCGCCATCACGACCACCGCCTTCCTCGCCCTCACGCCCGCCGCCCTGGCCCAGCCCGCCGAGCGCCTGGTCCCGGCCATCCCGGACGCCGCGCTGCAGCGCGCCGCGCCGCCGGCGGACGCGCTCGCGCCCTTCCTCCTCGCCCCGCCCGCGCCGACGCCGCGGGTCGCCCCCGGCGAGGCGGCGCTCGATCTCGCCATCCGCTACGTCGACGGCGCGATCTGGGACCCGGCGGAGGGGCGCGACGACGCCGTGCGGCTGCGCGCCTATGTCGACCTCGGCGCCCCGGCGGCGGCGAACGCGCCGGCCTATGTCGGCCCCACCATCCAGGTGACGCCCGGCGAGACCGTGCGCGTGACGCTGCGCAACGAGCTGCCGGCGGCGGACCCCTCCTGCCCGCAGGAGATCACGGACATCAACGTCCCGCACTGCTTCAACCGCACGAACCTGCACTCGCACGGGCTGTGGGTCAGCCCCACCGGCAATAGCGACAACGTGTTGATCGCCATCGATCCCGGCGTGTCCTTCCAGTACGAGTGGAACATCCCCGCCGACCATCCCTCCGGCACGTTCTGGTACCACCCCCACCTGCACGGCGGCGTGGCGCTGCAGGTCTCCTCCGGCATGGCCGGGTTCATCCTCATCCGCGGCGACCGGCTGCCGACGCCGGAGCTCAACGGCGACATCGACACGCTGCTGATGCAGGCGGACGGCGCGCCCTTCGCCGAGCGGCTGGTGCTGCTCCAGCAGAACCAGTACGCGTGCTACGATTCGGACGGCACCCTCGTCACCAACCCGGACGGCAGCTATCGCTGCGACCCCGGCCAGACCGGCATCATCGAAGGCTACGCCGAGTTCGCGCCCGGCGACTGGGCGGCGTCCGGCCGCTACACCTCGATCAACGGCGAGATCCTGCCCACCTTCCCGGGCGCCGAGACCGGCCGGATCGAGCGCTGGCGCGTGGCGCACGCGGGCATCCGCGACACGGTCACGCTCGAGTTCCGCAAGGCCGCCGACGGCGCCGGCCCGCTCGACGCGGCCGCGGGGAACGATGCGGACTGGCTCGCGACGAACTGCCCCGGCGCGCCGCTGACCGGCTTCGCCATGGCCGAGGACGGGCTCACCCGCGGGCAGATCGACCCGCGCACCGCGAGCGTGCTGCAGCCGGGCTACCGCACGGATCTCCTGATGGTCTTCCCCGAGGCCGGCCGCTATTGCGTGATCGACGCCTCGGCGCCGGCGACGACGACCGTGAGTGGCGGGGCCGAGAGCCGCCAGCTGCTCGGCGCGGTCGACGTGGCGGCGGGAGCCGAGCCTGTGCCGACGGACGCCGACGGGCTCACCGCCTGGCTCGAGGCCGCCCTCGTCGCGGCGGCGGAGCGGACGATGCCGGAGGACGTCCGCGCCACGGTGGTGGCCGATCTGGCCGACGGACTGCGGCTCGACAGCTTCGTGCCGCATCCCACGATCGAGGCATCCGAGGTCACCGGCACCCAGGACCTGGCCTTCTCCATCGACACGAGCACCTCGCCCACGGGCTTCCTCATCGACGGCGAGCCCTACGACCCCAGCCGCATCGACCGGGTGCTCACGCTCGGCGGCGTCGACGAGTGGACCCTGACCTCGGGCACCAACCCCGCCGCCGGCCACCCCTTCCACATCCACGTCAATCCCTTCCAGGTGGTGGAGATCCTGAACCCGGCGGGTGTGGACGTCAGCGCCGGGGGCGAGCCCGACGATCCGCAATATGCGGGGCTGAAGGGCGTGTGGAAGGACACGCTGTTCGTCAAGCCGGGCTACCGGGTGGTGATGCGCACCCGCTACCAGCGCTACATCGGCGAGTTCGTGCTGCACTGCCACATCCTCGACCACGAGGACCAGGGCATGATGCAGAACGTGCTGATCGCGCTGCCGGGCGCCGACGGCACGCCGATGCTCGGCGGGCATGGGGCGCACTAACCTCCCCCTCGGGGAGGTCGGCGCCCGCGGGGCGCCGGGTGGGGGCGAGCCGCCCGATGCAGGCCGCGACCTCGACACCTCCCCTCCGGGGAGGTCGGCGCCCGCAGGGCGCCGGGTGGGGGCGAGCCGCCCGATGCAGGCCGCCACCCCGACACCTCCCCTCCGGGGAGGTCGGCGCCCGCAGGGCGCCGGGTGGGGGCGAGCCGCCTGATGATAACCACCAACACTCGCCCCCACCCGGCCGCTTCGCGGCCGACCTCCCCGGGGGGAGGTGGCGCCGCTTCGCGGCCGACGTCCGCGAGGGGAGGTTGGGCGCTCACCCGGCCGGCGGCATCCAGAACCGCGCGACCGGGTCCGGCAGCGTGGCGCGGGTCTCGAGGTGGCGGCGGATGGTCCAGAGCCGGCGCATCAGCCGGCGCAGGACCGGGGCGGGGTCGGTGTCGAAGACGTCGAGCGTCTCGGCCTCGCCGGCGGCGAGCACGAGGGCGAACAGCGCCCCCTCCGCGGACGCCGCCCGCAGCCCCGCCGCCCGCTCCGCCAGCCGGTCGAGCGCCTCCCCCAGCCCATCCATCTCCCGCCCCGCCGCCGCCCGCGCCCGCGGATCCGCCGCCTCCCGCGCGAGCCGGTCGCACGCACGATGCCGCCCGATCATCCCCTCCGCCTCCCGGGCGAGGGCGGCGAGCGGGCAGGGGGCTGCGCGCGAGAGCGGGGAGGGCGTGGGGGACGGCTGGAGCGGAGAGGGGTGCATGGCGGGCTCCGGACGGGCGGGCGCGCGCAGGGGGTGCGCACGGGGGTGGCGGGGGTGATATGGGACCTTTAGTATCACGTCGACCCGGTCGGCCGAGTGATCCGATCTATAACACTTGAGCGATTATAGCGCAAGATGCCCTCGCGACCTTCCCGCATCACGAGCGAGCAGATGCGCGCCGCCCGCGGCCTGCTCGGCTGGACCCAGCAGGATCTCGCCGACAAATCCGACGTCTCGATCGCCACGGTGAAGCGGCTGGAGGCCGAGCCCGGCGCGCTGGGCGGCCTGAACGTCACTGCAACGGCGATCCGCCGCGCCTTCGAGGACGCGGGCGTGGCGTTCATCGAGGCGAACGGCGGCGGGGTGGGGGTCCGCTTCCGCGAGCCACCCCCTTCTCCTTCCCTGTAGGGGAAGGTGTCTCGGCGCGAAGCGCCGAGACGGATGGGGCGCGCGGCACGCGCGTTCGGCGAAGCCGAAATGCCCCGCCGGAACCGGACACCGTGGGGCTTCCGCTTCGCGGAACGCGTCGCTGCGCGCCGCGCCCCATCCGTCACCGGCTACGCCGGCGCCACCTTCCCCTACAGGGAAGGAGAGGCGCGGGGCTCGGTGAGCCGGGCGAAGATCGTGTCTATCACGCTGTCGAGCTCGCGGTCGACCTGATGGTTCCAGAAGCGCGCGACCAGGAAGCCCCGCTCCGCCAGCCGGGCGTCCCGCAGCGAGTCCCTTGTAAGGTGCCCGTCGAACCCGTGCTGCGCGCCGTCCACCTCGACGACGAGGCGCGCCTTGAGGCAGGCGAAGTCGACGACGTAGGGGCCGATGGGCACCTGCCGCCGGAAGGTGAAGCCCGCTGGGCGCAGGCGGCGCAGCGCGACCCAGAGCTTGGCCTCCTGCGGCGTCATCCGCTTGCGCAGCGCGCGTGCGACCTCCACGGGGACGGTCGTACGGGGGCGCTTGTGGTAGCCGCTGCTCATCGTATGACATCCGTTCCGAACGAAGCGGGAACAGACTGCACGATCTCAAGCCGCCCCCGCATCCGGAAGACTTCGGGTGTATGAAGATACATGCGCGAGTAGAAGTCTCTCCTTCCCTGTAGGGGAAGGTGGCTCGGCGAAGCCGAGACGGATGGGGCACGCCGTCAGGCGTGTTCCGCGAAGCGGAAACCCCGCGCCGCTCCCCCACCGGACCCGCCCTTCCCCGGCCGATTTCGGCTGCGCCGAACACGCCTCCGGCGTGCCCCATCCGTCTCGCCGCTGCGCGGCGATCCACCTTCCCCTACAGGGAAGGAGGGGCGCAGTTGAGCGTTGTCAGTCTCGCTTGACGCTCCAATGAAATAACCTACTCTCGGGTTGAGAGAGAGGGCTGATCATGGACGCGTCGACGCCGGGACCTGCAATTGCGCAAAAAACCACTGAAAAGAAGGCGGTTCGTGCAGCGAAGAAAGAAATCCCTTCGGGGTTATCGTACGTTAACACACCCGTATTGCTAAAGAAGGTTCTTGATAAAATCATTAGTGCTCAGCAGCCAGACCGTATCACACAAAGCTATATGGACACAGTGTGGCAGTTCAAGGGCGGATCTGGTGGAGCCGTCCTATCGTTTTTGAAGAAAATCGGCTTCCTTTCACCTGATGGAACGCCCACCGACATTTATTCAAAATTCCGAACCGACGGAGGTCGGAGCAGCGCGGCGAAGCAGGCGCTCAGGAAAGGATTTTCAGATCTCTTTAGACAGAATGAGCAGATTGATCAAGCGGACGAAAACACACTTACTGATCTGGTCATCGGGCTAACCGGCCGAGAACGGAGTGATCAGGTTGTGCGCGCTATTGTTAGTACCTTCAAGCTGATTCAGGCCTATATTACCAATGTGGAGGCTGCTGAAGCTGAAACCTCTCCCCCACAAGCGGAAGAAAAATCATCAGAGACGGGTCGAATGCACAGCGCAGGCCGTCTAGGGCTTCAGTATAATATCAATGTGGTTCTACCAGAAACGACTAACGTCGAAGTATTCAATGCTATATTCAGAAGCCTTCGTAATAATCTAATTGGGTGATACGGTGGACCGGGAACACATTCGAGGATTTCTTCTTAACAATGCTGTCATTCAGATCGAGCTTGATCGCCTGAACGAAGCACGAGGGTTCAACCGCGAGGTCGCTGCAAAGAGACTTGAGGCTGATCCATACCTATCTGGCTACATGCCGCAGTTTGCGCCGGATTTGCGGACGAAGGCCGCCGCGATGTCTGCGTACTATGAAATATTCTACCTCTTAGAGAATCATATTCGCATGATGATCGTGGATGTGCTGAGGGACGCGGCTGGTCCTGATTGGTGGGACGCCTCGGCTCCTCAGTCGGTCAAAGATTCGGCAAAACACAACCGTCAGCGAGAGTTAGATCATGGCATATCACAAAGATCAATCGACGAGATCGACTACATTACATTCGGAGAACTTGGTGAAATCATTAGATTTAATTGGGACAATTTTGGCGGAATATTTCAATCTAGAAAAGGTGTTGAGAAGGTTATGAGCAGTCTCAATCTTCTCCGTGGAACGATTGCGCACTGCGGCATGCTGTCAGATGATGAAGTTCTGCGGCTAAAGTTGACGGTCAGAGATTGGTTCCGCTTGATGAGTTGGTCTTTGGAAAGAGACTAACAGCCTCACCCCCGCCCCTTCCTTCCCCTATACTTCGGCGCCTGCCCCGGCCGCCCCTCCATGCTCCGCCCCGCCGGCCGCACGTAAGCTCCCGCCCCCAGCGGCGTCTCGCGGTCCGTCCCCGGCCCCATCTCCCCCGGCACCGGCTTCGCCACCCGCGAGCCGCCGCGCGCGCCTTTCGGCCGCCCCCCGCGCGCGTCCCCCGCGCCGTACTTTCCGGCGAAAGCCTCCACCTCGCCCTGCCGGGCCATCGGGTCGTCGCCCACCAGCAGCTCCGTCTCCTGCAGCCGCTTGAGCTCGTCGCGCAGGCGGGCGGCCTCCTCGAACTCGAGGTTGGCGGCGGCCTCGCGCATGCGCTTTTCCAGATCCGCCGTGATGGCCTTGAGGTTGTGCCCCACGGTGCGGCCGGCGTCGGCGAGGCCGGTGTCCACCCGCACGTGGTCGCGCTCGTAGACGCTCTGCAGGATGTCGCCGATGGCGCGCTTGACGCTCTCCGGGGTGATCCCGTGCTCTTTATTGTACGCGAGCTGCTTTTCGCGGCGGCGGTCGGTCTCCGCCATGGCGCGTTCCATGGAGCCGGTGATGCGGTCCGCGTAGAGCAGGCAGCGGCCGTCGACGTTGCGGGCGGCGCGGCCGATGGTCTGGATCAGCGACGTCTCGGAGCGCAGGAAGCCCTCCTTGTCGGCGTCGAGGATGGCGACCAGCGCGCATTCGGGGATGTCGAGGCCCTCGCGCAGGAGGTTGATGCCCACCAGCACGTCGAAGGCGCCCAGCCGCAGGTCGCGGATGATCTCGATGCGCTCCAACGTGTCGATGTCCGAGTGCATGTAGCGCACACGCACCCCGTTCTCGTGCAGGTACTCGGTCAGGTCCTCGGCCATGCGCTTGGTGAGCACGGTGGCGAGCGTGCGGTAGCCGCGGCGCGCCTGCTCCTTGACCTCGCCGAGCAGGTCGTCGACCTGGGTCTTGGCCGGGCGCACCTCCACCACGGGGTCGATCAGGCCGGTGGGGCGAATCACCTGCTCGACGAAGACGCCGCCGGTGCGCTCCATCTCCCACCCGCCGGGCGTGGCGGAGACGTGCACCGATTGCGGGCGCATGGCGTCCCACTCCTCGAAGCGCATCGGGCGGTTGTCCATGCAGGACGGCAGGCGGAAGCCGTACTCGGCCAGCGTCGCCTTGCGGCGGAAGTCGCCGCGATACATGCCGCCGATCTGCGGGATGGTGACGTGGCTCTCGTCGGCGAAGACGATGGCGTCGTCGGGCAGGTACTCGAACAGGGTCGGCGGCGGCTCGCCGGGGCGGCGCCCGGTGAGGTAGCGCGAGTAGTTCTCGATGCCGTTGCAGGCGCCGGTGGCCTCGATCATCTCCAGGTCGAACTGCGTGCGCTGCTCCAGCCGCTGCGCCTCGAGCAGGCGGCCCATCTTGTTGAGCTCGTCGAGCCGCTGCTTCAGCTCGGTCTTGATGCCCTTGATGGCCTGCTGCAGCGTGGGGCGCGGGGTGACGTAGTGCGAGTTGGCGTAGATCTTCACAGCCTCGAGGTCGGCGGTCTTCTGGCCGGTGAGCGGATCGAACTCCTGGATGGTCTCGACCTCGTCGCCGAACAGCCCGATGCGCCAGCCGCGGTCCTCCAGGTGGGCCGGGAAGAGCTCGATGACGTCGCCGCGCACGCGGAAGGTGCCGCGGGTGAAGTCGGACTGGATGCGCTTGTACTGCAGCGCCACGAGGTCGGCGATCAGCTGGCGCTGCTCGATCTTCTCCCCCGCCTTCACGCTGAAGGACATGGCGGTGTAGGTCTCCACCGAGCCGATGCCGTAGATGCACGACACGGAGGCGACGATGATGACGTCGTCGCGCTCGAGCAGCGCCCGCGTGGCCGAGTGGCGCATGCGGTCGATCTGCTCGTTGATGGAGCTTTCCTTCTCGATGAAGGTGTCCGAGCGCGGGACGTAGGCCTCCGGCTGGTAATAGTCGTAGTAGGAGACGAAATACTCCACCGCGTTGTCGGGGAAGAAGGACTTGAACTCCCCGTAGAGCTGCGCGGCCAGCGTCTTGTTCGGCGCCAGGATCAGCGCGGGGCGCTGGGTGGCCTCGATCACCTTGGCCATGGTGAAGGTCTTGCCCGAGCCGGTGACGCCGAGCAGCACCTGGTCGCGTTCCTGCGCGTTCACGCCGGAGACCAGCTCCTCGATGGCGGCCGGCTGGTCGCCGGCGGGCTGGAAGTCGGACTTCATCACGAAGGCGCGGCCGCCCTCGGATTTCTCCGGCCGGGCGGGGCGGTGCGGCGTCCAGAGCTCGCCGTTCTTGAACAGCGGGTTGCCGGAGGTGAGCAGATCCTCGAGCGCCTGCACGGTGGCGGAGACGCCGCCGACCATGTCCTCCGGCGGGGGCATCTCGGAGGGCTTCTTCGGCCGCTTGCGGGGCGGCCCGCCGGGACGCTCGGCGAGATCGCGCGCGGCGGGGGCGGAGACGTCCGGGTCGAGCGCGCCGACGAAGCCGGTCTCGAAGCCGCGCTGCGGCGCCTCGGCGAAGCCGGTGACCCCGCCGCCGTCGCCCTTCTTCTTGCTGAGCGCCGGGTTCAGCAGCTCGGCCAGGTGCTCGTCGAGCGGCTTCAGCTCCGGCCTCTGCGCCTTCGGGCGCGCGCCCTTGCGCGCGGGCGCGCCCGAATCGGAGGTGGGCTGGTTCGGGGAGCTCTTCGGGGATTTGGCCATGGCGGCAATATGGGCGGAGTCGCCGCGCGGGAAAAGGGTGCGCGGGCGCCTCACGCCCGCTCGGCCGCCCCCCGCGGATCGGCCGCGACCGCCGGCCCGGCCGCGAGCCAGACCGCGACGGCGGCCACGGCGAGCCCGATCACGCCGGCGACCGTCAGCGTCTCGCCGAACAGCGCCCACGCCATCAGCATCGTCACCGGTGGCGAGAGGTAGGTGAGGCTCGCCACCCGCGCCGCCGAGATCCGGCGCAGCAGCACGAACATCAGGCCGTAGGCCGCGAGCGAGACCACGAGCGCCAGCCAGGCCACGGCGAACAGGAAGCCGCCGTCGAGCGACGCCTCCAGCCCCTCGAGCCCGATCGCCAGCGGCGTCAGCGCCGCCAGCGAGGCCACCGCATGGACGAAGGTGACGAGCAGGATCGGCGTCGGCGCCGCCGCGCCGAGATTGGCGCGCCGGTCGATCGTAAGCGATACGAGCGCCCCGTACTTCTCGGGGGTTCGGCATGAGGATAGCTTTCACCTCGTTTGCTGGGCGAGGTGGTCGGGATGGATTGGCGGCAGGAACGGCGAGGCGCGTATAACGGATC
>JBNPEA010000058.1:0-20478 GCA_051117315.1 Salinarimonas sp. | reverse complement strand
GGTCGGCTCGCCAAAGCTCTCCCCCCGCCGACCCAGACGCGTCGCCCTCCGCCCCCTCGTCGTGGCGGTCGTCTCGCGCCTGGCCGGCGCCGCCGCCGACGAGCGCGTCTACACCCGCCTCTACCGGCAGGCCGCTCGCGCCGCGGCCGATGCCGCCGATGCGCGTCGCGCCGCTGGGATCTCGCTCGGTCCGCTCGACGGTGCGCTGGTCTCGATCAAGGACCTGTTCGACGTCGCCGGCGAGCCGACCACCGCGGGGTCGGCCATCCTGCGGGACGCCGAGCCGGCGACGGCCGACGCGCCCGTCGTCGCGCGGTTGCGGCGGGCGGGAGCCGTGATCCTCGGCAAGACCAACATGTCCGAGTTCGCCTTCTCCGGCATCGGCATCAACCCGCATTGGGGGACGCCGGGCAATGCGGCCGATCCCGCCCGCGTCCCCGGCGGATCGTCGTCGGGTGCCGGCGTGAGCGTCGCCGAGGGCACCTGCGACATCGCCATCGGCACCGATACCGGCGGCTCCGTGCGTATCCCGGCCTCGCTGAACGGCGTCGTCGGCTTCAAGCCGACGAGCGGGCGCGTGCCGACCGCGGGCGCCTATCCGCTCTCGCGCACGCTCGATTCGGTCGGTCCTCTGGCGCGCACCGTGGCGGAGTGCGCCGCCGCGGATGCCGTGATGGCCGGCGAGGAGCCCCATGCGCTCGCGCCGTTGCCCGTGGCGGGGCTGCGCATCGGCGTGCCGCGCGGGCTCCTGTTCGGGCAGGTCGAGGACGTCGTCGCGCACGCGTTCGAAGCCATGCTCGCGCGGCTCTCCGCGGCCGGCGCGCGGATCGTCGAGCACGCGATCGACGACCTGCTCGACGCCATGGCCGAGGCCGCGAGCCGCGCCGGTGCGCCGCTCGTCGCGATCGAGGCCGCCGGGGTCCACGCCGCGATGCACGAGCCGCACGCCGTCGGCTACGACCGTAACGTGCTCGCCCGCATCCGGCTCGGCGCCGGCGTGAGCGCCGCCGCCTACCAGGTCTACCTCGAGACGCGGCGGGGCCTGATCGCGGCGATGGACCGGCGGCTCGCGCCCCTCGACGTGCTGGCGCTGCCCGCGACGGCGACGACCGCGCCGGAGATCGCGACGCTCGAGGCCGATGACGACGCCTTCCGGCAGGCGAACCTGCTGATGCTGCGCAACACGACCGTCGGCAACCTGTTCGATCTCACCGGGATCAGCCTGCCGATGCCGAACTTGCCGCGCCCCGCCGGGCTCATGCTGATGGCCCGCGGCGGTGGGGATCACGCGCTGCTCGCCGCCGCCGCCGGGGTGGAGCGGAGCCTCGGCTGAGGCCGCTCAGCGGCCGTTGAACAGCAGGGGGCAGAGCGCGGCCACCTCGGGCGCCACGGGCACCCCGCAGGTGCGCGCCAGGAACCAGGCGCCGCACAGGTTCGAGGTGAGGAGCGGGATGCCTCGGTACATGGTGCGCATGCGCAGCGTGTGCAGCGTGCGTGCGCCGGTGCCCGAGATCAGGATCGCGTCACAGCCGTGCGGATCGAGCGCGTCGTGGGCCGCGAGCACTTCCTCGTCGGTCATCTCGTAGGCCTTGAACGTGTCCGCCACCGCGTGCGTGTGCGCCACGTCGTAGCCCGCGTCCCGCCAATAGCCGACGGCCTCCGCCGTGAGCCACCCGGGATAGGGCGAGACGAGCCCCAGCGACCGCGCGCCGATCGCCCGCAGCGCCGCGTTGATGGCGAGGCTCGCCGTTGCGACCTCCGCCCCGGCGTGGTCCGACAAGGTGCGGCAGAGCTCGGCGTCGCCCTTCGGGCCGAGGCGGTACGAGGCTCCTGTCAGGGCGACGAACACCGCGCGCGGAGCGAGGTCGCCGAAGGCGGTGACGGCGCTCGTGTAGTGATCGCGGTAGACCTCGTTGCGCTCGGACAGCGAGCGCCCCGCCTGGTAGGGCAGGCGCGCGACATAGTAGTCGATCGCCGGAGGCAGAAGCAGGCGCATCTCCGGCTCGACCGCCGGGTTGGCTGGAGGGACCACGATCCCGGCCCGGGATCGTGACGTCTGCGGCTTGGTTGCGCTCATCCGGCAACTCCCCACGCGGGCTCGAGACGCAGTGCCGCCCGCCAATGACGCGAGACTATGCTCCAGGCGCATGGACTGTCAACACAATGGCTCCATACGTGAGGATGGTCGCGCTCGCGAACCCTGCGCTCCCGAAGCTCACGAGCGCGGTGCGTGCGTTGTAAAAGCGTTTTCTATTAGAGCGTTTATGGCCTGTTCGAAACTCGCTCGCCGTTCGAGCGGGCCGGGGTTTGGAACAGGCGCTTCAAAAATACTGTTGACAGATTGACGCGGTCATATGACGTTCACTCCAGCGCCCTCCACGAACCGCCGAGAACTCGGCCGCGGAGGCCGAAAGCCGCCGTCGACAAGAAGTGCGGGCGCGACGTTCCAGAGCGGGAGGAAAGAATGACCTTGCGAGAGCGGGTGGGCGGATGCA
The DNA here is from genome assembly GCA_051117315.1 of Salinarimonas sp. GTDB lineage: Bacteria > Pseudomonadota > Alphaproteobacteria > Rhizobiales > Beijerinckiaceae > Salinarimonas. The sequence continues at coordinate 17,983 of JBNPEA010000058.1, read as the reverse complement.
TGGGCTCCGCCGTATTGACGGCCGTGCTGACCTTCGCGGCCGTGCCGGGCGCCTCTGCCCAGGCGACGACCTTCGAGAACCAGACCATCGATCTCTATGTCGCCGGCTCGGGTGCGCTCGAGCTGCATTCGCGCCTGATCGCGCCGTACCTGCAGAAGCACCTGCCCGGTAATCCGGACATCGTCGTGCGCTCGATGCCCGGAGCGGGCGGGATGGTGCTGGCGAACTGGCTCTACAACGTGGCGCCGCGCGACGGCACCGCGATCGCGAACTTCCTGCCGTACTTCGCGATCAGCCAGGCGGTCGGCGTGCCGGAGGTCCAGTACGACGCCGCGCAGTTCGACTATCTCGGCAGCCTCGCGCCGATCAACAGCGTGCTCGCCACGTGGAACGAGACCACGCAGGCGCGCAGCTTCGAGGAGATCCGCGACGAGCCGGTCAAGCTCGGAGCCACGTCGCGGTCGTCCATCACCTATATCGGGCCCACCTTCGCCAATCGGTTCCTCGGCACCGACTTCCAGATCGTGATGGGCTACCAGGGCACGGCGCCGATCATGCAGGCGATGGAGAGCGGCGAGCTCAACGGGCGCGTCGCCGACTACGAGGGGATCGTCGGTCCCTATCCGCACTGGATCGAGCAGGACCTCGTGACCATCCACTTCCACACGGGGCTCGATCCCGACGCCTCCCTGCCGGACGTGCCGCGGCTGCTCGACCTCGCCACCTCGGATCGCGAGCGCGAGATCCTGCGCTTCCTCGCCAACGGCTCGGCGCTCGGCCGCGTCTTCGTGACGCCGCCCGAGCTCCCCGACGAGGTGGTGGTGACGCTCGAGGCGGCGTTCGCCGCCGCGGCGAACGACCCCGCCTACCGCGCGGAGATGGCGGAGCGGGGCATGCAGGTGGCCCCCAAGCGCGGCGCCGAGATCGAATCGATCGTCACGTCGACGCTCGAGGCGCCCGATCACGTCATCGAGTCGATCACGGACATCTTCCGTCCGGAGTGACGGCGCGCCGTCTTGCGCCGCCCATGTGCCCGCCGGGATCCGGCGGGCACGTGAGCGCGCCTGCCTTGTGTCTTGCGGAGGAACTCATGAGTGAAGCGGTGGTGAAGACGAGCGACGTCGTGGTGGTCGGCGCGGGCCCCGTCGGCCTGGTGCTCGCCTATCTGCTCGGCCGGCGCGGGCTGAGCGTGATCGTGATCGAGCGCAACGAGGCGATCGTCACGGAACTGCGGGCGAGCACGTTCCATCCTCCGACCCTCGACCTCCTCGAGGGTGTCGGCATCTCTCTCGTCGAGCAGGGTCTCGTCTCGCCGACCTGGCAGGTGCGCGACCACGCGAGCGGCGACGCCGCCGTCTTCGACATGGCGATCCTGCGCGACGAGACCGGCCATCCCTACCGGCTGCAATGCGAGCAGCACAAGCTCTCCCATACCGTGCTGGCCGCGATCAAGACGACCCTGCCGAATGTCGAGGTGCTCTTCGACAAGCCCGTCGCGGCGGTGTTCCAGGACGAGGACGGGGCCGTCGCCCGCTGCGAGGACGGCGAGAGCGTGCGCGGGACCTATCTCGTCGGCTGCGACGGCGCCCGCAGCCTGGTGCGTGCGGCGATCGGCCAGACGCTCTCGGGCAAGACCTACCCCGAGACCATGATCCTGGCGACGACCCGCTTCGACTTCGCGGCCGCCATGCCGAACCTCTCGAACGTCAACTACGTCTGGACGAGCCATCCGGACCTGACCGAGACGTTCAGCCTGCTGCGCGTGCCCGGCCGCTGGCGGGCGAGCCTCTACCCGCTCCCGGGCGAGAGCGAGGAGGAGGCGCTGTCGACGGCGAGCATCGAGCGCAAGATGCAGGCGGTCTTCCCGCGCGACGAGCCCTACGAGGTGCTCGAGCGGCGTGCGTACCGGATCCACCAGCGTATCGTCGAGCGCTACTTCGAGGGCCGCATCGTGCTGTGCGGGGATTCCGCCCATGTCAACTCGCCGAGCGGCGGCATGGGCCTCAACGGCGGCGTCCACGACGCCTTCTGCCTCGCGGAGAAGCTGCCGGACCTCGTCGCGGGGGCCGGGCCGGAGCTGCTCGAGCGCTACCAGCGCCAGCGCCGCCCGATCGCCGAGGAGCAGATCCTCAAGCAGGCCGATGCCAACCGCGCCCGCATGCGCGAGACCGATCCGACGCGGCGGCGCGCACTGCTCGACGAGCTCAAGGCGATCGCCGCCGATCCGCAGCGCCTGAAGGAGCGGCTCATGACGACCAGCATGATCGCGGGGCTGCGCCAGTCCAGCGCGGTCGCATGAGCGCGGCCGGGCTCGGCCGAGACGGGACGGGAGGCTGACGTGGGACATGGCACGGTCGCCCGCGAGATCGCGGACCTCATCGCCGCCGAAGGCGTGACGGCGCAGTTCGTGCTCCTCGGCGACGGCAACATGCATTGCGCACTCGCCGCGTCGGGCCTGCCGGGCATGGCCACCTACCACGTCCGCCACGAGCATGCGGCCGTCGCCATGGCCATGGGCCATCAGAGCGCCGCCGGCGGCGTCGGCTTCGCCTCGGTGACGCACGGGCCCGGCTTCACCCAGGTGACGACGGCGCTCGTCACGGCCGTTCGGGCGCGCATCCCCCTCGTCCTGCTCGCGGGGGAGGCGCCGGCCGGCTCCTCCGGGCAGGCGATCGAGCAGGCGCCCCTCGCCGCCGCCTGCGGCGCGCGCTACGTCGCGATCCGCCGGCTCGACGAGGTGCGCGGCGCGGTCGCGGAGGCCTTCTATCGGGCCCGCGTCGGCCGGGGCCCCGTCGTGCTCGGCCTGCCGGCGGATCTCCAGCTGGCGGTGGCGGCGCCCGCGCCCGAGCCCTATCGTCCTTCGCTGTCGGACGTGCCGCGCCTCGGGCCGATGCCGGTCTTGCCGGAGGACGCCCGCGCGCTCGCGGAGGCGCTGCACGCCGCGCGGACGCCCCTCCTCCTCGCCGGCGCGGGAGCGGTCGCCGCCGGCGCCCGCGACCTCCTCCTCGAGATCGCCCGCGCGGGCGACGCGCTCCTCGCGACGACCCTGCCGGCGCGCGGCCTCTTCGACGAGGATCCCTCCACCCTGGGCATCATGGGCGGCTATGCCGACGCCGCCGCGCGCGCCTACGCGGAACGGGCCGACCTCGTCCTCGCCTTCGGGGCCAGCCTGTCCGCGCACACGACGGAGAGCGGTCGCCTGTTCCCGAGGGCGCGGGTGGTGCAGGTCGACGAGGCCCCCGGCGGCCGGGTCGGCGGACGACCGGTGGCCGACGTGCACGTGCGGGCCGATTGCGCGGCCGCCGCCGCGGCGGTGCTCGAGGCGCTCGGCCGGCTCGGGCCCAAGCCCGCGCGCAACCGCGCACCCGAGGCTCTCCACGCGATCCGGCAGGAGCGCGCGCGGCGCGATCCGGTGGCGCTCGAACCCGGCACGCTCGACCCGCGCGCCGTCTTCGGCGCGCTCGAGCAGGTGCTGCCCGGTGATTGGGACGTGGTCTCCGGCTCGGCGCACCAGGCCTACTGGCACACGGCGATGCGGGGCGGGACGCCGGAGCGCTACCACGCCATCCGTGCCTTCGGTGCGATCGGCAACGGGCTTCCCATCGCCGCCGGCGTCGCGGCGGCGCGGCGGAACGGCCGCGTCGTGCTGTTCGAGGGCGATTCGAGCCTGATGATGCACGTGCAGGAGCTCGATACCCTGGCGCGGCACGGGCTGCGGCTGCTCGTCGTCTGCTGCAACGACGGCGGTCACGGCGGGGAGGCGCATCTGCTCGAGGCGGAGGGCATCGACCCCGCGCCCGTGCTGCACGGCCGTCCCCGCTTCGCGGAGATCGCGCGGGCGTTCGGGCTGCGCGGCCGCACGATCACCGACCTCGACGACCTCGCGGGAGCTCTCGCGGCCTACGAGGCGCACGGCACGAGCGAGATCTGGGACGTGCCCGTGTCGCGCACCGTCCAGTCCCCGCGCAAGCGACGTCAGGTCGCCGACGCGGCGCGCCCTTGAGCGTCGGGCGATCCCCGACGAGACCTCGTCTCCCGGAAGGCAGGCTCCCATGGAAGCGGACATCCTCGGCTCGGCGCTCGGTGCGCTCGCCATCATTCTCGACCCGGTTCGGCTCGCCTTCATCATCGGAGGCGTCCTGCTCGGGCTCGCGCTCGGCATCATCCCGGGCCTCGGCGGCATGGCCGGCATGGCGCTGCTGCTGCCCTTCACCTTCGCCATGGACCCCTATACGGCGTTCGCCGTGCTGATCGGGATGATCTCGGTCGTCAACACGAGCGACACGATCCCGGCGGTGCTGTTCGGCGTGCCGGGCACGTCGGCGGCGCAGGCCACCGTGATGGACGGCTTCCCGATGGCGCGGCGCGGCGAGGCCGGCCGCGCGCTCAGCGCCGCCTATGCCTCGTCGCTCCTGGGCGGCGTCTTCGGCGCGCTGATCCTGGCGCTGCTCATCCCGTTCCTGCGGCCGCTGATGCTGTATGTCGGGACGCCCGAGCTCCTCGGCTTCTCGATCTTCGGTCTCTCCATGGTCGCCGTGCTCTCGGGCTCGAGCCCGCTGCGCGGGCTGGGGGTGGCCGGCCTCGGCGTGATGCTCGCGATGATCGGGCTCGACCCGCAGAACGGCACGATGCGCTGGACCATGGGCTCGCTCTATCTCTGGGACGGCCTGCCGATCATCCCGGTGGTGATGGGCCTGTTCGCGATCCCGGAGATCGCCGACCTCGCGATCCGCCGCTCCGCGATCGCCAAGGGTGCGCGCTACGACGTGCGCGGCGGCATGCTCCAGGGCCTGCGCGACGTCGCGGCGAACAAGCTGCTCGTCTTGCGCTCGGGGATGATCGGCGCCGCCATCGGAGCGATCCCCGGCCTCGGCTCGTCCGTGATCGACTGGCTCACCTACGGCCACGCCATCCAGACCGTGAAGGGTGCCAAGGAGACGTTCGGCACGGGGGACGTGCGCGGCGTCATCGCCGTCGAGAGCGCCAACAACTCGAACACAGCCGGGGCGCTCGTGCCGACGCTGGCGTTCGGGGTCCCGGGCTCGGCCTCGATGGCGATCCTGCTCGCGGCGATGCTGGTCCACGGCCTCAACCCGGGCCCGTCGATGCTCGAGGAGAACCTCGACCTGACCTACGCGCTCGTCTGGTCGATCGTCGTCGCCAACGTGTTCGGCGCCGGGCTGTGCTTCCTGTTCAGCGGCTACATGGCGCGCATCGCGCTCGTGCGCGTCTCGATCCTGTTTCCTCTCATCGTCTCCGTCAGCTTCCTCGCGGCCTACCAAGCCTCGCGCAGCTGGGGCGATCTCTACGCACTGATGATCTTCGCGGTGATCGGCTGGACCATGAAGCAGCTCGGCTGGCCGCGTCCGCCGCTGATCCTCGGCTTCGTGCTCGGGCCGCTGGTCGAGCGCTACCTCTTCATCTCGATGGAGCTCTACGGGATGGCCTGGCTCTCGCGGCCCGGCGTCGTCACCCTGCTCGTGCTCTCCGCGCTCGGCTTCCTGCCGCCCCTCGTCGCGGCTCTCGGGCGGTTCCTGCGCGGGCGCCGCCGGCTGCGCCGTCCGAGCCTGGTTCCGTCCGACGCGGTCTCGCTCGTGCTGATCGCGACGATCGGGGCGATGCTCGTCGTGGCGTGGGACTGGAGCTTCGGTGCCAGGGTCGTGCCGCTCACCGTCGGGTTCTTCGCGTTCGCGGCGCTGGCCACGAGCCTGCTCGTGCGCTGCCTCGGGCTTTCGGGCGAGGCCGCCGACGAGGTAGAGGTGGAGGGCGCCGCACCGCGCCGCAAGCCGATGCACATGGACCTCGCCGGCTCCGCCGCGGAGATGCCGCCCGGTGTCCTCGCGCGTCGCGCGGCCGTCATCGGCGGCTGGCTCGTCGGCTTCGTCGCGGCGATCGCCCTCGTCGGGCTGATTCCGGCCGCGATGCTCCTCACGACCGGCTTCATGCTCGTCGAGGGACGCGAACGGTTGCCGAAGACGCTCGTCCTCGCGGGCGGGCTCGGGCTCTTCCTCACGCTCGTGTTCGACCGCCTCCTCGCGGTGCCGTGGACGGAGTCGTGGCTCGGCTCGGCGCTGCCCGTCCTGCGTGCGATCCCCTCGATGTAGGACGCTCGCCTGTTGAGAACGGCCGGCGCGCCGAGGAACCGCCTTCCCCGCGCCGCCCCGACGTCGTAACCCGGGGCGACGGAGGAGGCGCGCATGCGGCTGAAGATCACCACCTGGAACATCAACTCGGTGCGCCTGCGCCTGCCGCTCGTGCTGCGCTTCCTCGACGCGCACGCGCCCGACGTCCTGTGCCTGCAGGAGACCAAGTGCCCGGACGACAAGTTCCCGTCCGCCGACCTGCGCAAGGCCGGCTACGAGCACATCCACTTCGTCGGGCAGAAGGGCTACCACGGCGTCGCGGTGCTCTCGCGCCTGCCGCTCGATCAGCCGCGGGTGATGAGCTTCTGCGGCAAGGCGGACGCGCGCCACATGTCGGTGCGCCTCGCCGCGGGGGCGGGCGCGGCGGCGGGAATCGTCATCCACAACTTCTACGTCCCCGCCGGGGGGGACGTGCCCGACCCGGCGCTGAACGAGAAGTTCGCCCACAAGCTCCAGTTCCTCGCCGAGATGCGCGCCTGGGGCGGCGCCGAGCGCCCGACGGCGGCGCCGGCGATCCTCGTCGGCGACCTCAACGTCGCGCCGCTCGAGCACGACGTGTGGAGCCACAAGCAGCTTCTCGGCGTCGTCAGCCACACGCCGGTCGAGACCGAGGCGCTGGAGACGCTGCGCGGCGAGGCCGGCTGGGCCGACGCGGCGCGCGTGCTCGTGCCGGAGCCGGAGAAGATCTACACGTGGTGGAGCTACCGCGCGCCCGATTGGGTGAAGGCGAACAAGGGCCGGCGGCTCGACCACGTCTGGCTCGTGCCGGACCTGACGGGCACCTGCCGGAGCGTCGACGTCCTGCGCGACGCCCGCGGCTGGGACCGGCCGTCGGACCACGCACCGGTGACGGCGACGCTGGAGCTGTGACGTCCATCTTCGCCGGAGCCTGGTCGGCGCTCGCCTGCGAGCTGCCGCGACTCGCGCTGCGCCCCCTCGTGCCGAGCGACGCGCCGGCGCTGCGGGCGATCACCGACGATCCGGCGGTGGCGCCCTTCGTCTCCTTCCTGCCTCATCCGTTCGGCCTCGACGATGCCTGCGCGCTGATCGCGCGCAACCGGGAGGGCGCGACGGAGCGCTTCCTCGGCATCTTCCGCCAGGATGCGCTGATCGGCGTGATCGGTGCGCACGAGCACGCGCCGGTGGACGATCGCCCCGCCGTCGAGATCGGCTACTGGCTCGCGGCCGGGGCGCGGGGTGCCGGCTACGCCCGAGAGGCGGCGCGCGGGCTCGTCGCCCTGCTGCGGGCGCTCGCGCCGGAGGCGATGGTCGTTGCGGAAGTGACGCCGGAGAACGCGGCTTCGGAACGGCTGCTGCGGGAGATCGGCTTCGTCGACACGAAACGGGCGGGTCGCCGGCCGGGCCGGAAGATGATGGTGCTATTCTGAGTTATTTAATCATGCGAATTGAAGTCTAAAGTATGGCGCTTGAAGCCGAAATTCTGCTGATACTCACGCTCTTTTGTAGCCGCGGCCCGAAGCGCGCGCAGTGTCAACTCGCATAAAGAATTGATTTAGCTCCTCGTGCTGAAATGCTCTTGTGCGCCTCCCGAACCCGCGCACCCAGGAGGTCAATACGATGCGCAAGCTCGCCACCTACGCCGCCGGCATCCTGCTCGCCGCCGGTCTCGCCACGTCCGCGCACGCGGACATCGCGCCGCTCGAGATCGAGGGGGCCATCACGGTCGACGCCGACGGCGTCATCGAGCTCGTCACCTCGACGCCGGATCTCGTCATCCTCGACAACCGTAGCCAGGGCGACTACGACGCCGGCCACATCGAGGGCGCGGTCCGCCTGATCGACACCGACATCGGCTCGGAGGCGGACATCGTCGCCCATGCCGCCAAGGACGCCCCGGTACTGTTCTACTGCAACGGCCTGTCCTGCGGCCGTGCCGCCAACGCCGTGATCAAGGCCGTCGGCTACGGCTACTCCGACGTCTACTACTACGCGCTCGGCATGGAGGAGTGGAAGGAGCGGGGCCTGCCCCTCGTCTCGAACTGATCCGCCACGGCATCGCCCCGGCGCGGCAAGGGCGCCGGGGCGATGCGCCGCGCGCACTCGAAGTCCACGACCGGAGACCGAGCCCGTCATGACCGAGCACAAGAAGCTCCTCGCCATCCTCGTCGCATCGGCGGTGCTCAACTGCATCGCGGCGGTCGGCGTGATGTCCCTCGTCACCTCGCGCTACGAGGGCGTCGTGCATCAGGCCACGGCGGCCCAGCTCGGCTCCATGCTCGATGGCTATGTCTCCGACGCCGGGAGCGACTATGCGCGGCAGGTGACGGCGCTCACGACCCAGATCGCCCAGGCGGCCGAGCTGCGCCAGGCGGCGGGTGCCGACGATGCCGCTGCGGCGAGCGCCGTCCTGCCGGAGATGCTGCGCCGCGAGGCTGTGACCTCCGGAGCCGTCGCCATCTCCGGCCTCGCGCTGTACCGACCCGACGGGACGCTGATCGCGGAACACGCGACGACGCCGGGCTTCGCGTCGCCGGCGGACCTGCCGGCGCGGCTCGCCGGGCGATCCGGCGCGACCGCGCTCGAGGCGCTGCGGATCGACTGGTCGGCGGACGGCGCGCCGCGGCTCGGCATCGTGGTCCCCGTCGGCGGCTTGCGGGTGGTGGGGTACCTCGCGGTGCATTCCGACCCGCTGCATGCGCTGCGCGCGATGGACGAGCGGCTCGGCCTCGAGCTCGCCTTCCTCGCCGCGGGCGGCGGGCGGCTCCTCGCCGATTTCGAGGGTTTCTCCCTTCCCGAGGGCGCGGTGCCGGCATCGGCCACGCTCCCCATCGCCGCCGCCGACGGCGGGACGGCCTTCGACGTCGCCGTGCGCTGGGACGTGGCGACGTCGGTCGCGACGATGGTACAGGCGCGAACCTTCTCGCTGGGCCTGCTCGTCGCCGTGGTCGCCGCCGTCGGGCTCGGCACGATCGCCCTCGTCTTTCGCCTGATGCGGCGCATCGCCCGCGCTGAATCGGCGGCCGCCGAGGCGGCCCTGCAGGCGCGCCTGTCCGAGGAGGAGGAGCGTCGCAGCGTCGACGAGGCGCGCGCAGCCGAGGCGGCCGAGGCGCGTCGTCGCGAGATGATGGCCATGGCCGACGCCCTCGACGCGTCCGTCGCCGGCGTCGTGCAGGCGCTGTCGAGCGCGGCCGTACAGATCGAGGGCTCCGCCGGCGGCCTGGTCGACCTCGCCGCGACGACGACCGACCGCGGCCGCGCGGCCGGCGAAGCCTCCGAGCGCGCCAGTGCCGACGTGCAGACCGTCGCCTCCGCCAGCGAGGAGCTGAGCCTCTCGATCTCCGAGATCGGCGGGCGGGTCTCGCAGGCCTCCGAGATCGCCGGCTCCGCCGTCTCCGAAGCCACGGCGGTGGGCGACAAGGTCCGCGCGCTCGGCGAGGCCACCGCCCGCATCAGTGACGTGGTCGAGCTCATCGACGCCATCGCAGCGCAGACGAACCTGCTCGCGCTCAACGCCACGATCGAGGCGGCTCGCGCGGGCGAGGCCGGCAAGGGCTTCGCGGTCGTGGCCGCCGAGGTGAAGACGCTCGCGGCGCAGACCGCCAAGGCCACGGAAGAGATCACCGGGCAGATCGGCGCCGTGCAGGGCGCGTCCGGCGAGGTCGTCGACGCGATCGACGGGATCAGCCGCACGATCCGCGAGATCAGCGGGATCTCCACCCAGGTCGCCGCGACGGTCGAGCAGCAGCGTGCCGCCACCTCCGAGATCGCCCGCTCGGTCGCGCAGGCTGCGCAGGGAGCCGTCGGCATCGCCGGCAACGTCTCCGAGGTCACCGCCGCCGCCGCGCAGACGACCGACAAGGCCGGCGAGCTGCGCACAGCGTCGAGCGCCCTGACCGAGCAGGCCGAGCGGCTGCGTCGCGAGATGGCGGCGTTCCTCGGGAAGCTCAGGGCCGCGTGAGGCGCAGATGCGGCGCGGGGGTGCTCGCGGCCGGCACGGCGGACGTCAGTAGCGACGGCCCTCGTGCTTCCACGCCGCGATCTCCTCGACGCTCACGATCATCGACCGGCTCGAGCCAGGCACACCTCACCCCGCCGCTCACCCCAGCCGCGCGCCCACCCGCATCAGGTCCTGCGTCAGGCTCTCGAGCTCCGCGGCGAGGATCGCGTGCATGCCCGCCGCGGCACGAGGGTATTCCTCCAGCACCCGGCGCATCAGCGGGCGCGTGAGGCGGATCACGCTCGCGGCCTCGCGCGCCGTCGCGGTCGCGGGGCGGCGGGTCTCGGCGAAGAGTGCCGCGGCGCCGATCAGGTCGCCGGCGCGCGCCACGGTCACCGGCTTGCCGCCCTCGATGTCGAGGCCGATCGCGCCTTCGGCGACGACGAAGCCGCACTCGGCCCGGTCGCCCTTGCGGAACAGCGCCTCCCCCTGGCGCAGGCGGCGCTTGTCGGCGGCGAAGGCGAGCAGGCGCAGGCCGTCGCGATCGATCAGGCCGATCAGGGGAGCGCCCGCCAGGAGCGTGATATCGTCGTCGAGGGACATCGCGCCTCGGGCGTCGCTGGATCAGGGAAGCAGCTTGTAGCCGCCGCCCTCGGTGACGAGGAAGCGCGCCGCCGACGGATTCGGCTCGATCTTCTGGCGCAAGCGGTAAATGTGCGTCTCGAGCGTGTGGGTCGTGACGTTGGAATTGTAGCCCCAGACCTCCGCGAGCAGCGTGTCGCGCGAGACCACCTTCTGCCCGGCACGGAAGAGGAAGCGCAGGATCGCGGTCTCCTTCTCCGTGAGCTTGAGCTTCGAGCCCTTGTCGGAGACGAGCAGCTTCGCGCCCGGCCGGAACGAGTAGGGCCCGATCTGGAAGATCGCGTCCTCGGAGGCCGCGTATTGCCGCAGCTGCGCGCGGATGCGCGCCAGCAGCACCGCGAACTTGAAGGGCTTGACCACGTAGTCGTTCGCCCCCGCCTCGAGGCCGAGCACGGTGTCCGCGTCCGAGCCCTGGCCGGTGAGCATGATCACCGGCGAGCGGAAACCGTGCTTGCGCATGAGCTTGACGCCCTCGCGCCCGTCCATGTCCGGCAGCCCCACGTCCATGATGACGAGGTCGATGCGATCGGCCTGCACGGCCTTCATCGCCTCTCCCGCCGTCTCCGCCGTGGTGACGGCGAACTCGTCGTAGAGTGCGAGCTGCTCGGCGAGCGTGTCGCGCAGATCCTGGTCGTCGTCGACGACGAGTATCCGGTTGGCGTTCGACATGAGAAGTCCTCGACCAAGGAGCCGTGTCGCTCACGGCTGTAGACTAAACCGCGGTGTCTCGGCAACAAGGCGCGCCAACGGGTTACCCCCAGGCGTTTGCGGGGGAGCCCCGCGGGAGACGGAGCACGGGATGAACTCGAACACGCTGTCGCGCATCGCGGTCCGCCGCGCACCCGGGACGCGCCACCGCGGCTGGCTCGTCGCGGGAGGCCTCGTCCTGCCCTGCGCACTGGGCCGCTCCGGCGTCACCCGGGACAAGCGCGAGGGCGACGGCGCGACTCCCGCGGGCACGGTGCGGCCGCTCGCGGCCCTGTTCCGGCCCGATCGCGGGCCGCGCCCGGCGACGGCGCTGCCGCTCACGCCGATCGACGGGGGGGACGGATGGTGCGACGCCTCGAACGACCGCAACTACAATCGTCCGGTGCGCCTGCCGTACCCGGCGAGCGCCGAGCGGATGCGCCGCGACGACGCGCTCTACGACATCGTCGTCGATCTCTCGGCCAATCGCGGGCCGATCCGCAAGGGGCGCGGCAGCGCCATCTTCCTGCACGTGGCCAGGCCGGGCCTCGCCCCGACGGAGGGCTGCATCGCGCTGGAGGCGCGCGCCCTGCGGCGCCTCCTCGGCCGGATCGGGCCGCGCACCCGCCTCGTCGTGGGCTGACGCGGGTGCGCGGCCCGGGCGCCGTCAATGCGCGCCGTGGCCCATGGGCGGCATGCGCGAGCCGAGCGCACCGACGGCGAAGGTCACCGGCACCTCCCCGGCGCGCTCGAAGACGAGCGTACCCTCGAAGCTCTCGCCCTCCGCGAGGGGGCGCCTCAGGCCCATGAACATCACGTGGTAGCCGCCGGGCGCGAGGGCGACGCTCGCGCCCGGCGGGATCTCGAGGCCGCCCTCGACGGGAGCCATGCGCGCGACGCCGTCCACCGTCTCCATGGAGTGGACCTCGAAGCGCTCGGCGATCTCGGCGCTGCCGCCGACGAGGCGATCGGGCTCGCTGCCGGTGTTGACGATGGTGAGATAGCCGCCGGCGACGGGCGCGGCGCCGGGCGTCGCGCGCGACCAGGGCGTCTCGACGCGGATGTCGCCGGCTTCGAACGTGTCCGCCGCGAAGGCGGGGAGGGCGGGCGCCGCGGCGAGGGCGAGCGCGAGTGCGGCCGCACGGGCGGCCCGGTTGAGGATCGTGGTCATGGGGAACGTCTCCATCGGATCGCGCGGATCCGGATCGCGAAAGCAAGGTGTGTCGAAGAGGTGTCGTCTTGCGCGATCAGGAGAGGGGTGGGGCACGGGCGCCGAGCGGTGCCGACGCGACCCGCGCCCGGGGCGCGTCGCTCCGTGGGGAGACGCGGGCGAGGGGGAGCGCCAGGCGTGCGGGCGGGGCGATCGTCGAGAGCGGCGCCAGTGCGGGGCCGGACGAGCCGGCGCCGAGGCGGCAGGTGTGCCAGCATGGATGATCGCCCGGCGCGTTCGCCGGCATAGAGCCGTCGACCGGGCACCAGACCGTCCCGCCCGGTGCGGCGACGGCCGCGGCGGAGAGCGACAGCGCGCCGGAGAGGCCGCCGAGCAGCCCCGCCAGGACGAGCGCGTAGAGCGCGACGACGGCGATCGTCGTGCGCAGCCGGCCGGGAAGTCGCGAGAGCGTCCTCATGGCGGACGCTCTACGCCCGGCGGGCGCGGCGCGCAAGCGCGACCCGCGGCGACCGCGATCCCGGTCAGGTGAGGATGACGACGCCCATGGCGACCACGGTCCAAGCCGTGGCGTAGGCGCCCACGAGCAGACCGAGCCGGCCGCGGGGCAGGACGCTCGGCCGCGCCGGCACCGTCGACGGGCGCACGAAGCGCAGCGCCAGCCAGCCGCCGAACACGCCCCAGAACCCGGTGATCAGCAGGAAGAGGTACATCACGCCCCAGCCGATGCTCTCCGGCCCGCCCAGCAGGCCGAACAGCGGCAGCGTCGACAAGAGCGGCCACAGGGCGAGGATCGGCGTCAGCGCGATCGTGGCGAGCTGGGTGTTGAAGTCTGCGCGGGGATCGATCAGCCGTGCGCTCTCGTGCCTCTGCGGCTCGGTGAGGGTGCGATGCTCCATGAGGCCGTCTCCCGCTGTTCGCGCACGCGTCGCCGTGCCCGTCCGTTCTACGACAGGCGAGCGTGGCCGGTCGCGCAGGCCGAGCGCGGCATTTCGTCCGCGCACGTCGTCGCCACGCGCCGAGAACGGGCGAGGAGCCCCACCAAAGTGCGAGGTTGCCCTACCTTGCGGCGCGGCGGCCCCGTCCAGTAACGTGCCGCGCAACAAAGACGTGACGGTCGCCGCCGAGGCGGGCGTCCGCCGGGCAAAGCGGGCTGGAACGCCGGCAGGATCGCGGGGAGGACACGCATGGCCGACAAGATCTACGAAGTCTCGCGGGATTGGGCCGAGCGCGCCTGGGTCGACGCCGACAAGTACCGCGAGATGTACGAGGCGAGCATCAGTGATCCCGACGCCTTCTGGGGCGAGCACGGCAAGCGCATCGACTGGTACCGGCCCTACACGACCGTGAAGAACACGACGTTCGGGCCCGGCGACGTCTCGATCAAGTGGTTCGAGGACGGCACCACCAACGTCGCCTACAATTGCGTCGACCGGCACCTCGCGACCCGCGGCGACCAGGTGGCGATCATCTGGGAAGGCGACGATCCGAGCGAGTCCAAGCGCATCACCTACCGCGAGCTGCACGAGCACGTTTCCCGCTGGGCGAACGTGCTGCGCAACCGCAACGTCGCCAAGGGCGACCGCGTCACCCTCTACCTGCCGATGATCCCCGAGGCCGCCTACGCCATGCTCGCCTGCGCGCGGCTCGGGGCGATCCACTCGATCGTCTTCGGCGGCTTCTCGCCGGACGCCCTGGCCGGCCGCATCGAGGATTGCGCCTCCAGGTGCGTGATCACGGCGGACGAAGGCCTGCGCGGCGGCCGCAAGGTGCCGCTCAAGGCCAATGTCGACGCCGCGCTCGAGCGCCTGCCCGCCGGGTCCGTCGACCACGTCGTCGTCGTCCGCCGCACCGGCGGCGCTGTCGCCATGGATCCGGGCCGGGACGTCTACTACGACGCCGCCGCCGAGATGGTCACGGCCGAGTGCCCCTGCGAGGAGATGAACGCGGAGGATCCGCTGTTCATCCTCTACACGTCGGGCTCCACCGGCAAGCCGAAGGGCGTGCTGCACACGACCGGCGGCTATCTCGTCTACGCCGCGATGACGCATCAGTACGTCTTCGACTACAAGGAGGGCGAGGTCTACTGGTGCACGGCGGACGTCGGCTGGGTCACCGGGCACAGCTACATCGTCTACGGCCCGCTCGCCAACGGCGCGACCACGCTGATGTTCGAGGGCGTGCCGACCTATCCCTCGATCTCCCGCTTCTGGGACGTGGTCGACAAGCACCAGGTCAACACGTTCTACACGGCCCCCACCGCCATCCGCTCGCTGATGGGCGCGGGCGAGGAGCCGGTGACGAGAACCTCGCGCGCCTCCCTGCGGCTGCTCGGCTCGGTCGGCGAGCCGATCAATCCCGAGGCGTGGGAGTGGTACCACAAGGTCGTCGGCGAGAGCCGCTGCCCGATCGTCGACACCTGGTGGCAGACCGAGACCGGCGGCATCCTGATCACGCCGCTGCCCGGCGCCGTGGCGCAGAAGCCGGGCTCGGCGACGCTGCCCTTCTTCGGCGTGAAGCCGGAGATCGTGGACGCCGAGGGCAAGGTGCTGGACGGCGCCTGCGAGGGCAACCTGTGCATCGCCGATTCGTGGCCGGGCCAGATGCGCACCGTGTTCGGCGACCACGAGCGCTTCATCCAGACCTACTTCTCGACCTACCCGGGCCGCTACTTCACCGGCGACGGCTGCCGCCGCGATGCGGACGGCTATTACTGGATCACGGGGCGCGTCGACGACGTCATCAACGTCTCGGGCCACCGGATGGGCACCGCCGAGGTCGAGAGCGCGCTCGTCGCCCACGCCAAGGTGTCCGAGGCCGCGGTGGTCGGCTACCCGCACGACATCAAGGGCCAGGGAATCTACGCCTACGTCACCCTGATGGAGGGCGTCGAGCCCTCCGAGGAGCTGCGCAAGGAGCTCGTCAAGCACGTGCGCGCCGAGATCGGCCCGATCGCGTCGCCCGACAAAATCCAGTTCGCGCCGGGCCTGCCCAAGACCCGCTCGGGCACGATCATCCCCCGCACCCTGCGCAAGATCGCCGAGGACGAGTTCGGCGCGCTGGGCGACACCTCGACGCTGGCGGACCCGGCGGTGGTGGACGATCTGATCGAGCACCGGCAGAACAAGCGCGACGCGGCGGCGTGAGGCGAGGGGGGCGGGCATCGCCCCGGACGAGAGAGACGATGAACGCCCCGTCGGTCCCTTGATCGCCGGGGCGTTTTCCTGAGAGGGTCCGAGGCGGCTGCGCCGACCGCCATGCCCGGGACGTCGCCGCGGAAAGGGGCCGACGTCCGATGTCTCCTCTCACCACGGTGAGAGGAGGGCTGTGTTCTACCTTCGCCATCGACATTCCGAAGGAGCGCACCGCCATGAAAAGAACACCCGTCAATCCCAGGTCCTGGTCGCTGCAGCTCGGCTTCAACCAGGCCGAGATGCTGGAGGGAGAGACGCGATCTCTCGTCTGCGCGGGCCAGACCGCCGTCGACGCCGACGGCAATCCGCAGCATCCGGGCGACATGCGCGGCCAGATCGCGCTCGCCCTCGACAATCTCGACGCCGTGCTGCGGGCGGCGGACATGAGCCTCTCGAACGTCGTGCGGCTCGTGGTCTACGCCACCGACGTCGACGCGGCTCTCGCGAACTTCGACCTCATGGGCCGCCGCTTCGGGCCCGCCGGCGTCGCCCCGCCGATGACGCTGCTCGGCGTCACCCGGCTCGCGCAACCGTCCCTCATGTTCGAGATCGAGGCGACGGCGGCGGCCTGAGCGCGCGACGACGCGGCGTCCATTCACCGCGCGGCGCGTTCGGTCTATACGCGTCGCATGCGGGCGGCGATCTCGACAGGCGGGTGAATGGACCGATGCGGCGGGCGGAACGGCTCTTCAGGCTGGTCAACGAGATGCGCAGCCGTCGCATCAGCCGCGCCCGCGAGCTGGCGGCGGCGCTCGAGGTCGGCGTCGGCACGATCTACCGCGACATCGCGCATCTCCAGGCGTCGGGCCTGCCGATCGACGGCGAAGCCGGGGTCGGCTACATCCTGCGCCCCGGTTTCGACCTGCCGAACGTGTCCTTCACGCACGACCAGCTCGACGCCCTCGCCGTGGGCCTGTCCTTCGTCGAGCGCACGGGCGATCCAGTCCTCGCCACCGCCGCGAAGGAAGCCCGGGCGCTGATCCAGGCGAGCCTGCCGTCCCCGCAGGAGCGCCGGCTCGCCGATGCGCCGTTCTACAGCCTCCAGCCCAGGCGGGCGGCGTCGCCCCACGACGGCCTGGTTCGCCGTGCGATCCGCGAGCAGCCGGTCGTCGAGATCGGCTACACGGACGGGGCCGGCAACGCCACGCGCCGGCGGCTGCGCCCGCTCGTGATCTGGGACTTCCCGACCGGCTGGATGGTGTCCGGCTGGTGCGAATTGCGCAGCGGCTTCCGAACCTTCCGCCACGACCGGATCTGCGGGATCGACCTCACGGACGACAGGTTCGCGGAAGACGAGCGAACCGGCCTCATCGCCTTCATGGCGGCGGAGCGCTGCGACGCGTGAGGCGAAGCGACACCGTTGCAGACCGGCGAGGCGGCTCGCTTGAAATCGGGCCGGGGGCGTGGCCATCTCCGAGCGACGTCCTCGCGCCGGAGCCCCACCCCATGCCCCTCGACGACACCCTCCCCTTCATCCCCGTGCGCATCGCGGTGCTCACCGTGTCCGACACCCGCGATCTCGCGCAGGACAAGTCCGGCGATACGCTGGTGGCGCGCATCGAAACCGCCGGGCACACGCTCGCCGATCGGGCGATCGTGAAGGACGAGGTGGCGGCGATCCGGGCCGTGGTGCAGGGCTGGATCGCCGATCCGGGCGTGGACGTGGTGATCACCACCGGCGGCACCGGCTTCACGGGGCGGGACGTCACGCCGGAGGCGATCGAGCCGCTGTTCGAGAAGCGCATGGAGGGCTTCTCGGCGGTGTTCCACCGCATCAGCTACGACAAGATCGGCACCTCGACGTTGCAATCTCGGGCCACGGCGGGCGTCGCGGGCGCGACCTACGTGTTCGTGCTGCCGGGATCGCCGGGCGCCTGCAAGGACGCCTGGGACGGCATCCTCGGGCCGCAGCTCGACTATCGCCACCGGCCCTGCAACTTCGTCGAGATCATGCCGCGGCTCGACGAGCACCTGAAGCGCGGCAAGCTCAAGGGCTGATCAGGCGCCACCCTCGCGGGCCAGCGTCGCGGGCAGGCGCACGACCTTCGGGCGCGCGCCCGGCTCCAGATGGCTCGCGTGGACGAGATCGCCCGCCCGGGGGCGGCGGATGCCTGCCGTGAGCCAGGCCCGGACGCGCGCACGCAGCCCCGCAGGCTCCCGCCGCAGCCGCCCGAGCGCCGCCGGGGCGTGGGCGGGCGCGGGGCCGGCGAATCGCTCAAGCGCCCGGGCGTAGCCGTCGAGCGGTACGTCC
>JBNPEA010000166.1:0-21213 GCA_051117315.1 Salinarimonas sp. | reverse complement strand
CGCTCGTAGCGGGCCGGGTCGATGCCGCCACAGCCCACTCCGGCCTCCTCGGCGGTGTGGCTTTTGTTCTCGATCGTCATGCGCCATCGGTCGGCCTCGATCTCCTGGCGGGCGACGTCGTTGTACTGCACGACGTAGCCGGCGCCCTCGGTGGGGTTGGCGATCGTGTCCTCCAGGCCGCGGATGAAGGCGCGCAGGAAGCCCGCGACCGCCTCGGGGTTCTCCTCCATGAAGGCGGGCTTGGCCATGATCACGTTGCCGTAGAGCTCGACGCCGTAGTCGCCCATGTTGAGCACGACGATGTCGTCCATCGGCACGCCGCGGGCGGCGAGGTTGATCGCCGACGACATGGCGAAGCCGAACACCGCATCCACCTCGCCCTGGGCGAGCATCGGCTCGCGCACGGGGAAGCCGACGTTCTCGAACGTCATCTCCCACTCGGCCTCGTCGATGTCGTTGACGTCCTTGAAGATCGGCCACTGGGCATAGGCCGCGTCCGCCGCCGGGGCGCCGAAGGTCTTGCCGCGCAGGCTCTCCAGATCCTCGGTGATGCCGCGCGAGGCGCGCCCGACGATGGCGAAAGCGGGCTTGTTGTAGACCATGGCGACCGCCTTCACAGGCACCGAGGCCGGGTCCGAGCGGTAGCGGATGAGCGAGTTGAAGTCGCCGAAGGCCATGTCGTAGGGGCCCGACGCCACGCGGTTGATCGACTCGACGGAGCCGTTGCCCGCGTCGATCGTGACGTCGAGGCCCTCCTCCTCGAAGTAGCCCTTCTCCAGCGCCGCCAGGAACGGCGCGGACGGTCCTTCGAAGCGCCAGTCGAGAGAGAAGCGCAGCGGCGTGAGGTCCTGCGCGACGGCCGGGGCCGCGGCGAGGCCGCAGAGCGCGACGCCCCCGGCGAAGGCGGCGACGAGGCTGCGGCGGGTGATGCTGGCGAGACGGGACGGCATGCGGCGGCGCTCCTTACGAACTGCGGCGGAAGGTCTTTCGTGCAACGACCCTGGCAAGGGCCGTGCCGGACCGGGCGGGCGGAACCCGGCTCGGCCATGCAAGCACATAGCTCCGCAGCGTCAAGCCAAATGCCGCTTCGTTGGGCATAATCGACGTGGCAGGGCGCACACGGGGGAGGCAGAGCGGTGCCGGGCGCGTTCTTGGCAGGCGCTTCCCGGGCTCGGGCCGGCGCGCTACACTCGCGGCTCAACGGAGATCCGCCATGGCCGAGCCCGCGGCACGAGACTGGACGATCGACGAATTTCTAGCCTGGCAGGAGCATCAGCCGGAGCGCTACGAGCTCGTCGACGGGCAGCCGAGGCTGATGGCGGGGGCGAGCAACGTCCACGACGACATCGTCGTCAACATCCTCACGGAGCTGCGCCGGCTCACTCGGGGCGGCCCCTGCCGGCCCTTCACCGGCGACGGCGCAGTGGAGACGCGTCCCGGCCGCCTGCGCCGCCCGGACGTCGGGCTCGACTGCGGGCGCCGCGATCCGCAGGCGCGCCTCGCCGCCGAGCCGCGGCTGGTCATCGAGGTGCTCTCGCCGTCGACGCGGGACTTCGACGCCTTCGAGAAGCTCGAGGAGCACAAGCGCGTGGCGAGCATCGACGCGATCCTCCTCGTCGAGCCGAACCGGCCGCTCCTCGTCGCCTGGATCCGCTCGGACGGCGACGCCTGGAGCCGCACGATCCTGGAGGGGCTGGAGGCCGAACTCGACCTGCCCGCCCTCGACCTCGCGCTGCCGCTCGCCGCCGTCTATGCCGACGTTGCGTTTCCGAAGGAGCCGCCGCGGGTCGTCGGCGGGGCGTGAGGGCCGCGGCGTGGGCCGCACCCCGTCAAACCGGCAGCGCCCCGTCCGTCTTCACCTCTTCCATCACGGCGTACGTGCGCGTCTCGCGCACGCCCGGCAGCGCGAGCAGGACGTCGCCGAGGAAGCGGCGGTAGGCGGCCATGTCGGAGATGCGGGTCTTCACCAGGTAGTCGAAGCCCCCGGCGACCATGTGGCACTCGAGCACCTCCGGCGCGCGCTGCACCGCCTCGGCGAAGCGCTCGAACACGTCCGGCGTCGTCTTGTCGAGGGAGACCTCGACGAAGACGAGGAGGCCGAGCCCGACACGGTGCGGGTCGAGCCGGGCGGTGAAGCCGACGATCACGCCGTCCTTCTGCAGCCGGCGCAGGCGCTCGCCGGTCGCTGTGGGCGAGAGGCCGATGCGCTCGGCCAGCTCGACGGCGGAGATGCGCCCGTCCTCCTGGAGCACGGCGAGGATGCGATGGTCGACGCGGTCGATGTCCGTTGCTTTCACGGCGTTGCCCCCTGATGCTCGCTGAACATGCGGCATACGTCAGCATACGCCAGTGGAAGCGCGGCGCAAGACGGGCTATACTGCGCTATCGCCCGATGCCAGCCCGGCCGTCGACGGGAGCCCCGCCATGGACGCTCACTCCCCCGCCTTCCCGCCCTTCACCGCCCCCTACGCCGAGGACGACGTCGCCCTGGCGCGGCGGCTGTTCGCGCAGGTGCCCGCCGCGCCGCCGGTCGAGGCCGCGGCGGACGCGCTGGCCCGCGACCTGATCGGCGCCATCCGCGCGGAGGAGCGCGGATTCGGCGGCGTCGAGGACCTCCTGCGCGAGTATGCGCTGTCCACGCGCGAGGGGCTCGCGCTGATGGTTCTCGCCGAGGCGCTGCTGCGCGTGCCCGACGGCGCCACAGCCGACCGGCTGATCGAGGACAAGCTCGGCCAGGGCGACTTCGCCCATCACGAGGCGAAGTCCGGCGCCTTCCTGGTCTCCGCCTCGGCCTGGGCGCTGGGCATCACCGCGCGGGTCATCCGGCCCGGCGAGACGCCGGAGGGCATCCTCGGGCAGATGACGAAGCGGCTCGGGCTGCCCACGGTGCGCACCGCGACCCGGCAGGCGATGCGCGTGCTGGGCTCGCATTTCGTGCTCGGCCAGACCATCGAGGAGGCGCTCTCCCGCGCCCGCTCCGGCAAGGGGCGGGTCTATCGCTATTCCTTCGACATGCTCGGCGAGGGCGCGCGCACGGCACAGGACGCCGAGCGCTACTTCGCCAGCTACGCATCCGCCATCGACGCCATCGGCCGCGGCGCCGGCGACAAGCGCCTGCCCGAGCGCCCCGGCATCTCGGTGAAGCTCTCCGCGCTGCATCCGCGCTTCGAGCCGCTGTCGCGCGACCGCGTCCTCGCCGAGCTGACGCCCCGGGTCGTCGCGCTCGCCCGCAAGGCCAAGGCCCACGACCTCAACTTCACCGTCGACGCCGAGGAGGCGGACCGGCTGGAGCTCTCGCTCGAGGTGGTCGCCGCCGTGGCCGCCGACCCGTCGCTCGCGGGCTGGGACGGCTTCGGCCTCGCCGTGCAGGCCTACCAGAAGCGCGCGGTGGCCGTGATCGAATTCGTGTCTGCGCTCGCGGAGCGGCTCGACCGGCGCTTCATGGTGCGTCTCGTCAAGGGCGCCTACTGGGACACCGAGGTGAAGCGCGCCCAGGAGCGCGGCCTGCCTGACTACCCCGTCTTCACCCGCAAGGCGATGACGGACCTCTCCTTCATGGCCTGCGCCGAGCGGCTGCTCGCCGCGCGCCCGCTTCTCTACCCGCAATTCGCCACCCACAACGCGCTCACGGTGGCCGAGATCGTGGCGCGCGCCGGGGACGGCGCGGGCTACGAGTTCCAGCGCCTGCACGGCATGGGCGAGGCGCTCTACGGGCGGCTGCTCGAGCGCCATCCCGGTCTCGGCTGCCGGGTCTACGCACCCGTCGGCGGCCATCGCGACCTCCTCGCCTATCTCGTGCGGCGGCTCCTGGAGAACGGCGCCAACTCCTCCTTCGTCTCGATCGCCGCCGATCCGGACGTGCCGGTCGAGACGCTGCTGGCGCGCCCGCAGGCGACCATCGGCACGCCGGAGCGCGCGCGGCATTCGCAGCTGCCGCTGCCGCGCGACCTGTTCGGGCCGTCGCGCGCCAATTCCAGCGGGGTCGAGCTCGGCGACCGGGCGGCGCTCGCGGGCTTCGCCGGCGAGATCGAGAGCGCACGGTCCGACCTCGCCCTGGCGCGGCCGCTGATCGGCGGGCGCGCCGGCGACGGGACCGCGCGGGACGTGCTCAGCCCGATCGACGGGCGCACCGTCGCCGGGCGCGTGATCGAGGCCGCCTCGGCGGACGCCGACGCCGCCATCGAGACGGCGCTCGCCGCCTGGCCGGCGTGGGCGGCGACGCCGGCGGCGCGCCGCGCGGCGTCCGTGCGGCGCATGGGCGACCTGATCGAGCGCGACCGCGGCCGCTTCGTCCATCTGATGCAGGTCGAGGCCGGCAAGACCGTCGACGACGCGCTCGCCGAGATCCGCGAGGCGGTGGACTTCTGCCGCTACTACGCGGTGGAGGCCGAGCGTCTCTTCGGCGCGCCGCTGGAGCTGCCCGGCCCTACCGGCGAGACCAACCGGATGACGCTGCGCGGACGCGGCGTCTTCGTGGCGATCTCGCCCTGGAACTTCCCTCTCGCCATCTTCGTCGGCCAGGTCGCCGCCGCGCTCGTCGCCGGCAATGCGGTCGTCGCCAAGCCCGCCGAGCAGACCCCGCTCGTCGCCGCCCGGGCCGCGGCGCTGTTCCACGAGGCCGGCGTGCCGGCGGGCGCGCTGGCGCTCCTGCCGGGGGATGGCGCCGTGGGCGCGCGGCTCGTCGCGCATCCGCGGGTCTCGGGCGTCGTCTTCACCGGCTCGACCGAGGTGGCGCGGCTGATCAACCGGGCGCTCGCGGCCAAGGACGGGCCGGTCGTGCCGCTGATCGCCGAAACGGGCGGCATCAACGCCATGATCGTCGACGCGACCGCGCTGCCCGAGCAGGTGGCCGACGACGTCGTCATGTCCGCCTTCCGCTCCGCCGGCCAGCGCTGCTCGGCGCTGCGGCTGCTCTGCGTCCAGGCCGACGTCGCCGACAAGATGATCGAGATGATCGCCGGCGCCGCTCGCGAGCTGAAGGTCGGCGATCCGCGTGACCTCTCCGTCCAGGTCGGCCCGGTGATCGACGCCGAGGCGAAGGGCAAGCTCGAGAGCCACATCGAGGCCACCAAGGCGCGCGCGCGCCGCACGCATCTCGCCATGGACGCGCCGGGGGAGGGGACCTACGTCGCGCCCCATCTGTTCGAGCTGTCGAAGCCGGAGGATCTCGGCGAGGAGATCTTCGGCCCGGTCCTCCACGTGGTGCGCTACGAGGCGAAGGCGCTCGACACGCTCCTCGACGCCATCGACGCCAAGGGCTTCGGCCTGACGCTGGGCGTGCACTCGCGCATCGAGGCGACGATCGAGCGAGTGGTGCGGCGCATGACGACGGGCAACGTCTACGTCAACCGCAACATGATCGGCGCCGTCGTCGGCGTGCAGCCCTTCGGCGGCCACGGCCTCTCCGGCACTGGCCCCAAGGCCGGCGGCCCGCACTACCTCCAGCGCTTCGCCACCGAGCAGGTGGTGACGGTCAACACGGCGGCTGCCGGCGGCAACGCCGCGCTGATCGCCATGGAGGAGTGAC
This sequence comes from Salinarimonas sp., assembly GCA_051117315.1. Lineage (GTDB taxonomy): Bacteria > Pseudomonadota > Alphaproteobacteria > Rhizobiales > Beijerinckiaceae > Salinarimonas. Next base: position 15,686 of record JBNPEA010000166.1, on the reverse strand, counting down.
GCGAAAACCCCCGGTCGTGGCTGATCGATCGACACGCTGCACGAGCGGCGGCCTGGGGGCGCTCGACGGGCGCGCCGCCCCTTCTCCTTCCCTGTAGGGGAAGGTGTCTCGGCGAAGCCGAGACGGATGGGGCGCGCGGGACGCGCGTTCGGCGAAGCCGAAAGGGCCGGGTGCGACCGGACAGCGTTACTTCCGCTTCGCGGAACGCGTCGCTCTCGCGCCGCGCCCCATCCGTCACGCAGCCTACGGCTGCGCGCCACCTTCCCCTACAGGGAAGGAGAGCGACGGACTCGCGGCTACCGCCCGATACCCCCGCCCCTCTCCGCGAGAGAGGGGAGTTCCCGATTGCCGGTCGTCGGCGTTGCGGCCATTCGGGAGAGGGCAGGCTATGCCGCGCCCTTGCGACGCGCTAAACCTCGCCTCCTTTCCTGTGGAGACCCGAGGTCGATGCTCGACGAGGCCGGTGACTACGAAAGCCTGACGCGCGCGTTCCGCTGGAAGGTTCCGGAGCGCTACAACATCGGCGTCGACGTCTGCGACCGCTGGGCCGCGGTCGCGCCCGATCGTGTGGCGATCGTCGAGGTCGACGCGGCGGGGGCGGTCGTGCCCTGGACCTACGCCGATCTGCGCGCCGCCTCGAACCGGCTCGCCAACGCGCTCGTCGCTCGCGGCGTCGGCCCCGGCGACCGGGTGGCGATCCTGTTGCCGCAATCCGCCGCCGTCGCCGTCGCCCACATCGCGCTCTACAAGATCGGCGCGATCGCGCTGCCGCTGGCGCTCCTGTTCGGCGTCGACGCGCTCTCCTACCGCCTGCGGGACGCCGGCGCGAAGGGGTTGATCGCGACGGGCGCCGGCATCGACAAGATCGCCGGTCTCGACCTGCCGGACCTCGCCTGCGTGCTCTGCGTCGACGGCGCCGCCGCCGGGCCCGGCCGGGACGCCGTGTCGTTCCATGCCGCGCTCGAGGCGGAGGGCCCCGACTTCGCGCCCCGCGACACCGCCGCCGACGATCCGGCGATGATGATCTACACCTCGGGCACGACGGGCCAGCCCAAGGGCGCGCTGCATGCGCACCGGGTGCTGCTCGGCCACCTGCCCGGCGTGCAGATGCACCACGCGTTCCTGCCGAAGCCCGGCGACCGGTTGTGGACGCCGGCGGACTGGGCCTGGGCCGGCGGGTTGCTCAACGTGCTGCTGCCGGGGCTGCATTTCGGCGTGCCGGTCGTCGCCCGCAAGCTCGAGAAGTTCGACCCCGACGACGCCTGGCGGCTGATGCTCGAGCAGGGGGTCGCCAACGCCTTCATCCCGCCGACGGCCCTGCGCATGCTGCGCGCGGCCGGCGCGCCGCCGCAGGGGCTCGCCCTGCGCACGGTGGGATCGGGCGGGGAGGCGCTGGGTGCGGAGACCGTCGCCTGGGGCCGCGAGGCGCTGGGGCTGACGATCAACGAGTTCTACGGCCAGACCGAGTGCAACCTGGTGCTCTCGTCCTGCGCCGCCATCGGCGTCTCCCGCGCCGGCGCCATCGGCCGCGCGGTGCCCGGCCACACCGTCGGCGTGATCCGCGAGGACGGCACGCCGTGCGATCCCGAGGAGCCGGGCCAGATCGCCGTGCGCCGCCCCGATCCGGTGATGTTCCTCGGCTACTGGAAGCGCGAGGCGGCGACGCGGGCGAAGTTCGTCGGCGACTGGATGACGACCGGCGACCAGGGCGTCGCCGACGCGGACGGCTACGTGCGCTTCGTCGGCCGCGACGACGACCTGATCACCTCCGCCGGCTACCGCATCGGCCCCGCCGAGATCGAGGACTGCCTCCTGCGCCATCCCGCGGTGTCGCTCGCGGCCGTCGTCGGCAAGCCGGACCCGGTGCGCACGCAGATCGTCAAGGCCTTCGTCGTGCCGCGCGAGGGCGTCGCGCCGTCGGACGCGCTCGTCGAGGACATCCGCGCCTTCGTGCGCACGCGGCTGTCCGCCCACGAGTACCCGCGCGAGATCGTGTTTCGCGACAGCCTGCCGCTCACCACCACCGGCAAGGTCATCCGCCGGCTCCTGCGCGACGAGGGCTGACGACCGCATCCGCCGCCCCCGCCAGCCACGCGCAAGCTCGCCGGCGTCAGATCACCCGCAACGAACCTCTTCTTGCGTGGTGGAGACGCGGACATGAGCCTCTACGGAGTGATGCGCACGGGCGTATCGGGCATGGCGGCGCAGTCGTCGAAGCTCGCGACCGTCGCCGACAACATCGCCAACGCCAACACCAACGGCTACAAGCGGGCGCAGACCGAGTTCTCCTCGCTGATCCTCGGCAACACGTCGGGGCAGTACACGTCGGGCGGCGTCACGCCCCACGTGCGCCACGCGATCAGCCAGGAGGGGGCGCAGGTCTTCACGACCTCCTCCACCGACCTCGCGATCAAGGGCCGCGGCTTCTTCGTCGTCTCGGACGCGAACGGCACGCCCTACCTCACCCGCGCCGGCTCCTTCGTGCCCAACGGCACAGGCGAGCTCGTCAACGCGGCCGGCTTCAAGCTGATGGGCCAGCGCATCGACGGCGCGACGCCGGCGGTGGTGGTCAACGACCTGCAGGGCCTCCAGCCGGTGAACATCGGCCAGACCGCGCTCGAGGCGACCGCCTCGACCACGGGCACCTTCGCGGCGAACCTCGATTCCAACGCCGCAGCCCTCGTCGCCCCGGCGACGCCGCCCTCGGGCAACGCCGCGACCGCAGCCTACGAATCGACCTCCTCGCTCGTCGCCTACGACAACCTCGGCAACGCGGTGGTGCTCGACGTCTACTTCGCCAAGACCGGCCCGAACACGTGGGAAGCCACCGTGTTCAACCGTGCCGACGCCCCCGCCGGCGGCGGCTTTCCCTACGGCGCCGGCCCGCTCGACACGGTGGCGTTGACCTTCGACCCGGCGAACGGGCGCGTGGTCGGCGGGCCGGCGCTCAATCTCGCGATCCCCGGCGGCCAGCCCCTCGCCCTCGACCTGTCGCAGATGACCCAGGTCGGCGCGGACTACACGGTGATGAAGGCGGCGGTGAACGGCAACGCGCCCTCCGCCATCCGCGATGTCGAGATCGCCGACGACGGCATCGTCTACGCCGTGTTCGAGAACGGCGAGCGGCGGGCCACGTGGCAATTGCCGCTCGCCGACGTGACGAGCCCGGACAACCTGCTGCCGCAAGCGGGCAACGTCTACGCGCTCGGCCTCGAATCCGGCGACGTCAAGCTCGGCGCCGCCGGCCAGGGCGGGCTCGGCGGCATCGTCTCGGGCGCGCTCGAGCAGTCGAACGTCGACCTCGCGGCGGAGCTGACCTCGATGATCGAGAGCCAGCGCAGCTACACGGCGAACTCCAAGGTCTTCCAGACCGGCTCCGAGCTGCTCGACGTGCTCGTCAACCTGAAGCGCTGACCCGCGCCCGCGCCGTCCTCGCCGACGGCACCCCACGCCCCGAGGCCCCCCGATGTCCCTCTCGCTCGCGCTCAACTCCGCCCAGACCGCGCTCTCCGTCACCTCGCAGCAGACGGCGATCACGGCGCGCAACATCACCGGGGCGAACGATCCGGCCTATGCGCGCAAGACCGCGAACGTGGCGACGAGCGGGCTCGGCTCGACCTATGTCGCCTCGATCGGCCGTGCCCAGGACCAGGCGCTCTACACCCGCATGCTCGAGGCGCGCTCGGACGCGGCGGCGCGCACCGCGCATCTCGACGGGCTCGAGCGCCTCGCCCAGACCATCGGCGACCCGCAGGACGACTTCTCTGTGGCCGGTGCGCTCGGCGCCTTCGAGAACGCGCTGCAGATGCACGCGGACGGGCCGAGCGACCCCATCCTCGCGGGCGCGGCGCTCGGCCGGGCGCAGGATCTCGCCGAGCGCCTCAACCTCGCGACGCAGACGGTGCAGGCGGCCCGCGCCACGGCGGACGGGGAGATGGCGACCTCGGTCGACACGATCAACGACCTGCTCGCCCGCTTCGAGACCGTCAATCGCGCCGTCGTCGCCGGCACGGCGGCTGGCACGGACGTGACCGACCACCTCGACACCCGCGCCAGGATCCTCGGCGATCTCTCCCGGGAGATCGGCGTCACCACGATCACCCGCGGCGACAACGACATGGTGATCTACACCGACTCGGGCGTCACCCTGTTCGAGAAGACGGCACGTGCGGTCACGTTCGACCGCACCTTCGCCTACGATGCCGGCATCGACGGGCAGGCGGTCTTCGCCGACGGCGTGCCGATCACCGGGCCGAACGCGACGATGGCGATCAAGTCCGGTGCGCTCTTCGGCCATGCGACGCTGCGGGACGAGACGGCCGGCGTGTACCAGACGCAGCTCGACGAGATCGCCCGCGGGCTCATCCTCGCCACGGCCGAGACGGACCGGCTCAACGATCCCCCGATCCTGGCCGATCTCGCAGGCCTGTTCACCTGGGACGGCGGCCCGGCGCTGCCGCCCGGCACGACGGCGATCGACAACCTCTCGGCGCGCATCCGCGTCAACCCCGCGGTCGACCCCGGCCAGGGCGGCGATCTCACCGCCATCCGCGACGGCGGCATCAACGGCGCCGCCTACGACTACAATCCGGCGGACGCGGCCTCCTATTCCGGGCGGCTGCAGGGCCTGCTCGGCGCGCTCGACGCGTCGCAGCCCTTCGACGCCACCGCCGGCGTCAACCCCGACACGACGCTCGCGCGCTTCGCGGCGGGGTCGGTCGGCTGGCTCGAGGCCGCCCGCAAGCAGGCGGATGCGGAGGCGGCCTACCAGGTCACCTTCCTGGAGCGCACCCAGGAGAGCCTCTCCAACGCGACCGGCGTCAACCTCGACGAGGAGCTCGCCCTGATGCTCGAGCTGGAGCGCAGCTACGGCGCCTCGGCGCGGATCATCTCCGCCGTCGACGCCATGCTCGCCTCGCTCCTGCAAGCCGTGAGGTAAGAACCGATGAAGACCTCCTTCGTCTCCACGCTCGGCGTCGCCAACGCCACCCGGCTCTCGCTGGTGAAGAGCCAGTCCGAGCTCGCCCGCGCCTCGCACGAGCTCTCGTCGGGCCGCCACGCGGATGTCGGGCTCACGCTCGGCGCCCGCACCGGGCAATCGGTCGAGCTGCGTCAGGAGCTCGCGCGCATCGAGACCATCCTCGACACCAACGGCCTCGTCTCGGCGCGGCTCGACACGATGCAGGCGGCGCTCTCCAACGTGCAGGGCACGGCGGAGGACTTCCTCGGCGTGCTGATCGCCGTGCGCGAGAACGCGCAGGCGGCGGAGGTGGTGGCGCCGCAGGCGGAGCTCAACCTCAAGGGCCTCGTCGGCACGCTCAACGCCAACCTCAACGGCCAGTACCTCTTCGCCGGCATCGACACCGACACGCCGCCGATGACGGACTACGCCGGCCCGCCGGCCTCCCCGGCGAAGCTCGCGGTGGACGCGGCCTTCCTCGGCTTCTTCGGCTTCGACCAGGACGACCCGGGCGTGGCCGGCATCACCGACGCGCAGATGGCGACCTTCGTCGACACGCAGCTCGCCCCGCTCTTCGCCGACCCGCAATGGGGCGCAATCTGGTCGAGTGCGTCCGACGAGAACCTGTCGAGCCGCATCTCCGGCAACGAGGTGATCGCCACCTCCGCGAACGCGAACGAGCAGCCCTTCCGCGATCTCGCCATGGCCTACACGATGCTGGTCGGGCTCGGCGGCGACGGGCTGGCCCAGCCCGCCTACCGCGAGCTGGTGGAGCGCGCCATCGGCCTCGTCGGCGGCGCCATGCAGGACGTCACCACGGTGCAGGCGCGCCTCGGCGTCGCCCAGAACCGCGTCGCCGACGCCACCGAGCGGATGAGCATCCAGCGCGACATCCTCACCGGGCAGGTGACGGGCCTCGAGAACGTCGACCCCTACGAGGCCGCGACGCGGGTCAACGCGCTGATGTCCCAGGTCGAGGTCTCCTACGCCCTCACCGCGCGCATCCGCGAGATGAGCCTGCTCAACTACCTCTGACGCCGAACGGAAAGAGGCGAGACATGTATCAGTTCTCCTATGCCGAGATCGTCGAGGACACGTCCTCGGACACCCGCGCCCGCGAGCGCGAGGCCGTCGAGCAGGCGATCGCGCTGCTGCGCCGGGCGCAGACGGCCGGCGCGGCCTCGCGCGAGACCGCCGAGGCGCTGCACTTCACCCGCCAGCTCTGGGCGATCCTGATCGAGGACCTCGCCAGCGCCGAGAACGACCTGCCGCAGAAGCTGCGCGCCGACCTGATCTCGATCGGCCTGTGGGTGATGCGCGAGGCCGAGGCCATCCGCATGGGCCAGACCGAGGACTTCACCGCCATCATCGACATCAACCAGACCATCGCGGAGGGCCTGCGATGAGCCGCACGATGCGCCTGTGCCTGCGCGCCGGGGAGCGCGTGTGGATCAACGGGGCGGTGGTGCGCGCCGAGCGCAAGACCACGCTCGAGATCCTCAACGACGCCATCTTCCTGCTCGAGAGCCACGTGCTCCAGCCCGACGAGACCACGACGCCGCTGCGCCAGCTCTATTTCGCGGTGCAGACGACCTTCATCGACCCCGCGGCGGCGGGGGAGGCGCGGGCGCTGTTCGAGCGCTGGCTCGCGGCGGCGCTGCGGGCCTTCACCAGCCCGGAGATCCTCGACGGCCTCCTCGCCGTGCGCGAGCAGATGGAGGCGGGCCGCCGGCTCGACGCCATGAAGACGCTGCGGGCGCTGTTTCCCGCCGAGGACGCGATCCTCGCCGCCGATGCCGCCCGCACGCCCCGGCGCAGCGCCGCCTGACGCCACGCCCTCGAGACCGGAGCCCTTCACATGGACGTCGCCTCCGCCACCGCCGCACAGGCCGGCACCCCCGCCGAGAGCGCCGGGCGCGCCGCGAGCCCCGGCAGCATGGACTACGACAGCTTCCTGCGCCTGCTGATCGCGCAGATGAAGAACCAGGACCCGCTCAACCCGATGGACCCGTCCGAGCAGGTGGCCCAGCTCGCCACCTTCTCCATGGTCGAGCAGGCGATCACGACCAACAAGAAGCTCGACGGCCTGCTCTCCGCCACCTCGCTGGCCCAGGCGAGCGACCTGATCGGCCGCACGGCGACCTCCTCGGACGGGTCGATCTCGGGCGAGATCACCGGCGTGCGCCTCACCGACGAGGGCCCGCTCGCGACCCTGTCCGGCGGCGAGACGCTGCTCGTCGGCCCCGGCGTGAGGCTCGGCTGATGAACGCCGTCGACGCGCTCGATCTCGTCCAGGCGGCGATCTGGACGGTCATCGTCGCCTCCGGCCCGGCGGTCGCCGTGGCGATGGGGGTGGGCGTCTTCATCGCGCTCGGCCAGGCGCTGACGCAGATCCAGGAGATGACGCTGACCTTCATCCCCAAGATCGTCGCGATCCTCTTGATGATCCTGTTCACCGCCCCCTTCATGGGCGCGCAGCTCTTCACCTTCACGGAGAGCGTCTACGGGCGCATCGAGACCGGGTTCTGAGCGCGCGGCGTCACGCCGCCGAGGCGTCGCGCAAGCGCATGGCCGCCGCCGGCTTGCACCGACCGAGCCTTCGGTAGAGCTCGCGGGCGATGGCGGGGGCCTCGGCGCGGCCGAAGAGGAAGCCCTGGCCGAGCGTGCAGCCCATCTCGCGCAGCTCCTCGGCCTGGCGCATCGTCTCGATGCCCTCGGCGATGAGGCTGAGCGAGAGCCCGCGCGAGATCCCCAAGAGCGATTCGACGATGGTGCGGGCCCGCGGGTCCGTGCGCATGCGCGAGACGAAGGCACGGTCGATCTTGATGACGTCGACGGGCAGCTCCAGCAGATGCGTCAGCGAGGCGAAGCCGGTGCCGAAATCGTCGAGCGCGAGGCGCACGCCCCGGCGCTTGAGCGCCGCGAGCGTCGCGGTCACCGCCCTGTCGCCGGCGCGCATCACCGCGTTCTCGGTGATCTCGACGGCGATCCGCGACGGCGCGATGCCGGCACGCTCGCAGGCGCGGGCGAGGCGCCGGTCGAGCCCGCCGCGGGCGAGGTCGAAGGCGGTGACGTTGACCCCGATCGTCGGAGCGCCGATGCCGGCGTCGTCCCATTCGCGGATGGTCGTGGCCACGCGCGCGAGCGTCGCGTCGGTGATGGCGCAGGCGATGGCGGCGTCGTCGAGCGCCGCCTGGAACGAACCGGCGCTCACGACGGTCCCGTCCTCCCGGCGCATGCGCGCGAGCGCCTCCATGGCGACGATCCGCCCGTCGGAGAGATCGACGATCGGCTGCAGCCAGGTCGTCATGCGCTCGTCCGCCAGTGCCGCGCCGACGTCGCGGATGGCCTCGAGCCGCGAGCCCATGGCCGTTCGCATGCCGTCCTTGTACATCAGGTAGCCGCCGCGCCGCTCCGCCTTGGCGTGGTAGAGCGCGAGATCGGCCTTGCGCCGCAGGGCGCCGGTCTCCGCATCGATCGCCGCGCCGATGGTGACGCTCGGCGCGCCGAGTGCGGTGGCGTCCTGCGGCAGGGCACGCAGCTTGTGGTACAGAGTGGACGTGAGCGCCCGCAACGCCTGTGGCGTGACGGCACCCGGGCGCAGGAGCGCGAACTCGTCGCCGCCGATCCGATAGGCTCGCGTCCCGCCATCGAGCTCGGAGAGGACGGAGGCCACGGACGCCACGAGCGCGTCCCCCTCGGCGTGGCCGAGCGTGTCGTTGACGATCTTGAGACCGTCGACGTCGACGAGCAGCAGCCCGGTCGCGCACGGCCCGCGCGCAGCGAGAGCGGTGAGATCCTCCTCGAACGCGGTGCGGTTGGGCAGGCCCGTGAGCTGGTCGGCGAGCGCGATGCGCCGGTTGCGGGCGATGAGCTGGTCGTGCTCGATGGCGATGGAGCACAGGTGCGTGCACCGCTCGATGATCGCCCGATGTGCCGGGGCGGGGCCGCGGCGCTCACGGTAGTAGAGCGCGAAGGTGCCGAGCACCCGGTCGTCGGCCCCGCGGATCGGCCGCGACCAGCAGGCGGCGACGCCGGCGGCGAGCGCGAGATCGGCATAGCCCTCCCAGAGCGGATCGGTCGCGATGTCCTCGACGAGCACCTCCCGGCCGAGGAAGGCGGCGGTGCCGCACGAGCCGACCTTCGGGCCGATCGGTGCCCCGTCGACGGAGGCGGCGAAGGACGCGGGCAGGCTCGGCGCCGCGAGCGGCCGCAGCCGCGCATCCTCGTCCACCGCCAGCACGGAGCAGACGACCGACGGATCGTGCGCCTCCACCAGCCGGCACAGCCGCTCCGTCAGATCCCGAAGCGGCTCCCCGCGCGCCGCGAGCTCGAGGATCTCGTTCTGTATCGCCTGCAGTGCCTGCATGCCCGTTCCGTCTCACCGTCCGTCGGGAGCGGATCATGACCGGGAAGAGTGAAGAAATGGCTGCGGGGCCGTACGAACGGCACCCGCGCGACATCCGTCACGCCGCGGTCACGTGGCTGTGGCCGAGGAAGGTCGGGTAGAGGCACAAGTCGCGCACCAGCCGATGATTGCCGCGCTCGAACACGTATAGGTTCTCCCAATAGCCGGTCACGGCATAGTGGACGCCGTCCGGCAGGAAGGTGATGCCGCAGGGAAAGCGGAGCCCGACGCCGCGCCCGTCGAGCCGCGACACGGTCTCCCCCGAGGCGCCGTCGAAGGCCATCACGGCATGGGCGCTGGGGAAGGTCGCGATCGCCTGGTCGTGGACGGGATCGTAGACGATCGAGAGCCCATGGCGCATCAGCACGCCGTCGGCAGGCGCTCCCATCGCGGCCGGCCGCGCGCCGCGCGCCAGCTTCAGCGTCGGCGCGGGGAGGTAGGCGATCCCCGGCTCGCTCGTGATGTCGACGCCCTCGGCGATGGGCTCGCGACCCGCGAGGCGCGCGAGGTCGGCGTCGCTCCCCAGCCGCGCCTGGATGGCGAAGATGCGCTCGAGCCCGCCGGCCGCGAGGTGGCGCACCTCGAGGTCGCGCGTGCTCGTCACCCGCTTGTCGAGGAGGCGCCCGTCGGCCATGTCGACGATGGTGACGCTCGCCTCGACGACGTGGCGCGGCACGGCGAGCGAGCGCTCGCCGTCGCGCGGGAGGGAGCCGTAGTTCGCCGCGACGAGATAACGCCCACCCTCGACGAGGGCGATCTCGTGCGGGTCGATCCCGTGGGTGGAATAGCTCTCGCGCACCCGCAGGGTGTCGGCGTCGCGGATGGTGATGCGCCCGAAATGGGCGTCGATCGGGCCGCCGTCACGGGCGCGGCGCGGGGCGCGCTCGGAAAGCAGAACCGCGCGGCCTTCGTCGAGATAGGCCGCGTGGCCGCCACCGCGCCAGCCCTCCCCGAAAGCCGGAGCCTGCGCCACGAGATCGAGCGTCAGCGGGTCGAAGGCGACCTGGTCGGCGGCCTCGAAGCCGCACAGCACGCCGACGCTGCGGTCGGGTGCGATCTCCACGTCGTGGGCGTGCGCGGGCAAGAGCGCCTGGCGCACGCTGCCGTCCATGCCGATGCGCGAGAGCAGCCGATACGGCTTGTCCGTGTCGCGCACGGCGCGCGCCATCCGCCGGTTCGCGACGAGCGGCACGCCGTTCGCGGTCGCGGCGCCCGGCTCGTAGCCGGGCACCCACACCGCGGCCCCGGCGAGGCCGTCCGGGACGGGCCGCGCCACCGAGGACGGCAGCGCCGCGCCGCCCCGCGTCACGCAGCCGCCGGCCGAGGCGGCGAGGCCGAGCCCCGCCGCCATGCGCAGGAAACGCCGCCGGTCCATGGCGGCCCTCAATGCGATCCGCCGCCGCCGTCGCCGCCGCCACCGTCGCCGCCGTCGCTGCCGCCCGTGTCGATCGGCCTGAAGCGCGGATCGTCGGTGACGACGGGGGCGTCGCTGCGGCCGACGGTCGTACAGGCTCCGGCCGCCGCGCCCGCCGTGAGGGCGCCGAGGAGCTTGAGGCGAGAGCGGTCTGGCGTCTCGTCGCGATGGGCTTCGGTCTCGTGCATGGGATGTTCCTTTCCTGATCGCGTGTTTTCGCGAGACGCCGTCAATGCGATCCCCCACCGCCGCCGCTGTCGCCGCCGTCGCCGCTCGAGTCGGGCTGGCGGAAGCGCGGGTCCTCCGCGGTCCGGCGTTGCGCCCGATCGATGGCCTGGCTGCTGATCGCCCGGGCCCCACCGCCGATCGTGGCGCAGCCGCCGCCCGCGGCAGCGGCGCTCAGCGCGCCCAGCAGCGCGAGGCGGGATCGATCCGGCGTGTCCGGGGCCGCCACGATCGCGCGGGTCTCGCCGGTGCCGGCGACATCATGGGCTCGATCCTCGTTCGTGTGCATCCTTGTCTCTCCGCTTCGTGGACCCGAGCCCCGAGGCTGCGGCATCCGCCTGTCCATGGTGGACGAGAGCCGGCCGCTAGATCGCGAGGCCGGCGGCGATGCCGAGCACGACGAGGAGCGGGATCAGCTCCTGGCCCGTGCCCGACAGCGTGAGGACGCCGCGCGGACGGCGGTCGCGCGCGAGCCGCGAGCCGATCCGAACGACGAGATGACCGCCGACGCCGACGAGCGCGGCGGCGGCCGGCATGCCCGCGGCGAGCGCCCCGCCCGCGAGCGCGAGAACCGCGAGCGTCGCTGCGATCTCCGCGAGGCGCAGGTCGATCGGCAGATCGCGTTTCGCGAGCAGTCGCATCGGGTGCGCCGCCGCGCAGCACCCCGCCTCCAGGCATGCGAGCTTGGCGAAGGCGTAGGACAGGTTCGCGCCGATCGCGTAGGCGGCGAGGAGGAGCGCACCCTCCGCTCCCGCCAGCGCCAGCATCGCGCCCGCTACCGCCGCCGCGAGGGCGGAGGCCGCGGCACCTCCGGTCCAGGACACCGGCGCCTCCGCCCGCGCGTCGCGCCGCGCCAGCGCGATCAGGATCCGGTATCCGGACCCGCCCAGGAAAAAGAAACCGTAGAGGAAGGCGAGCCCGATCGCCGCCGTGAGGTAGGGCAGCGGCAGCAACGGTGCGGCGATCAGGCCGAAGGACGCGGCGCCGATCACTGCGGAGCCGAGCCGATACACGAACGCACGCCCGGAACGCGTGGCGACATACCCCGCCATGGCCCCTCACCCTTTCGTCTGCTCGCTAAGTGTTACGCGGGGGCAGGATGCAGCGACGGTCGGCCGGCGCGCTTGATCGGGATCAAGAAGTTCGGTGTGCGAAAACGCATTCCAATATTCGCATAAATAGGAATTTAAGCGAGTCCCGCTCCCACCACCCTCGCGCAAGCTCCCGCCGCCATCCTGCATGAGGGACCACACATCATCGGGACGGAGCGGGCATGGCGAAGGCGATCGCGGCCGCGGGGGCGGCGCAGACGCGGGGATTGCGCGACATCGGGTTCGCGCTCGGCATCGTCGTCATCCTGACGATCCTGTTCCTGCCGATCCCCGCCTTCCTGATCGATGCCGGGCTCGCGCTGTCGATCGCGCTGTCCGTGCTCATCCTCATGGTGGCGCTGTGGATCCAGAAGCCGCTCGACTTCTCCGCCTTTCCCACCGTGCTCCTCATCGCCACCATGCTGCGGCTCGCGCTCAACATCGCGACGACGCGCATGATCCTCTCGGAGGGCGACCAGGGCGGCGACGCGGCCGGCATGATCATCGACGGCTTCTCGCGGCTCGTGATGTCGGGCGACTTCGTCATCGGCCTGATCATCTTCGCGATCCTGGTGACGGTGAACTTCATCGTCATCACCAAGGGGGCGACCCGCATCGCCGAGGTGGGCGCGCGCTTCACGCTCGACGCCATCCCGGGCAAGCAGATGGCGATCGACGCGGACCTCTCGGCGGGGCTCGTCGACGACAAGGAGGCGCAGCGCCGCCGCCGGGAGCTGGAGGAGGAATCGTCCTTCTTCGGCGCCATGGACGGCGCCTCCAAGTTCGTGCGCGGCGACGCCATCGCCGGCCTGATCATCACCGCGATCAACATGCTCGGCGGCATCGTCATCGGCACGACCCGCCACGGCATGGAGCTCGTCGACGCGGCCGACGCCTTCGTCAAGCTGTCGGTGGGCGACGGGCTCGTCACCCAGATCCCGGCGCTGGTCGTCTCGCTCGCCGCCGGCCTGCTGGTGTCGAAGGGCGGCACCCGCGGCTCGGCCGAGGAGACGGTGACGACCCAGCTCTCCGGCTATCCGCGCGCGCTGCTGATGGCGGGCGGGGTGATGCTGCTCCTGGCGATCACGCCCGGCCTGCCGTTCTTCCCGCTGGCGTCGCTGGCCGGCATCCTCGCCTTCGCCGCGTGGGCGATCCCCCGCAAGCTCGCCGCCGCCGAGGCGCATCGCGAGATGCTCGCGGCGGAGGAGGAGGCTCGGGTCGAGGAGGAGGGCCGCGACTCCGTCAAGGAGGAGCTGCGCACCCCCGAGATCGAGCTCGTGCTCGGCAAGCAGCTCTCGGCCGAGCTGCTGACCGCCCATGGCGAGCTCGCCCACCGCGTCTCGAAGATGCGCCGCAAGTTCGCGCGCCAGTACGGGTTCGTGGTGCCCGAGATCAAGCTGTCGGATTCCCTCACCCTGCCGCGCAAGACCTACGAGATCCGCGTCCACGGCACCCCGATCGCGACCAGCGACTTGCGCATCGGCGAGGTGATGGTGATCACCAGCCAGGCGAAGCCCGACGTGCCGGGCGACGAGGCCCGCGAGCCCGCCTTCGGCATGCCCGCCATGTGGATCGCCGAGAGCTACGCCGCGGAGGCCAAGCGCGAGGGCTTCGCGCCGATCGACAACCTCTCGGTCCTGCTCACCCACCTCTCCGAGGTGATCCGCAACAACCTGCCGCAGCTCCTCTCCTACAAGGACATGCGGGCGCTGATCGACCGGCTCGACCCCGAGTACAAGCGGCTCGTCGACGACATCGTGCCGTCGCAGATCTCGTACTCGGGCCTGCAGGGGGTACTCAAGCTCTTGCTCGCCGAGCGCGTCTCCATCCGCAACCTCAACCTCGTGCTCGAGGCGGTGGCCGAGATCGCGCCGCACGTGCGCCGCTCCGAGCAGGTGGTCGAGCACGTGCGCATGCGCATGGCCCAGCAGATCTGCGGGGACCTGACCGAGGGCGGCTCCCTGCGCGTGCTGCGGCTCGGCAATCGCTGGGATCTCGCCTTCCACCAGTCGGTGAAGCGCGACGCCAAGGGCGAGCCGGCGGAGTTCGACATCGACCCGCGCCTGCTCGAGGAGTTCGGCCAGGCGGCATCCGCCGCGATCCGCGAGCGGCTGGAGCAGGGCAAGCCCTTCGCCATCGTCACCGCGCCGGACGCGCGGCCCTATGTGCGCATGGTGATCGAGCGGCTGTTCCCGACGCTGCCGGTGCTCTCCCACGTCGAGATCCCCCGCGGCGTGGGCATCGAGAGCCTGGGGACCGTCGGGTGAGCCTGCTCGCGCCGGACCTGATCCTCGCGACCTTCCTGGTCTTCTGCCGGATCGGGGCGTGCCTGATGCTGATGCCGGGCTTCTCCTCGCTGCGGGTGCCGCCCCAGGTGCGGCTGCTCATCGTCATCGGCGCGACGCTCGCCATGGCGCCCGTCGTGCTGCCCTCTCTCCTGCCCGTCGTCGCCGCCGCCTCGCAGGCCGGCATCCTGGCGCTGATCGTCACCGAGCTCCTGATCGGCGCGCAGATCGGCGTGATCGGGCGGATCTTCTACCTCGCGCTCCAGACCCTCGCGCATGCGAGCACCATGCTCGCCGGCTTCGGCGCCATGCCCGGGGCACCGGTCGACGAGATCGAGCCGATCCCGGCGCTCGGCGCCCTGGTGATGCTGTCGGCCACCGCCCTGTTCTTCATCGCCGACCTGCACTGGGAGATCTTCCGGGGCCTCGCCGTGTCCTACCAGGCCCTGCCGCCGGTGGCGGGCTTCGACGCGCGCGCCTCGCTGGTCACCGTCGCCGACCGCATCGGCGACGCCTTCCTGCTGGCGCTGCGCATCAGTGCGCCGTTCGTGATCTACGCCTTCCTGGCGAACTTCGCGCTCGGCGTGATGAACAAGCTCGCCCAGCAGATCCCGATCTACTTCGTGGCGCTGCCGGCGGTGCTGATGGGGGGCCTGTTCGTGTTCTACTTCCTGGTGGGCGAGTACCTCGCGCTCTTCGCCGCCGGCTTCGCCGACTGGCTGAGGATCGGATGACGAGCGACGCCCGCGCCCGCCACGCCGCGCTCGTGCGCATCCACGGCCTCCAGGAGACCAAGCGCAAGCTGGAGGAGTGGAAGCTCGCCGACTTCGCCCGGCGCGCCCGCACGGTGGCGGAGGCGCAGGCGCAGACCATCGCGGCGCTCAATTCCGACGGCCCCTTGAAGGGCCTGTTCGTGGAGAGCGGCGCGCGCCGGCTCGAGAGCCTCGCGCGCCGGCGCCGCGACCTGGAGGCCGCGGTGGAGCGGCAGGGCGAGGCCGTGCGCGCCGAGGCGCGGCGCGAGAAGGCGGCCGGGATCCTGGAGAAGGAGGCCGCGCGGCTCGTGGAGGAGGAGCGCCGGCGCCGGGAGGATCTCGCCGTGATCGAGGCCTTCCTCGCCCGCGGCGCCGACGCAAGCCCCGGGCAAGCGCCCGGCCCTAGCCTGACGTCCGACCGATCCAGGAGAGGAGGAGGCACGCCATGACCATCTCACCACCCTCCGACATCCTTCTCGAAATCGCCCCCTCGGCCGCCCCGCACGCGCACGCCGCCGCAACCGCACGCCCCACCGCCCACCCCGCCTCCC
>JBNPEA010000136.1:0-21381 GCA_051117315.1 Salinarimonas sp. | reverse complement strand
CCCGCCCGCGCGCCGTCCTCGACCGGCAATACGGCCTCGGCGCGCAGGGCATGCGCCCGGCCCCCCAGGCGATCGCGCCGGGCCGGCCGATCCGGCACCTGAAGGCGATCTGAGAACGAACGTCGGCGACTGCCGCGCCGTCGAGACCTCCCCCTCGGGGAGGTGGGCCGCGCAGCGGCCCGGTGGGGGCGGACGGTCGCCGCGTTCGATGCCGCCTCACCGCGAGGTGCGGATCACCGGCAGGTCGAGGTCGCGGACCTTCTTGCGCAGGGTGTTTCGGTTCAGCCCGAGCAGCTCCGCCGCCCGGATCTGGTTGCCGCGGGTGGCGGTGAGCGCGGCGGCGATCAGCGGACCCTCCACCTCGCGCAGGATGCGGTGGTAGAGGCCGGGCGGAGGCAGCGTCTCGCGGAAGTTGGAGAAGTAGCGGGTCAGGTGGCGCTCGACCGAGCCGGACAGCGTCTCCGGCGTCTCCGGATCGTCGGCGCCGGTGCCGATCACGCTCTCGATCGGGCGCACGTCGAGCTCGCCCTCGATGATCGGGGCGGTGATCGTGTCCTGCGGGTAGAGCGCGGCGAGCCGGCGGATCAGGTTCTCGAGCTCGCGCACGTTGCCGGGCCAGCGATAGCGCTTGAGCCGGTCCATCGCCTCGGAATCGATCTGCTTGCGGGCGAGGCCCTCCTTCTCCACCTGGGCGAAGAAATGGCGCGCGAGATCGGGCAGGTCCTCGACGCGCTCGCGCAGGGGCGGCAGGCGCATCGGCACCACGTTGAGGCGGAAGAACAGGTCCTCGCGGAAGAGACCCTGCTGGATCGAGATGCGCAGGTCCTTGTTGGTGGCAGCCACGATGCGCACGTTGGTGCGGATCGGGGTACGCCCGCCCACCGTCGTGTACTCGCCCTGCTGGAGCACGCGCAGGAGCCGCGTCTGCGCCTCCATCGGCATGTCGCCGATCTCGTCGAGGAACAGCGTGCCGCCCTCCGCCTGCTCGAAGCGGCCGGCCGAGCGCTGGGTCGCTCCGGTGAAGGCGCCCTTCTCGTGGCCGAACAGCTCGCTCTCGATCAGGTCGCGGGGGATCGCGGCCATGTTGACGGCGACGAACGGGCCGGAGCGGCGCTTGCCGTAGTCGTGCAGCGCGCGGGCGACGAGCTCCTTGCCGGTGCCGCTCTCGCCCGTGATCATCACGGTGAGATCCGTCGGCATCAGCCGCGCCAGCGCGCGGTAGATCTCCTGCATCGCCGGCGAGCGGCCCACCAGCGGGATGTCCTCCCCCTCCCCCTCGCCCGTCGAGACCGGGCCGCGCGGGCGAGACAGGGCGCGTCCCACCACGGCGACGAGTTCCTTCAGGTCGAACGGCTTGGGCAGGTACTCGTAGGCGCCGCGCTCGGAGGCCTTGATCGCGGTCATGAACGTGTTCTGCGCGCTCATCACGATGATCGGCAGCTCCGGCCGAAGCCGCTTGATCCGCGGCAGCAGGTCGAAGGCGTTCTCGTCGGGCATCACCACGTCGGTGATGATGATGTCTCCGTCCCCCTGCGCCACCCAGCGCCACAGCGTCGCGGCGTTGGAGGTCGAGCGCACCTCGTAGCCGGCGCGCGAGAGCGCCTGGTTGAGCACCGTGCGGATGGCGGCGTCGTCGTCGGCGAGGAGGATGTGTCCGCTGGGCATGGATCGCACTCTCGGGGGCTGTCGGATACGCGCTACGAGCCGCGGCCGTCCTCGGCCGCGTGCATGGGCAGGAGCATGCGGAACGTGGTCTTGCGCGGCGCGGGATCGCACTCGACGATCCCGCCGTGGTCGCCCACGATCTTCGCCACCAATGCAAGCCCCAGGCCAGAGCCGTTGGCCTTGGTGGTGACGAAGGGGTCGAACAGGTCGGGAACGAGCTCCGGAGGGATGCCGGGGCCGTTGTCGCGCACGGCGATCTCGATCGGCAGCGAGACGCGCTCCGCCGAGCCGGGGATCGCGAGGCGCACGCCGGTGCGGAAGGCGGTGGAGAGCACGATCTCGCCCTCGAGCGCGTCGGGCCCGATCGCCTCGGCGGCGTTCTTGACGAGGTTGAGCACGACCTGCACCAGCTGGTCGCGGTTGCCCAGCACGTGCGGGATCGAGGGATCGTAGTTCTCGACGATGCGCAGGTGGCGGGCGAAGCCCGTCTGCGCCAGCCGCTTGACGTGGTCGAGCACGCTGTGGACGTTCACGGGCACCCGCTCCACGGGTCGCTGCTCGCCGAACAGCTCGACGCGCTCGACGAGCTTCACGATCCGGTCCGCCTCGTCGCAGATCAGCCGGGTGAGGACCCGGTCCTCGTCTGCGGCGGACTGCTCGAGCAATTGCGCCGCGCCGCGGATGCCCGAGAGCGGGTTCTTGATCTCGTGGGCGAGCATGGCGCCGAGCGCGGTGACCGAGCGCGCCGCGGTGCGGTTGGTGAGCTGGCGGTTCATCTTGTCGGCGATGGTCCGCTCCTGGATCATCACTACGACGTTCTGCGGGTCCTCGGGCATCGGCGAGGCGATCACGTCGACGATGCGCTCCACGCCCAGCCGCGGCCCGCCGATGTCGACGCGGTACTCGCTGACCGACACGCCGCGGCGGCGGACCTCCTCGATCAGGCTCAGAACAGGCGAGCCGAACGGCATGAAATCGCTCAGCTTCTGCCGGCGAAGCACGCGCTGGCTCGCCTCCAGGAACGCCTCCGTGGCGGCGTTGGCATTGAGGATGACGTGGTCCGGGCCCACCGTGAGCACCGGCAGCGGCAGGGCGTTGAGGACCGCCTCTGTGGTCGGGATCTTCATGCGGCGTCTCGCAGCGGGTGGGCGTAGACCGCGCCGATCAGGTCCAGGACCTCGGCGGGTTCCTCGCTGGTGACGAGGCGCGCGCGCTGCGCCTCCGGGAGCGCGAAGCCGTCGGCACGGGCGTGGTCGGCGAAGGCGGCGAGGTGCTTGCGGGCGTGCCGCACGGCCATGCCGCGGCCATAGAGCGCGAGCAGCCCCTCGTAATGGGCGCGCAGCGCCGCGACCTTCGCCTCGGGCGTGGGCTCATGTGCGGGCAGGCCGGCGAGGCCTGCGCCGATGGTGGCGACGAGCCAGGGGCGCCCGAGCGCCGCACGGCCGATCATCACCGCGTCCGCGCCGGAGCGCACGAGGCAGGCACGGGCGTCGTCCAGCGTGGCGACGTCGCCGTTGGCCACGAGCGGCAGCATCGTCGCCAGGCGCACCGCCCGGATCGCGTCCCAGTCGGCGACGCCCTTGTAGAATTGCTGTCGCGTGCGCCCGTGCACCGTCACCGCCCGCGCGCCCGCGACCTCGGCGCGCCGGGCCAGTTCCGGCGCGTTGCGGGCGGCGTCGTCCCAGCCGAGTCGCATCTTCACCGTCACCGGCACCGACACCGCGGCGACGGTCGCCTCGATCAGCCCGGTGGCGTGGTCGAGGTCGCGCATCAGCGCCGAGCCCGCCCAGCCACCGGTGACGCGCTTGGCCGGGCAGCCCATGTTGATGTCGACGACGTCGGCCCCGTTCGCCTCCGCGAGGCGCGCGGCCTCCGCCATCCAGCGCGGGTCGCAGCCGGCGAGCTGGACGACGTGAGGCGAGACGCCCTCCCCCTCCGCCCGCAGCCGGGTCTCCTCGTCGCCGTTCACGAACTCGTCGGAGGCGACCATCTCGGACACGACGAGGCCCGCGCCGAAATCCGCCGCGATGCGGCGCATGTGGACGTCGGTCACGCCGGACATCGGCGCGAGCACCGTGCGGCGGGGGACCGGCACCGGGCCGATCCGCCAGGCGATGTCCGCATCGGCCTGGGGCGCCGGAGAAGGATTCTGCTGCATCGTCATTGTGCTCAACAATTAGACAAGCCTGCGAAATTGGCAAGTGCGCGAAAGCGACCGCGTGCGAAGCGCCTCGCGCGCGGCACGGTTTGCCTCCGGGGCGGGCTTTCTCTATCACCACATCCGTGTGACAGCCCGATCAGGAACCCCCGTGTCCGCACAGCCTCGCATCGCCGCCCTCATCGTCGCCGCGGGCCGCGGCACCCGCGCCGGAACGGGCGATCCCAAGCAGTATCGCCTCCTCGGCGGCTCGAGCGTACTGGGCCGCGTGCTCGCCATCTTCGGCGCGCATGAGACGATCG
Source organism: Salinarimonas sp. (assembly GCA_051117315.1). Lineage (GTDB taxonomy): Bacteria > Pseudomonadota > Alphaproteobacteria > Rhizobiales > Beijerinckiaceae > Salinarimonas. Next base: position 17,256 of record JBNPEA010000136.1, on the reverse strand, counting down.
ATCGCATCCTCGTCGTCACCCACCGCGACGACGGCGACTTCTACGCCCGCGTCGTCGCCGCGCTGGAGCCGGCCGCGCGCGCGAAGCTCGCCTCCCCGGTCGCGGGCGGGGAGACGCGCCAGGCCTCGGTCGCGAGCGGCCTCGCCCGCCTGGCCGAGCTCGGCGCGCCGCAGATCGTGCTGGTGCACGACGCCGCCCGGCCCTTCCTGACGCCCGCCCTGATCGATCGCGCCGTCGCCGCGGCGCAGGAGACCGGGGCCGCGATCCCCGGCATCCCGCTGGTCGACACGGTCAAGCGGGTCGACGCCGCAGGGCGGGTCGTCGAGACCCCGCCGCGGGCGAGCCTGCGCGCCGTGCAGACGCCGCAGGCCTTCCGGTTCGACCCGCTGCACGAGGCCCACCGCGCGGCCGCCGCGGCGGCCTGCCGCGACGACTTCACCGACGACGGCGCCCTGATGGAATGGGCGGGGCACGCCGTCACCGTGTTCGAGGGCGAGCCGGGCAACGTCAAGCTCACCCGCCCGGAGGATTTCGCCGCGACGGGCGGCGGGGAGACGCGCATGATCACCCGGCTCGGCACCGGCTTCGACGTTCACGCCTTCGCCGAAGGCGACCACCTCTGGCTCGGCGGCGTGCGGATCGCGCACGATCGCGGCGTGCTGGCCCATTCCGACGGGGACGTGGTGCTGCACGCGCTGACCGACGCGCTCCTCGGCGCGCTGGCCGAGGGCGACATCGGCACGCATTTCCCGCCCTCCGACCCGCAATGGAGGAACGCCTCCTCGGACCGCTTCCTCGCCTTCGCGGCCGAGCGGGTGCGCGCGCAGGGCGGCGTGATCGACCTCCTCGACGCGACGATCCTGGCGGAGGCGCCGAAGGTCGGCCCGCACCGCGAGGCCATGCGCGAGGCGATCGCGCGGGCCGCGGACGTGCCGATCGCCCGCGTCTCGATCAAGGCGACGACGACGGAGCGCCTCGGCTTCACCGGCCGTCGCGAGGGCATCGCCGCCCAGGCGGCGGCGACGATCCGGCTTCCGGAGGGCGTGGCGTGATCTTTCCCGACGAGATGCGCGCGCGCGCGACCGCGCTCCTCGACGCCTATGCCGCGGCGGGGACGACCATCGTCACCGCCGAGAGCTGCACGGGCGGCCTGATCGCGGCGCTGCTCACCGACATCCCGGGCTCCTCGCGCGCCGTGGAGCGCGGCTTCGTCACCTATTCCAACGAGGCGAAGACCGAGTGCCTCGGCGTCCCGGCCGAGGTCATCGCCGCCCGGGGCGCGGTCAGCGAGGAGACCGCCCGCGCCATGGCCGAGGGCGCGCTCGCGGCCTCGCGCGCCGACGTCGCCGTCTCGGTGACGGGCATCGCCGGTCCCGGCGGCGGCTCGGCCGAGAAGCCCGTGGGCCTCGTCCACCTCGCCTGCGCGCGCCGCGGCGGCGGAACGCGGCATCTGGAGATGCGCTACGGCGACCTGGGCCGGTCGATGGTGCGGCTGCGCACCGTGGCGGACGCGCTGGGGATGCTGGAGGCGGCGTTGCGGGACGGGTGAAGCCGGTCGCGATGCGTGGGTCGCGGGTCCCCTCTCCCTGCGGAGAGGGGTGTGGCGGGCGGGTCATCGCGATGGGAGGCGTGGCGCGCCGGCGATGGCGGGCTCGACGCGAGCCGGTATCGCAGCGGCTCACCCGTAGATCGCGTCGGCCCGCTCCTCGAACGCGTCGGAGAACTTGCGGAAGGCGCGGTCGAACATCGTGCCCATCAGCATGCCCAACGCGAAGCTCTTGAACTCGTAGTTGATGTAGAACTCGACGTCGCAGGCGCCCTCGCCCGCCGGCTTGAAGGTCCAACGGTTCTCCATGTAGCGGAACGGGCCGTTGACGTACTCGACGTCGATGCGCATGCGCGCGCGATCGAGGGTGACGCGGCTCGTGAAGCTCTCGTGGATGCGCTTGTAGCCGACCGTCATGTCGGCGACGAGCGTCTCCACGCCCTCCCCGCTCTGCACCGTGCGGCGGACCTTGAGATCCTCGCAGAGCGGGACGAACTTCGGGTACTGCTCCACGTCGGCGACGAGGGCGAACATCTCCGCCGGCGTGTGCCGGACCCGGCGTGTGGTGCGAAAGGACGGCATGGCGGGGACGTGTCAGCGACCGAGCTTGGCGAGCCGCGCGGCCTTGAGCCGCGCGAAGTCGTCGCCCGCATGGTAGGAGGAGCGCGTCAGCGGTGACGCGGAAACGAGCAGAAAGCCTTTCGCGTAGGCAGTGGTCTGGTAGGCCTTGAACTCGTCGGGCGTCACGTAGCGGATCACCGGGTGGTGCTTGCGGGTCGGCTGCAGGTACTGGCCGATGGTCATGAAGTCGACCCCGCCCGAGCGCAGGTCGTCCATCAGCTGGAGCACCTCGTTACGCTCCTCGCCGAGCCCGACCATGATGCCGGACTTGGTGAAGATCGTCGGGTCGAGCTCCTTGACCTGCTGCAGCAGCCGGATCGAATGGAAGTAGCGCGCGCCGGGGCGCACCTTCAGGTACTTCGACGGCACCGTCTCGAGATTGTGGTTGAACACGTCGGGCCGCGCCTTCACCACCACCTCGAGAGCGCCGGGCTTCCTCAGGAAGTCCGGGGTGAGCACCTCGATCGTGGTGTTGGGCGAGCGGGCGCGGATCGCGCCGATCACCTGGGCGAAGTGCTCGGCGCCGCCGTCCGCGAGGTCGTCGCGGTCGACCGACGTGATCACCACGTGCTCGAGGCCGAGCTTCTCCACCGCGACCGCGATGTGCTCGGGCTCTCGGGCGTCGAGCGCCTCGGGCAGCCCGGTCTTGACGTTGCAGAAGGCGCAGGCGCGGGTGCACGTGTCGCCCATGATCATGAAGGTGGCGTGCTTCTTCGTCCAGCACTCGCCCACGTTCGGGCACCCGGCCTCCTCGCAGACCGTGACGAGCCCGTTCTCCTTGACGATCCGTTTCGTCTCCGCCCAGCCGGGGGAGCCCGGCGCCTTGACGCGGATCCAGTCCGGCTTGCGCTGGAGCGGCTGGTCGGGCCGATGCGCCTTCTCGGGATGACGCGGGCGGGTGTCCTTGGCGAGGAGGTCGAGAACGACGGTCATGCTCTCCCGATCCGGCTGGCCGCGCATCCGATCGCGCGCGGAACTCATCTGCGACCTGATCTAGGGCCTCGCGGGCGAAGACGCAAATCCCACGCGGCAGCGCACCGCAGCCGGCGGCCGCAGGGCAGCCCTGCCGAAAGCGCGCGTCGCGCGGATCCGGGCGCGCGCAGCACGGGTGGGCGCGCGCCTCGCGCGGATCAGCGTGTGCGCCGGCCCTTGATCAGCCCGAGGATCCAGAGGAACACGATGGCGCCGATCGTCGCCACCACGATGGAGGCGATGTTGAAGCCCTCGCGGAACTCGAACCCGAGCAGCGAGGCGAGAAAGCCGCCGACGAAGGCGCCGATGATGCCGACGATCAGGTTGGTCAGGAGACCGTGGTCGCGGCCGGTGATCTTCTCGGCGATGAAGCCGGCAATGATGCCGACGACGATCCAGGCGATGATGGACATGGAATTTCAGCTCCCCGATCGATGATGATCGTGGCCGTAACGCCCGGCCTCGTGCGGGCGTTCCGCCGCAGGCGAAGAGCGGATCATTGCCCGCGGGCGTAGCGCTCGAAGAAGCGCTGGGCCTGCGCCTGCGCCGCGGGGAGCGCGGCGCCGGCCTGCTGCAGGTCGAAGCGCGCCTGGTCCATGTCCCAGCGCAGGTCGTCGATGCGGTCTCGGATCTCCTCGATCCGATCGCGCCGATCGGTCGCCGAGAGGGTCCGGTCGTCGCGCAGCTCGTCCATGCGCCGGCGCAGCCGATCGCGCTCGCTCTCGCCGTTGCGCAGCCGGCTCTCGGCGGAGGCGACGCGCCGCTCGGCGGCCCCCAGACGCCCGCCGATCTCGCGCCCCTCGAGGAAGGGGCCCGTGACGCTCGCCGGGCAGAGGCCGTGATAGCTGTCGTTCTCGCGGCCGGTGGCGAAGCCGTTCTGCGGCGTGCAGTACAGCAGCACGCCCGAATCCCAGCCGCTGCGATAGGCCGCGACGTCCGGCACGATGTCGAAGTTGGCGCACACCCGCGCATGGCTCTCCAGCCGCGAGGGCGCGTGACCCTCCGCTCCGTCCCGCTGCCCGATGCTGGACCAATCGTCCGCCCGGCATTCCTCGCGGGTGATCGTCGCGCAGCCGGACAGACCGATCGCGAGCACCGCGAGGGCAGGCACCGCGAGCGCCAAGGTCCTCGACTTCATGATCATCGCCCCCGTTGAAGATGGCGGTTGGTTAAGCCGAGGCGCGGCGGGGACGCAAGTGTCGAGGCGGGCGTCGGCGATCGCGTCGCGTGACGCGTCGGATCAGGCGAGCGCGCTGCGATAGCCGAGGGCGGCCACGGCCGCGGCGCCGAGAAGCGCGAGCGCGACCACGCTCCAGGCTTCCCCCCAGTTCGCGACCGCGACCGCGACGAGGGCCCACGTCACGGAGACGGCATAGAACGGGATGGCGGGCACGCGCGCGAGCACCACGCCTGCCGTGACGAGCGCGCCGATCAGGCAGGCGAACGCCCAGCCCACCGGGCCGAGCCAGAGCGCGTACCCCGCCCCGACGAGCCCGACAGCGACCCACGACGCCGCGGTGAGCCAGCCGGCATAGAGCGCCAACGGCACGCGCAGCAGCCAGCGGTCCTCCCGAGGGGATCGCGCGAGCGCCACGAGGGCGAGGATCAGCATCACCCAGATCAGCACCGCGGCCCAGACGGCGCTCACCTGCGCCACCGCCAGCCAGGCCGCGCCGACGACGAGGCTGCCGGCGAGCGGCCAGCGCGGCCGGTCCCATGCCGGATCGTCCCCGCGGCGCACGAGGCCGAAGGCGGCGGACGTCAGCAGCCACAGGTAGATCGCCCCCCAGATCGCGAAGGCATAGCCAGCCGGCTGCACCGGCGGATCGACCTGCGGCACGGGAAACAGGTCCGGGTCGAATCCGGCGAAGGGAAACGCCAGCGGCGCCGTCGCGAAGGCGAGCGAGGCCGCCGCGACGAAGACGGCCTTCATGCGCCGCGTGTCGGCCGCGCCATCGCGCGGGGGACCGGGTTCGGGCATGGGGCCTCCTCGTTCCGGGCTCACGAATGAATCACCCGTCCATACGCATCCAGCACGCTCTCGTGCATCATCTCCGACAGCGTCGGATGCGGGAAGACCGTGTGCATCAGCTCTTCCTCGGTGGTCTCGAGGTTCATGGCCACGACGTAGCCCTGGATCAGCTCGGTCACCTCCGCGCCGATCATGTGGGCGCCGAGCAGCTTGCCCGTCTTGGCGTCGAAGATGGTCTTGACCATGCCCTCGGGCTCGCCGAGCGCGATGGCCTTGCCGTTGCCGGCGAAGGGGAAGCGGCCGACCTTGACCTGGAGGCCCTGCTCCTTCGCCTTGGCCTCGGTGAGGCCGACCGACGCGACCTGCGGATGGCAGTAGGTGCAGCCCGGGATCATGCCCTTGTCCATCGGGTGGGCGTGCAGGCCGGCGATCGTCTCGACGCAGATGACGCCCTCGTGCTCTGCCTTGTGGGCGAGCATGGGCGGGCCGGCGACGTCGCCGATGGCGTAGATCCCCGGCACGTTGGTACGCCCGAGCCCGTCGGTGGCGACGATGCCACGCTCCATCTTGACGCCGAGCGCCTCGAGCCCGAGGCCCTCGACGTTGCCGACGACGCCGACGGCCGAGATCAGCTTGTCGGCCGTGATCGTCTGCGTGCCGCCCTTGCCGTCCTCGATCGTGGCGGTGACCGAGCTCGCGCCCTTCTCGACCTTCGCGACCTTCGCGCCGGTGAGGATCTTGATGCCCTGCTTCTCGAAGCGCTTCCTCGCCATCCCGGCGATCTCGGCGTCCTCGACGGGCAGGATCTGCGCCATGACCTCGACGACGGTGACCTCCGCACCCATCGTGCGGTAGAACGAGGCGAATTCCATGCCGATGGCGCCCGAGCCCATGACGAGGAGCGACTTCGGCATCTCTTTCGGCACCATCGCCTCGAAATAGGTCCAGATCAGGTTCTTGTCCGGCTCGATGCCCGGGAGCACGCGCGGGCGCGCGCCGGTGGCGACGATGATGTGCTTGGCCTTGTAGCTGCCCGGCCCGAGCGCGCCCTTCGGCGCGGGGGCGGGCGGGCCCTCGACGGACTTCGTGGCGGGCTTCACGACGACCTCGCCCGCCTTGGCGATCGACCCCTCGCCCCAGATCACGTCGACCTTGTTCTTCTTGAGCAGCATGCCGACGCCGCCGTTGAGCCGGCCCGAGACCCCGCGCGAGCGCTTCACCACCGCGCCGATGTCGAAGGAGACGCCCTGCGCGGACAGCCCATAGTCGCCGGCATGCGACATGTAGTGGAAGATCTCGGCCGAGCGCAGCAGCGCCTTCGTCGGGATGCAGCCCCAGTTCAGGCAGATGCCGCCGAGATGCTCGCGGTCGACGACGGCGGCCTTCATCCCGAGCTGCGCCGCGCGGATCGCGGCCACGTAGCCGCCGGGACCGGCGCCGATGATGATCACGTCGTAGGTGTCGGCCATGGTGAGGTCTCTCTCGTCTACGGTCAGGCGCCCTCGACGGGGCAGGTCAGCAGGATCCAGCGGCTGTCCGGCGCGTAGCGGGCGTGCTGGCGCACCGGCCGGGCGTCGATCTCGGAGAATCCGCGGCGCGCCAGGTGGGCGCGGAAGGCGGTATTTGTCTCGTGCGTGGTGATGGCGAGCCGGTCGCAGCCGGCGGCGCGGGCGCGCGCGATGCCGGCATCGATCAGCGCCGCGCCGATGCCGCGCCCGCGATGCTCCGGGAGCACGGCGAGGTCGCGCAGGAGGTAGGCGCCGTGCACCGTCGCCAGGAGCTCGTAGTGCGAGCGCTGGTCCGGCGGCAGGCGCAGGAGGGCGAGCCTGCCGATCCGGCGCGTCAGCTTCAGTGCCACCAGCGCGCCCACGACGGCGCCGCCCGCCTCGGCGACGACGGCGTTCCGCCACGACATCTCGCCCGAGGGCCGGGCAATCTCCGCCGCGGCGGCATCGAGCCAGGAGCGCCCGCCCCGCACGTCGCGCGCGAACACGCTCGCCACGTGGCCCGCGTTGGCGACGTCCCACAGGACCGCGACGTCGCGCGCGTCCGCGGGTGTGGCAGGGCGCAGGGTGGCGGCGAGGGTCGCGGCGTCAGGCATCAGCGGGAAGGCCCTCCTTCAGCACGGCGCAGACGGTGTCGATCACGACCTCGGGCTCTCGCAGCACCATGTCGTTCGTGAAGCGAAGAACACGAAAGCCGTCCGCTTCCAGCGCCCGGTCACGGTTCGCGTCACGCGCCTGCTGCGCGTCGTAGGAGTGGCTCGTACCGTCCACCTCGATGACGAGCCTGTGCTTCAGGCAGCAGAAATCGACGACGTAGGCGCCCAGGGCGACCTGCCTGCGGAAGTGAGTCCCCTCGAGCGGAAGACGGTGTCGGAGATGCCACCACAGGCGCTTCTCGGCCGGGCTCAGGCGGCGACGCAGCGGACCCGCGGCCCGGCGGGCGGCCGCCGATGCCGTTCTCGCTGGAGGCTGGTTCCAAGCCATGCCGCTTTCCTCCCCGTGCGATCTCGTGCCCATGCGATCTCGTGCCCATGCGATCTCGTGGGCGTATAGCCCTGCGCCGGCACCTGTGCCGACCCGAACCCGAGAGCGCTGCATCACGACCCCCATCCGCCCCCTTCGGGGGCACCTTCCCCACAAGGGGGAAGGAAGGTGTCTCGCATCGCGCATCGAGACAGCCTGGACAGACCTGACGGACGCAGACCGTCTCCCCTCCCCCTTGTGGGGAGGGGCCGGGGGTGGGGGTGCCAAAGGACGATATCGCCCTCGATGCAGCGCCCTTGACCGGATCGATCACCGGCCCCGCGCCAATCCTCTTCCAGACCGTCGCCTCGTCCCACCGCGCCCCGAAGTCACCTCACACCAGCATCCCCATCGGGCTCTCGATCAGCCCCTTGAACGCCGCCAGCAGCTCGGCTCCCAGCGCGCCGTCGACGACGCGGTGGTCGCAGGACAGGGTGACCGTCATCGCCTGCACCACCGCCGGCGCGTCGTCCTTGACCACGACCCGCTGCTGGCCCGCGCCCACCGCCATGATGGTGGCGTGGGGCGGGTTGATCACGGCGGAGAACTCGCGGATGCCGAACATGCCGAGGTTCGACACCGCTGTGGTGCCGCCGGTGTATTCCTCCGGCTTGAGCTTCTTCACCCGCGCGCGGCCGGCGAGGTCCTTCATCTCGGCGGAGATGGCGGACAGCGTCTTGGTCTCGGCCTTGCGGATCACCGGCGTGAACAGCCCGCCCTCGATCGCCACCGCGACGCCGACGTCGGAGTGCCTGAACTTCAGGATCCGGTCCTCGGCCCACACGGCATTGGCGTTCGGCACGCGCTGGAGCGCGAGCGCGAGCGCCTTGATGACGAAATCGTTGACCGAGAGCTTGTAGGCGGGCTTGCCGTCCTTCACCGGCGCGGCGGCGTTGAGCTGGGCGCGCAGCGCAAGCGCCGCGTCGAGCTCGACGTCGATCGTCAGGTAGAAGTGCGGGATCGTCTGCTTCGACTCGAGCAGGCGCTTGGCGATGGTCTTGCGCATGCCGTCGAGCTGGACTTCCTCGTAGGAATCCGCCGGGAACATCGCCTTGACCTGGTCGGTCTTGAGGCCCTGCGCCATGGTCGCGCCGGCGGTGGCGGCCGGTGGCGTCGGCACGGCCTTCTGCGGCATGGCGTCGGCGGCCTCGCGGGGCGCCGCGGCCTTCGCCGGGCCGGCGGCGAGCGCCGCCTTGACGTCGCGCTCGATGATGCGCCCGTGCGGGCCCGAGCCCTGCACTCCGGCGAGATCGAGCACGCCTTCCTTTGCGGTGCCCCTGGCCAGCCGCCAGGCGAAGAGACCCCCGCCCGACGGCGCGGCCGCGGGGGCCGAAGCGGGAGCCTGGGCGGGGGCCGGCGTGCCGCCGGGCGCCTCGTTCACGCGGGCGTAGGACATGTGGCCGGCCTCGCCGCCGCCCGCCGTCGTCGTGTTCGCCTGCGGCGCGGACGGCGCGGGGGCCGGCTCTGGCTTCGGCTCGGGAGCCGCCGGCGCACCGCCGGAAGCCGGCGCCTGGATGCTCTTGGGGTCCTCGCCTTCCTCGGCGATCACGGCGATCACGTCGTTCACCGGCACGTCCGCCGTGCCTTCCGGAACCACGATCTTCGCGAGCACGCCCTCGTCGACGGCCTCGACCTCCATCGTGGCCTTGTCGGTCTCGATCTCGGCGAGGATGTCGCCGGACTTGACCGTGTCGCCTTCCTTCTTGAGCCACTTGGCGAGGTTGCCCTTCTCCATCGTGGGGGACAGGGCGGGCATCAGGATGTTGATGGGCATCGTCGCTGGATCCTGAGCTTGAACGAGAAAATCAGTTCACGGCGCCGGTGGTGCCGGGATCGGTGGGAGTGTCGAGCTCGGCCTCGATGCCGGCGCGGATCTGGGCGAGGGCCTCCTCCTCGCTCATGTCGGTCTCGAGGGCGTAGACGCGCGAGGCGTGTCGGGCGAGGTCGACGAGGAGCACGCCCCAGGTGAAGGGATCGTCGAAGGAGCGACGCAGAGCCACCGAGACCGCGCCCTCGACGACACTCGCGCGCAGCACCTCGTGGCCGCCCTTCAGGCGGACGTCGGGTGGAACCTCGAGCTCGTGGAAGAGCGGGGTGTCGTCGTCCCCGGCCATGCCGCGCCCTCCCCGCTCAGCGGTAGCAGACGGCCTTCACCGCCTGCACCACCTCGGCCACCGACGGCAGCGCGAGCTTCTCGAGGTTGGCCGCGTAGGGCATCGGCACGTCCTTGCCGGTGACGCGGGCGACCGGCGCGTCGAGATAGTCGAAGGCGTCGGCCTGGACGCGCGTCGCGATCTCGGCGGAGACGCCCGACTGCGGGAAGCCCTCCTCGACGCACACGCAGCGCCCGGTCTTCATCACCGAGGCGACCACCGTCTCCGAGTCCATCGGGCGGATGGTGCGCAGGTCGACGATCTCGCAGGAGATCCCCTCGCCTTCCAGCTCGTGCGCGGCCTTGAGCGCGTAGGTCATGCCGATGCCGAAGGCGACGATCGTGCAGTCCGTGCCCTCGCGATGGATCTTGGCCTTGCCGATCGGGATCGTGAAGTCGTCGAGCTTCGGCACCGGGAACGACTGCCCGTAGAGGATCTCGTTCTCGAGGAAGATCACCGGGTTCGGGTCGCGGATGGCGCTCTTGAGCAGGCCCTTCGCGTCCGCCGCGGTGTAGGGCATCACCACCTTGAGGCCCGGCACGTTCGAGTACCAGGCGGCGTAGTCGTGGCTGTGCTGGGCGCCGACGCGGGAGGCGGCGCCGTTGGGGCCGCGGAAGACGATCGGCGCGCCGAGCTGGCCGCCGGACATGTAGAGGGTCTTCGCCGCCGAGTTGATGATCTGGTCGATCGCCTGCATGGCGAAGTTGAAGGTCATGAACTCGACGATCGGCCGCAGGCCCGAGAAGGCGGCGCCGACGCCGAGCCCGGCGAAGCCGTGCTCGGTGATCGGCGTGTCGACGACGCGGCGGCCGCCGAACTCCTGCAGCAGGCCCTGCGTGACCTTGTAGGCGCCCTGGTACTCGGCGACCTCCTCGCCCATGACGAAGACGCCCTCGTCGCGGCGCATCTCCTCGGCCATGGCGTCGCGCAGCGCCTCACGGACGGTGGTCGTCACCATCTCGGTGCCGGCCGGAATCTCCTGCGTGGCGTCGTAGACCGCCTGCGGGCGCATCACCGCGGGCGCGGCGGGGCGGGCCACCGGCGCGGTCGCCGCCGTCGGGCCGGCGCCCGCGGGCTCGGCCGCCATGCCTTCCGCCGCCATCTGCGCGGGAGCGCCTCCGGCGGGCTCGGGCGCGGGGGCCGGCGCGGCCGCCGACGGGCCGGCCGAGGCCGCCGCGGAGACGTCCTCGCCCTCCTCCGCGATGATCGCGATCGGCGTGTTGACGGCGACGTTGTCGGTGTCCTCGGCGACGAGGATCTTGGCGAGGACACCTTCGTCCACCGCCTCGACCTCCATCGTCGCCTTGTCGGTCTCGATCTCGGCGAGGATGTCGCCGGATTTGACCGTATCACCTTCCTTCTTGAGCCACTTGGCGAGCTTGCCCTGCTCCATGGTCGGGGAGAGGGCGGGCATCAGGACGTCGATGGGCATGGACCAGCGCTCTTCGGTCGACGGCAGCGACGCGCCCCGCCGGGCAGGGGCGCGCTGCCGGGAGAGAAAGGAGGATCAGTGCAGGATGTCGGTGAACAGCTCGGAGGGATCGGGCTCGGCGTCGTTGGTGGCGAAGTCCGCCGCCTCGTTGACGATCTTGCGGATCTGCCCGTCGACGCCCTTGAGCTCGTCCTCGGGCACGCCGAACTCACCGATCAGGCGCCGGCGCACCTGCTCGATGGGATCGTGCTCCTCGCGCATGCGCGAGACCTCGTCCTTGGTGCGGTACTTCGCCGGGTCCGACATCGAGTGGCCGCGGTAGCGGTACGTCAGCATCTCGAGGATGAACGGCCCCTCGCCGGAGCGGGCGTGCTCGATGGCGCGCGCACCTGCGTCCTTGACAGCGCGGATGTCCATCCCGTCGACCTGCTCGCCGGGGATGCCGAAGGAGAGCCCGCGCTTGGAGAAGTCCGACTGCGCGGCCGAGCGCGTCACCGACGTGCCCATGGCGTACCGGTTGTTCTCGATCACGTACACGACGGGCAGCTTCCAGAGCGCCGCCATGTTGAAGCTCTCGTAGACCTGGCCCTGGTTCGCCGCACCGTCGCCGAAATAGACCATGCTGACGCGGTTCTCGCCGCGATAGCGGTTGGCGAAGGCGATGCCGGTGCCGAGCGGCACCTGCGCGCCGACGATGCCGTGCCCTCCGTAGAAGTTCTTCTCCTTGGAGAACATGTGCATCGAGCCGCCCTTGCCCTTCGAGTAGCCGCCCTGGCGACCCGTGAGCTCGGCGAGCACCCCCTTGGGGTCCATGCCCGTGACCAGCATGTGGCCGTGGTCGCGATAGCCGGTGATCACCTGATCCCCGTCCTCCGACGCCATCTGCATGCCCACCACCACGGCCTCCTGGCCGATGTAGAGGTGGCAGAAGCCGCCGATCAGGCCCATGCCGTACATCTGGCCCGCCTTCTCCTCGAAGCGGCGGATCAGCAGCATCTCGCGATAGGCGTGGAGCTCCTCCTCCTTCGACAGGGTGGGAGCGTTGTTCGCCGTGCCCTTCGCCGCACGCCCCTTAGCCGGGGACTTCGCTGCAGCGGGCTTGGCAGAAGCGGACGCACCCTGCGTCCGACGCGCGGCCGTGGCCATGCACACCTCCGAGACGTTATCCTCACGCCATGTCTTAGCCCAACTAAAGTGGGAAAGCGAGAGCGCAAGAGTCCGTGCGGAGTCGTCGCGGCCTCCCATCATGTTCCTAGTACATAAGGAATTTTTCTGATCAACTGAATTTCAGTTGATCGAACCTTCCGTGCGCGGGGGCGCATCGGCGCCGTCCCGGCCGAGAATGATCACCACGTCGTTTGCGTGCACACGCCCGAGCATGAGCCGTGCCTGCTCCTCCAGCAGGTCGCGATCGATCTGCTCGGCCCGCACCAGCGCGATGCGGTGCTCCCACTCGGTGCGCTCGCGGGTGAGCGCCGTCAGGGTCGCGGCGATCCGCGCCCGCTCCGCCTGCAGCTCGCGGTTGGCGTCGAGCCCCCGCTGGCCGGACTGCGCATGATGCACGAAATAGCCGACCGCGAGCCCCGACACTCCGTAGAGCACGAGCGGAATCAGGACGGCGCGGAGGCGTTTCTTGACGACCATGGCGCGATCGTCGGCGGCGATGGTGAAGGATCGATTAACCCGGCCGCGAAACGCCCGCCGGCTCAGGCCGCCGCGGCGCGGCGCGCCCTGGGGAAGCGCTGGAGGAAGCGCGGCTCCTTCTCGGCGGCGATGCGTACCACGAAGTCGACCCGGTCCTCGCGGTCGTGCCGCTCGAAGATCTCCGCCTGCTCGTAGAGCCAGTGCACGCCCGCCCCGTCGCCGGGGTCGAGGGTCACGGCATAGGTCGGGCGGTCGCGGGCGATGCGATCCTCGACGACGCGCAGCAGCTCCTCGATCCCCTCCCCCGTCACCGCCGACACGAGCGCGGGTCGCTCGAGCGGGTCCATGCGGGCGATGACGGCCTCGAGCCGCGCCCGCTCGTCGGCGTCGATCAGGTCGGCCTTGTTCCAGACCTCGACGATGCGGGAGCGGTCGTCGGGATCGATGTCGAGGTCGCGCAGCACGCGGGCCACGTCCTCGGCCTGGGCGGCGGTCTCTCCGTGCGAGACGTCGCGCACGTGCAGCAGCACGTCGGCCTCGATCACGTCCTCGAGCGTGGCGCGGAAGGCGGCGACGAGCATGGTCGGCAGGTCGGAGATGAAGCCCACCGTGTCCGACAGGATCGCCTTCTCGCCGTGGGGCAGCGCGATCGCCCGCGAGGTCGGGTCGAGGGTGGCGAACAGCATGTTCTCCGCCATCACCTCGGCACGGGTCATGCGGTTGAACAGCGTCGACTTGCCGGCGTTCGTGTAGCCGACGAGCGCGATGATCGGATAGGGCACGCGCCGCCGCGAGGTGCGGTGAAGGGTGCGGGTGCGCGTCACCGTCTCGAGGTCGCGCTCGATGCGCGTCATCCGCTCCTGGATCTGTCGGCGGTCGGCCTCGATCTGCGTCTCGCCCGGGCCGCCGAGGAAGCCGTAGCCGCCCCGCTGGCGCTCGAGGTGTGTCCAGGAGCGCACGAGACGGCTCTTCTGGTAGTTGAGATGCGCCAGCTCGACCTGCAGCGTGCCTTCCTTGGTGCGCGCCCGGCGCCCGAAGATCTCGAGGATGAGCCCGGTGCGGTCGATGACCTTGGCGCCCCACTGCTTCTCGAGATTGCGCTGCTGCACCGGCGAGAGCGCGCAGTCCATCACCACGAGGCGGATCTCGTGCGCCGCGACGACGCCCTTGATCTCCTCGACCTTGCCCTTGCCGAGATAGGTCGCGGGACGCGGCGCCGCGAGCGGCGTCACGAAGGCCTCGACGACGTGCAGGTCGATGGCGCCGGCGAGGCCCGCGGCCTCCTCGAGCCGCGACTCGAAGGCGCGGGGGTTCTGCGCCGAGCCGTCGGCGTCCCCGCTCGAGCGGCGACGCGTCGGGTACGGGCCGACGACGAGCGTCGGCGTTCCCGAGGCGACCTCCTTCTCGGGCTCGGCGAGACGCCTGAGCCGCTCCTCGACGGGCGTGTTCGCCTCGCTCACGGGTCAGCCTTTCTCGGCGGCCTCGTCGTTCTGCTCGAACAGCTGGATCTGCTGACCCGGCATGATCGTGGAGATCGCGTGCTTGTAGACGAGCTGTGAGTGACCATCTCGGCGCAGCAGGACGCAGAAGTTATCGAACCATGTCACAACGCCCTGGAGCTTCACGCCGTTCACGAGGAAGATGGTCAATGGGACCTTCTGCTTCCGCACGTGATTGAGGAACGTGTCCTGGAGATTTTGCGCGCGCTCGCCCGCCATGAGTTTGCCTCGCCACCCTGCCGCCGCCGGTCTTGGAAGTCAGGAGCCATGGAGATTAGATCGGCCGCGTGACAGCGGCCCTGAACCGGCATCTCCCATTACAGATGGGAGGCCGCGTCAAGGCAAGCCCCCCGAAGGTTCCTACGCGCTTTTTCGCACGTATAACCACGCAGGGGTGTTGGGGACCTCAGGCATGCACGCCGAGCGACTTGAGCTTGCGGTGGAGCGCCGAGCGCTCCATGCCGATGAACTCCGCCGTGCGCGAGATGTTTCCGGAGAAGCGCGCGATCTGGGCCATCAGGTACTCGCGCTCGAAGATCTCCCGCGCGTCCCGCAGCGGCAGGCTCATCAGCTTCTCGCCGCCCGCCCCGCTCGGCGTCGCAGGGACCAGCGCGCCGACCTCGGCGGGCAGCATGTCCGCCGAGATCTCGGTCTCGGCGTCGCCGCTGGCGAGAATCATCAGCCGCTCGACGTTGTTGCGCAGCTGGCGCACGTTGCCCGGCCAGTCGTGCGACTGCAGCACGGCGAGCGCGTCGTGGCCGATGCGCCGGGGCGCGAGGCCCGTCGCCCGCGAGATCTGCTCCATGAAGAAGGCGATCAGCTCCGGGACGTCCTCCCGCCGCTCGGCCAGCGACGGCACGCGGATCGGCACGACGGAGAGGCGGTGGAACAGGTCCTCCCGCAACCGCCCCGCGCCGATCTCGGCGGCGAGGTCGCGGCTCGAGGACGAGACGATGCGGACGTCGACGTGCACGCGCGTGGAGCCGCCGACTCGCTGGAAGTTCTGCTCGACGAGCACGCGCAGGATGCGCGCCTGCGTCTCCCTGGGGAAGTCGGCGATCTCGTCGATGTAGAGCGTGCCGCCGTGCGCCTCCTCCAGGGCGCCGACGCGGCGCTCGCGCGCCTCCCCCGACTCGATGCCGAAGAGCTCGGCCTCCATCGTCGCCGGGGTGATCGTCGCCGCGTTGATCACCACGAAGGGTCCGTTGGCGCGCGTGGAGAGGCCGTGCACCGTGCGCGCGACGAGCTCCTTGCCGGACCCGGGCGCCCCGGTCACGAGGACGCGGGCGTTGGTCGGCGCCACCCGTTCGATGGTCTGGCGCAGCTGGTTGATCGGCGGCGACCGGCCGCAGATGCGGCTCGCCTGGGCCGAGCGTGCCTTGAGCTCGCGCACCTCGCGCTTGAGCCGCGATGCCTCGAGGGCACGCTCGGCGACGAGAACGAGGCGATCGGCCTTGAACGGCTTCTCGATGAAGTCGTAGGCGCCGAGCTTGATCGCCGAGACCGCGGTCTCGATGTTGCCGTGGCCCGAGATCATGACGACCGGCAGCTCGGGATGGCTCGCCTTGACCTGCTCGAGCACCTGCAGCCCGTCCAGCCGAGAGCCCTGCAGCCAGATGTCGAGGAAGACGAGGTGCGGGCGCCGGCTCTCGATGGCGGAGAGCGCCTCGTCGGAACCGCCCGCCGTGCGGCAGCGGTGCCCCTCGTCCTCCAGGATGCCCGCGACGAGCTCGCGGATGTCGGTCTCGTCGTCGACGATGAGGATGTCGGCGCTCATGGCGATGTCGCCCCCGAAGCTTGCGCCGTCTCGGCGCTGTTCGCGTCTGCGCCCGCGCCGGGCGCGGGCTCGGCCGGGAACCAGAGGCGCACCCAGGCGCCCCGGCCTTCCGGGTTGTCGAGGAGCTCGACGCCGCCGCCGTGCTCCTCGAAGATCTTCGCGACGATCGGCAGGCCGAGGCCGGTGCCCTTCTCGCGGGTGGTCATGTACGGCTCCAGCAGCCGGTGCCGGTTCTCGACGGGGAAGCCACGGCCGTTGTCGACGACGTCGATCGCGACGATCCCGTCCAGATGCCGCACCGAGACCACGATGCGGCCCTCGCCGGGCGCGACCTCCGCCGATTCGGCCAGCGCCTCCGCCGCGTTCTTGAGGATGTTCGTCACCGCCTGCGAGACGAGCCGGCGGTCGAAACGCGCGGCGATCGGCTCGTCCGGCATCTCGTCGACGAAGGCGATGTCGGGATGCGCGATCCGCAGCATGAACACCGCCTGGCGCACCGTGCCGCCGAGATCCTCGTTGCCGACGAGCGTCGGCTTGGGCATGCGTGCGAAGGAGGAGAACTCGTCCACCATGCGCTTGATGTCGTCGACCTGGCGCACGATCGTGTCGGTGCACTGGTCGAACACGGCGCGGTCCTCGGTGATGACCTTGCCGTACTTGCGCCGGATGCGCTCGGCCGAGAGCTGGATCGGCGTGAGCGGGTTCTTGATCTCGTGCGCGATGCGCCGCGCCACGTCGGCCCAGGCCGAGGTGCGCTGGGCCGAGACGAGGTCGGTGATGTCGTCGAGGGTGACGACGAAGCCCTTCTCGTCGCCCCGTGCCTGCTCGGAGGTGACGCGCACGTCGACCGTGCGCTCGCGTCCGCCGCGCTGGATCGCGATCTGCTCCTGGGTGAGGCGCGCGCGCGAGGCCCGCGCGGTCGCGACCAGCCCGGCGAGCTCGGGCAGCGCCTCCGCCGCCGGGCGCCCGACGATCTCGGCCTCGCTCACGCCGAACAGCCGCTCGGCGGAGGGGTTCATGATGGTGACGACGCCGTGCGCATCGAGTTCTACGACACCGGCGGACACCCCCGAGAGCACGGCCTCGGTGAAGCGCCGGCGCTGATCGATGAC
>JBNPEA010000094.1:0-4283 GCA_051117315.1 Salinarimonas sp. | reverse complement strand
CGTCACCGTCACCCCCATGCCGAAGATGAAGGCGTGGAGCGCCCCCATCAGGAGGAGCGTCAGGGCCTCGCGCCCGGCGAGAAAGACGAGGTCGTTGACGGGCGTGCCGGCGAGCCCCGTGGCCGAGAAGGCGACGACCACGAGGCCGACCCCGAGCAGCAGCGCCACGAGCTCGGCCAGCGCCCGCCCGACGTTGACGAGGAGCGAGACCGCGCCCTGCAGGTCGAACCGCGTCGAGGGGAAGAGCTGGTTGATGAGGAGGAGGAGCGCCGTGGCGTAGAAGGGCGCGATCGTCTCCTGCCGGCGCACCATCATGAAATAGATCAGCACCGCGAAGACGAGGATGTAGGGCCAGCCCCGCGCGAGCGTGGCGCGCACCGTCGGCAGCTCCGACCGCGGCAGGCCGCGCAGGCGGTTCTTGCCGGCATAGGCGTCGAGCTGCACGAAGATGCCGAAGTAGAACAGGATCGAGGGGATCGCCGCCGCGAGCACGATCTCGGCGTAGGGCCGCCCCAGGAACGAGGCCATGATGAAGGCGGTGGCACCCATCACCGGCGGCATCAGCACGCCGCCCGTGGAGGCGCAGGCCTCGGTGCCGGCGGCGACCGGCGCGGGAAAGCCCGAGCGCTTCATCGCCGGGATGGTGACCGTGCCCGTGATCAGGACGTTGGAGATCACGCTCCCCGACATCGAGCCCATGAAGCCCGAGGCGAAGATCGCCACCTTGCCCGCGCCGCCGCGGAAGCGCCCGACGAGGGCGAAGGCGAGATCGTTGAAGAAGCGCCCGCCGCCCGTGTACTGCAGCGTCGCCCCGAACAGGATGAAGCCGACCACGAGCTGCCCGAAGGAGCGCATCGGGATGCCGAGCGCGCTCTCGCTCGAGATCACGTGGAAGACGATCGTGTCGTAGAAGGTCTGCCGGAAGCCCATGATCGGGCCCGGCAGCTTGTCGGCGAAGGTCGGATAGAGCGAGAAGACGAGGACGACCGCGAAGATCACCCAGCCGCCGGTGCGCCGCGTCCCCTCCAGGATCAGCAGCCAGAAGGCCAGCGAGAAAGCGAAGGCGATCGGCGGCGCGCCGTACTCCCAGCCGAGCATCAGCGCCTGCTCGCTCGTCCACACGAAGTAGCCGACCACCACCACCGAGGCGAGCGCCAGCGCGACGTCGTACCAGGGCGCGCGATCGCGGGGCGCGCGGGCATGGGCGGGGAAGACGACGAACGTGACCGCGAGGAAGACGAGCGCCAGCAGGTAGAGGTATTGCGGATCCAGCATCGTGGTGCCGAGGAGCCGCAGGTTGAACAGCTGGTTGACCGCCAGGAACACCGCCGCCGCGGTGGCCGCGGCGACGAGGGTGCGCAGCGGCCCCGACAGGCTGCGCCGTCGCAGCTCGACGTCGAGCGCCGCGGCGGGCGCTTTCGCCGGCGCCTCCGGCTCCGGCTCCGAGGGGTCGGATGCCCTGTGACGCTCGGCCATGGCCTTCTCCTCGAGCTCGAGGGGCAGCGGGCGGGCGCCCGCCGCCCGCCGGCTTTCAGCCTTCCTCGGGCTGGAAGACGACGTCGAGGCCGGCCTCCTCGAGACGCTCGGCGCGCAGCCGCATCCAGCGCTCGAGGAAGGCGTCGTCGGGGATCTCCTGGGCGGTGATCTCGTCCCAGGCGGCGCGCAGCACGCGCTGGCGCTCGATCAGGGCATCGTTGTGCGCCTGCGCCTCCGGCGACCAGGCGCCGATCTCCTCGTAGTAGCGGATCGCGCCCTCGTGGTAGGGCACGGCCCAGGTGAAGTTCTGGCGCTCCAGCGCCCAGCCGTTGGCGCCGGGGGCGTCGTCGGCATACGCGTCGTAGAGCTCCACCATGGCCTTCGTCATGTTGTAGACGAGGTCCTCGTCCTGGTCGGAATAGGCGATCAGGACCGGGTAGGGGTAGGCGGCGCCCTCGTTGGGATTCTCCGCGGAGAGGCCGGCGCCCTCGGTGGCCATGTTGCGCTCGAAGAACGGGGCGGCCTCCTTCAGGCGCGCCCAGCTCTCGTCCCGGTCGTGCGGGAGCTCGACCCAGGCCAGCCCGCGGGGGCTGGCCTCGAGCTGGTAGGCGGGGCCGGACGTGGTGGCGGCGAAGGCGGCGTCCACCTGGCCGTTGACGATCCCCTCCCAACTCGCGCCGAAGCCGGGGAAGTCCACCCGCTCGACGTCGTCCCAGGTCAGGCCGCCGAAGCCGAGCATCGCCGTGACGTTCTGGTTCAGCGCCGGCGCGCCGACCACCCACGCCACGCGCTTGCCGCGCAGGTCCTCGACGAGGCGCACGCCCGTGTCGGCGGCGACGCCGATGCCCAGGTTGCCGTCGCCGCTGGAGGCGATCAGCACCCGTACGTCCTGCGGACCCCATTCGCGCGCGCCGAACTCGAACACGGCCTCCTGCGCGAAGTAGCTCGCACCGATGCCGGTGGCGGAGAAGTCGACCCGGCGCTCGCGCAGCGGCACCTGCCGGGCCACGTCGTTGCGGCCGGGCAGGACGCGCAGGCTCACGCCGGCGGCGTTGCGGAGCGCCGAGCCGATGGCCACGGCCTGATTGTAGCCGCCGGAGCCCGTGTCGTAGGCGGTCCAGCTGACGGTATTCGGCAGGTCGATGTCCTGCGCGGTGTCCTGCGCGGCCGCGGCGCCGGCCGTGAGGAGCATCGTGGCGCACAGCAGCGCCCGGGTCGTCGCCCGTTCGAAGGTCATGGTCTTCCTCCCTGTGTCGTCGGCCGCCGCTGGCTCGGCGTGTCCGGTGTGCTTCGCGTTTTGCGAAACGGCGTTTTGCAGATGGACGATATCGCGGCCGTTCTGCTGAGGCAAGGATCGGCGGCCGGGCCGCGGCGCACCGCGCGGATGGGCATCCTGCACGGGCATGCTCGCTTGCGGAATTGAATTCCATTCTTGATGATGCGCGCAAGCCCGTCGTGCGAGTCTCGATGCTCGAACTTGCGAAACGCAGTTTCGAAAGTTGAGGCGGGGCGGGACGGGTGGTACCACGGCGCTGTCGGCTCGTCATGCGGCGCGGCGCGGCGCGGCTCGGAACGGGGAGCGGGAGATGCGGGAGGCGGTCATCGTCTCGACGGCGCGCACGGCGATCGGCAAGGCCGGCCGCGGCGCCTTCAACCACACCCACGGGGCGACGATGGGCGCCCACGTCGCGCAGGCCGCGGTCGCGCGTGCCGGCATCGATCCAGGCCTGATCGAGGACGCGATCTTCGGCTGCGGCTATCCGGAATACGTCACCGGCGGCAACATCGCCCGGCAGATCGTGGTGCGCGCCGGGCTGCCGATCGGCATCGCGGGCGCCACCGTCAACCGCTTCTGCGCCTCCGGGCTGCAGGCGGTGGCGATGGGCGCGCACCTGATCCGCGAGGAGGGCGCGCAGGCCGTGCTCGTCGGTGGGCTCGAGAGCATCAGCCTCGTCCAGCCGCCGCCGCGGGCGAGCCGCGAAGCCTGGATCGAGGCGCACAGGCCCGATCTCTACATGAGCATGATCGAGACGGCGGACGTCGTCGCCGCGCGCTACGGCGTCAGCCGCGAGGCGCAGGACGACTACGCGCTCGCCTCGCAGCGGCGCACCGCCGTGGCGCAGGAGCGCGGGCTCTTCGCCCATGAGATCGTGCCGATGGAGGTGACCATGATGGTCGCCGACAAGGAGACGGGCGCGCACGCACCGCAGGTGAAGACGATCGCCGCCGACGAGTGCAACCGCCCCTCGACCACCCGCGAGGGGCTCGCCGGCCTCGCCCCGGTGCGCGGGGAGGGCGCCTTCGTCACCGCCGGCAACGCCTCCCAGCTCTCCGACGGCGCCGCGGCGCTGGTGATGATGGAGGCGTCCCTCGCCGCGCGGTTGGGCCTCGCGCCGCTCGGCGCCCTGCGCGGCTTCGCCGTCGCCGGCTGCGAGCCCGACGAGATGGGCGTCGGCCCGGTCCATGCCGTGCCGCGCCTCCTGGATCGGGCCGGGCTCGGCATCGACGACATCGACCTGTGGGAGCTCAACGAGGCCTTCGCCAGCCAGGTGATCCATTGCCGCGACCGGCTCGGCATCCCCGACGAGCGGCTCAACGTCAACGGCGGCTCCATCGCCATCGGCCATCCCTTCGGCATGACCGGCGCGCGGCTCGCCGGCCATCTCCTGCTCGAGGGGCGCCGGCGCAAGGCCGCGCGCGGGATCGTCACCATGTGCGTCGGCGGCGGGCAGGGCGCCGCCGGCCTGTTCGAGATCTACTGAGGGAGGCGGCCATGGACATCGCGTTCACCCCGCAGGAGCAGGCCT
>JBNPEA010000013.1:0-4366 GCA_051117315.1 Salinarimonas sp. | reverse complement strand
CGGGGCGGGGGACCTCCTCGAGATCGCCCCGCCCGGCGCGCGAACCACGGTCTACCTCCCGTTCACCCGCGCCTTCGTGCCGGAGGTCGACGTCGCCGGCGGCGTCGTCGTGATCGCACCGCCGGACGACTTCCCCGCGCCGCCGCGCCCGGCGCCGGACGAGATCGAGGTCGACGCGGAGCACGGCGACGAGCCGGGTCCCGCGCGATGAGCACGCCCGCGCCCTGGCGGGCGAGCGTGCTGACGCTCTATCCCGAGATGTTCCCCGGCCCGCTCGGCCTCTCCCTGTCGGGCGATGCGCTGGCGCGCGGCGCCTGGTCGCTCGAGGCGCGTAACATCCGCGACTTCGGCCGCGGCCGCCATCGCGCGGTCGACGACACGCCCGCCGGCGGCGGGCCGGGCATGGTGATCCGCGCCGATGTCCTCGCCGAGGCGATCGACGCCGCCTCTCCCGCGGACGATCCGCGCCCGCGCCTACTGATGAGCCCGCGCGGGCGCCCGCTGCGGCAGGACCTCGTGCGCGAGCTCGCCGCCGGTCCGGGCGCGCTCGTCGTCTGCGGGCGCTTCGAGGGCGTCGACGAGCGGGTGATCGCGGGGCGCGGCCTCGTCGAGGTCTCGATCGGCGACTACGTGCTCTCCGGCGGCGAGATCGCCGCGATGGCGCTCCTCGACGCGGTCGTGCGCCTGCTCCCCGGCGTGATGGGCGCGGCCGCCTCCGGCGAGGAGGAGAGCTTCGAGGGCGGCCTGCTGGAGTACCCGCACTACACCCGGCCGCGCGACTGGGAAGGGCGCGCGATCCCGGACGTCCTCGTCTCCGGCGACCACGCCCGCATCGCCCGCTGGCGCCGCGACGCCGCCCGCGCCCTCACCCGCGCGCGCCGGCCGGACCTGATGAGCGACGATCCCGACGCGTGAGGCCGGGCCGCGAGGCCCGGCTCTGGGCCGCGCCTTCCGGTCGCGGCGATCGACCAACGCGGCTCTTCCCAGGACGCGCAGGCCGGCTTAAGCTTCCTCCATGAGCGAGCTCGTCACAGGCATCAGACACGCCAAGCCCGCCGATGCGGCCGAGATCTCGAGGGTCTTCGACGCGGCGTGGCGGGAGGCGTACGGCGGCATCATCCCGGGCGTGGCGCTCGAGCGGATGATCCAGCGCCGCGGCCCGCGCTGGTGGGCCTTCTCGCTGCGCCGCGGGCGGCCGCTGGCGGTGCTCGACGTCGGCAAGACGATCGCCGGTTATGCATCCTACGGCCGCTGCCGCGACCGGTCCCTGCCCGCCGACGGCGAGATCGACGAGCTCTACCTCGCCCCCGAATACCAGGGCGTCGGGCTGGGCCGCCGCCTCTTCCGCGCCGTCGTCAACGATCTGGGCGATCGCGGGGCCCGCTCGGTCGCGGTCTGGTCGCTGTCCGAGAACGAGCGTGCCTGCCGCTTCTACGAACGCCTCGGCGGGCGTTTCGTGGCGGAGGGGCGCGAGCGGATCGGCCCCGATTCGCTGCCCAAGAAGGCCTACCTGTTCAAGCGTTGAGCGGGCCGGCAGCAGCCGGACGGCGAAAGTCGTCCTTGTGCGGCGCCGCGCGCAGCGCTACCTAGCTCGCCACCGAAAAGGCTCCGCGGCGCGCGCCGCGTCCGCGACGAGGAGGATCGCCATGCGCATCGACGCCGTGTCCATCGGCAAGAACCCGCCCCACGAGGTGAACGTCATCGTCGAGGTGCCGATCGGCGGCGAGCCGATCAAGTACGAGCTCGACAAGGCGGCCGGGACGCTCGTCGTCGACCGCTTCCTCTACACCTCGATGCGCTATCCGGGCAATTACGGCTTCGTCCCGCACACCCTCTCGGACGACGGCGATCCGGTGGACGTCCTCGTCGCCAACACGCGCGCCATCGTGCCGGGCGCCATCATCGCGGTGCGCCCCGTCGGCGTGCTGATCATGGAGGACGAGGCGGGGCAGGACGAGAAGATCATCGCCGTGCCGACGACGAAGCTCACGCGCCGCTACGAGTCGGTGAAGACCATCGCAGACATGCCCGACATCACCCTCAAGCAGATCGAGCACTTCTTCGCGCACTACAAGGATCTCGAGCCGGGCAAATGGGTGAAGATCGTGCGCTGGGGCGACGCCGAGGAGGCGCTCGCCATGGTCTCGGCCGCGATCGAGAGGGGCAAGGCCGCCTCCGCCGGCTGACGGCCGGAGACCCGGCCTCGAGCGCTCACACACCTTCGACGTGCAAGAAGCCCGGGCCTCGCGGCCCGGGCTTCTCTTCGTTCGTCCAGCGAGCGGAGGGCTCAGAGGTTGAAGTACTTCTCGCGCGCAGCGATGAAGCGGGCGTCGTTCTGCTCCGTCGAGGTCCGTACCAGGCGCAGCGCGTCGACGTAGCTCTGCGTGGTGCGCGCGGTCAGGTCGTCGCCCGAGTCGAGCAGGCCCTGGATGATCTCCTTGGCGGCGACGGCGCCGGCCTCGAGAACCTCCTCCGGGAAGTAGCGGACCTGGACGCCGTGATCGTTGACGAGCGTGGCGAGGGCGCGCGGGTTGTTGGCGTAGAAGTCCGAGGCGACCTGGTCGTACTCGGCCTGGCTGCAGTCGCGCACGATCGCCTGCAGGTCGTCCGGCAGGGCCTGGTACTTGGCCTTGTCGACCACGAGCTCGGTGGCGAGGCCCGGCTCGTTGAAGGAGGGGAAGTAGTAGTTCTTGGCGATCTGGTAGAAGCCCAGCGCCAGATCGTTGTAGGGGCCGACGAACTCGGCCGCGTCGAGCGTGCCGGCCTGCAGCGCGGGGAAGATCTCGCCGCCGGCCATGTTGGTGACGGTCGCGCCGAGCTGCTCCCATACCCGCCCGCCGAGGCCCGGCGTGCGGAAGCGCAGGCCCTGGAGGTCGGCGAGGCCGTTGATCTCGTTGCGGAACCAGCCGCCCGCCTGGGTGCCGGTGTCGCCGGAGAGGAAGCCCTGGACGCCGAACTGGTCGTAGATCTCGTCCCACAGCTCCTGGCCGCCCATGAAGCGCACCCACGCGGCCAGCTCGCGCGAGGTCATGCCGTAGGGAACGCCGGTGAAGAAGGCCAGGCCCTGGCTCTTGTTGAGCCAGTAGTAGGCCGCACCGTGGCTCATCTCGGCGGTGCCGTCGATGACCGCGTCGAGCGACTGCAGCGGCGGCACCAGCTCGCCCGCCGAGAAGACCTGGACCGTCAGCCGGCCGCCGGAGGCGGCGGTGATGCGGTCGGCCAGGCGCTGCGCGCCGACGCCGAGGCCCGGGAAGTTGCGCGGCCAGGTCGTGACCATGCGCCAGGTGATGTTGCCCTGCGCGATCGCCGGGGCCGCGAGACCGGTCGCGGCGGCGACGCCGCCGACCGCGGCGCCCTTCAGGAAATGACGACGTTCCATACGTGAACCCTCCTTCGTTATGAGCGTCCTGGGTCCGTCCTCCCGGCGCGTGGACACGACGGAGAGCGTGCGCGGCTCGCGGGCGCGGACTGGCGTGCCGCGCACCGCCGGACCCGGCGCGGGCGCACCTTAGCAACACCGGAACGAAAGACAACAGAGCGCAACCCAGCCGAACCACGTCTCCACGCCCGTTCGAGCCGTCGTCACCCGGCGGGGCCGTCCCCGGGGTCGCGCGGTGCGCCGCGCCCGTCCGCACGATCGCGCACGGGCGCGGCGGGACCCGGCGCCGCCGCACGCCCCACTTCGGCCGAGCCGCGGGTGCGAAACACGACCGGCAGGACGAACCCGATGCCGAGGAAGCGCACGAGGTGATGCACGCCGACATAGAGCGGATCGAGCCCCATCACGAGCGCGAGCACCACCATCGCCTCGAGCCCGCCCGGCGCGAAGGCGACGAGCGCCTCCGCGAGCGGAGCGCCGGCGAGCGCGACCGCGAGCCCCGCGAAGGCGCCCGCCACCGCCATCCCGACGACGAAGGCGGTCAGCGCGGCGGGCACGAGGCGGCGGATCGCGGCGAGGTCGAGCGTGTTGAAGCGCTGAGCGATGTAGACGCCGATGAGCACGAAGCCGAGCGTGGCGATCGCCTCCGGGATCGGCCCCGCCACGGTACCGCTGACGTAGGCCACCCCGCTGAACAGGGTGGCGCCCAGCAGCAGCGGCGCGGCGAGCCCGATCCGCTCGAAGCCGACGCCGACGACGACCCCCCCGAGCAGCACCACCGCGAGCGTGCCCGCCCCCGCTGTCTGCGGCGCGGGTGCGGGTGCGACACCGGCGACCGCCGCCGCGTCCCCTCCCCCGCCTCCGGCGGCGACGAGGAAGGGCAGGACGATGATGAGGAAGAGGAGGCGCGTCGACTGGACGAGGCCGATCCCCGCGACGTCCGCCCGGCGCTCCGCGGCGATCGCCATCACGGCGGTGAGCGCACCG
>JBNPEA010000160.1:0-22458 GCA_051117315.1 Salinarimonas sp. | reverse complement strand
CGGCGGGCCTGCGGCCCTGCGCCGGGGCGATCGTGGTCCTCGTCTTCGCGCTCTCGCAGGGGATCGTCTGGGCCGGCGTCGCGGCGACCGTGGCGATGGCGCTCGGCACCGCACTGACGACGGGGCTCATCGCCACCCTCGCCGTCGTGGCGAAACGCCTGGCGCTCGGCCTCGCCGGCGGCCGCGGCACGGGCGGCGCGCTGGCGATCGGCGGGCTCGAGCTCCTGGCCGGCGCCTTCGTGCTGGTGCTCGGCCTAGCGCTCCTCGTCGGCGTCTCGCAGGTCGGCGCGCTCTGAGCCGCCCGTCGACGCTCGCAGCGCCTCGAGCGCCCGCGCCAGCCCCCACCAGGCCAGTGCCCCCAGCGTCCCGAGCGCCAGCCAATGGCCGGCGGAGAGCCGCGCCGGCCCCGCGCGCCTGCGCCAGGGCGCCCATGCGTCCGCCGCCGAAGGCGGGTCTCCCAGGTGATGCGCCGCCGTGAGCGCGCCGAGCGGTCCGGCGTTCCTCGGCGCGATCCGGCGCAGGCGCTCGCCACGATCGAGCGCCTCGATCGCGGGGACGAGCCCGCCCAGCGCCGCCCGCGCTTCGGCGACGGCGCTCGGCTCGCGCCCGATGAAGTGCGCGACGGATCGATCCGTCGCGCCGTCGATCGCCACCCGCGTCGCCTCTCCCGCGGCCCCCGGCGCCGCCTCGATCGCGACGTCGAGCTCGGTATCGAAGCCCATCGATCGATTGTTGAGGTTGGCCGAGCCGATCCGCAGCAGGCGATCGTCGACGACCATCGTCTTGGCGTGGACGATGGTGGCCCGCCCGTCCGCCGCGTGCGGGGCGAAGGCGCGGAAGCGATCGAAGGGATCGTTGGCGTTCAGGTGCGCGACGAGGGCGTCGCGGGCGGAATCCATCACCATCCGGTCGAAATAGCTCGGCGCTTGCGGCGACAGGATCGCCACCACTTCCGGCCCGTCCGGCTCGGCGAGCCGCCGGGCCAACGCCTCGCCGATCCGCGGCGCAGCGAAGTACTGGTTCTCGATGGAGATGAGCCGCCGCGCGGCGCGGATCGCCTCGAGCGCGAGCCGCTCGCCCTCGCGCACGCCGGGTCGGCGGTGATGATGCGGCACCGAGCGCACGATGCCGGCCCGCACGTCGGTGAAGTCCGGCGTGACGTCGGACGGCCACGGGTCCCGACGCGGCGGCTCGGGAACGGTGGCGGATCGCCCGGTGGCCTCGGCCCAGCGCCGCCGCGCGAGATCCCCGAGCCGCGCCGCCGCGTCTCCATCGAGCATCAGCGTCACCCCGTGATGCGGCGCGTGATGATCGCCCTTCGAGGCCGCCCGTAGGCGGTTCACGCCGCGATGGGCGCGGGTGTCCCAGCGGTCGGGAGCGAAGTCGTCGCCCGAGACGAAGGCGAGCGCGTCGTCGACGACGAGGAGCTTCTGGTGATGGCAGGCCCCGGTCGGCAGGTCGTCCGCGAGCTGGATCCGGATGCGCGGGTCGAGCCAGAGCGGCGCGCGTTGGGGGAACAGGTCGCGCGTCACCGAGATCGGCAGCACCATGTCCCAGATGTGCAGGCGCACGTCGAGCGCCGGGTTCGCGGCGACGGCGGCGTTGAGCACATCGCCGATCGCATCCGGCTCGCCGGGCCGCGCACCGCGCGGGTCGAGCCGCGTGCGCGGGTCGAAGGCCCAGCCCAGCAGCAGGACCTGGCGCTCGGCGCCCAGGATCGAGCGCTTGGCCAGCGCGAAGTAGCGGGCGTTGTCGAGCAGGATGGCGGCACGGCGCGCGCGGGGCGTGCGCCAGGCGGTGTCGCCCGGACGCAGCAGGGGACCGGGTGCAGGGAGGATCGAGGCGG
This sequence comes from Salinarimonas sp., assembly GCA_051117315.1. GTDB lineage: Bacteria > Pseudomonadota > Alphaproteobacteria > Rhizobiales > Beijerinckiaceae > Salinarimonas. The sequence continues at coordinate 20,612 of JBNPEA010000160.1, read as the reverse complement.
GCGCGTCCATGCCGAGAGGACGCATCGGACGCCCGCACGGTTCCGCGCCCGATGCGGAGCCCTCACCAGCCCAGCGCGCAGCCGTCCTTGCGCGGATCGGACGCACCGACGAGGACGCCGCGCGCACGGTCGATCAGCACCGCCTGCGCGCCCCCGATCGGGATGGTCGCGCTCACCACCGGGGCCGCGCCGCGATCGGCCAGGTGGGCGCGGGTCGCCGCGTCGATGCCGGCCTCGACCTCGGTCCGGTCGCCGTAGCCGAACAGGCGCGGGGCGTCGATGGCCGATTGCAGGTCGAGCCCCTCCTCGAACAGCCGGATCATCAGGTGTGCGTGGCCCGCCGCCTGGTACTGCCCGCCCATCACGCCGAAGGGCATCAGCGGCATGCCGTCGTCCTCGACGAGGCCGGGGATGATCGTGTGCATGGTCTGCTTGCCGGGGGCGAGCGCGTTCGGGTGCCCGGGCTCGAGGGAGAAGCTCGCGCCACGGCAATGGAAGAGCACGCCGCTCTCGGGGGCGAGGAGCGTGCCGCCGAAGGGGAAGAAGAGCGAGTTGATGAAGGAGACGACCATTCCGTCCGGGTCGACCACGGAGAGGTAGATCGTGTCCGTCTCGTGCGGCGCCGTCGCCCAGGGAAGCCGCCCGCCCTCGCGCGCCGGGGTGGCGCGCAGGCAGGGATCGACGGCCGCGTCGCGTAGGTAGCCGACGGCGTCCTCGCCGAGGAAGGTCTCGATATCCACCGGCATCGCGGCGGGATCGGTGATCGCGCCGTCGCGCAGGCGATAGGCCGCGCGCGTCGCCTCGGCGTAGAGCCGCAGCCGCTCGGCGCCTCGCGCGGCACGCCACGGGTCCCAGCTCTCCAGCGCCTTCAGGATCAGGAGCGCGGTCGCCCCCTGCCCGTTCGGCGGCGTCTCGACGACGTCGAGACCGGCGAAGCGCCCGCGGATCGGCTCGGCCCAGGTCGCCTCGCAGGCGGCGAGATCGTCGTGCGTGTGGGTGCCGCCGAGCGCACGCAGCGTCGCGACCATGGCGTCGGCGACCGCGCCCTCGTAGAAGCCGGCGCGGCCCTCCCGGCCGATGGCGCGCAGCGTCGCCGCCAGCGCCGGCTGGCGGTGGACGTCGCCGACGGCGAGGGCGCGCCCGTCGGCGAGGAAGGCGGCCGCGGTCTCGGGCCGGCGGGCGAGACGCGCCGCGTTGACGGCCCAGTCGAAGGCGACGCGCGGCGCGACGGCGTAGCCCGCCTCCGCGACGCGGGCGGCCGGCTCCATCAGCTCGGCGAGCGGCAGGCGGCCCCAGGCGGCATGGAGCGCCACCCAGGCGGCGACGGCGCCCGGCACATTGACCGCGTGGGGACTGTCGTCGGGGATGGCGGCGAGGCCCGTGTCCGCGATCGCCGCACGGTCGACAGCCATCGGCGAGCGGCCCGATCCCATCAGCGCGCGCGTCGGCGCGCCGGGCGGGGCGACGAGGGCGAAGCAGTCGCCGCCGATCCCGGTCATGTTCGGCTCGACCACGCAGAGCATGGCGGAGGCGGCGAGCGCCGCGTCGACGGCCGAGCCGCCGCGTTTCATCGTCTCCACACCGACGAGGGAGGCCAACGGGTGCGAGGTCGCGATCATCGCGTTCGTGCCGTGCACGGCGGAGCGGCCGGGGGCCTGGAAGTCGCGGGGCATCGTGGGTCCTCGATCGGGATACGGCCCTTCCGTTGTGGGGCCGCGGCGCACGCATGGCAAGCGATCGCCGCGGGCGGCGGCGCCCGTCCCGTCTGCCCGTGGGCGCCCGGCCCGCCCCTCGCGCCAGCGGCCCCCGTTTGGTAGGAGAAGGGGGACACGCCTTCCAACCGAGCCCGAGGACAGAGAACCATGCCCGACGTCGCCTATCCGAAGCTCGCCCTCCAGATCGCCGGCGCCTGGCGTCCCGCCGCCGACGGCGAGACGCTGCCCGTGATCAACCCGGCGACGGGCGAGACGATCGGCGACCTGCCGAAGGCCGGCACCGCCGATCTCGACGAGGCGCTCGCCGCCGCCGATCGCGGCTTTTCCGCCTGGCGCAAGGTCGGCGCCTTCGACCGCTACAAGATCCTGCGCAAGGCGGCCGACCTCCTGCGCGAGCGCGCCGAGACCATCGCCACGATCATGACGATCGAGCAGGGCAAGCCGCTGGCGGAGGCGCGCGTCGAGACGCTGGGCGGCGCCGACACCTGCGACTGGCTGGCCGAGGAAGGGCGGCGCGCCTACGGGCGGGTGATCCCGCCGCGCTCCGGCGACGTGCTCCAGCTCGTGATGAAGGAGCCGGTCGGGCCGGTCGCCGCCTTCACGCCCTGGAACTTCCCGATCAACCAGGCCGTGCGCAAGGTCGCGGCGGGCCTCTCGGTCGGCTGCTCCGTCATCCTCAAGGGGCCGGAGGACACGCCGGCCTCGTGCATGGAGATGGTGCGCTGCTTCCTCGACGCGGGCGTGCCCGGCGAGGCGCTGCAGCTCGTCTTCGGGGTGCCCTCCGAGATCTCGGAATACCTCATCCCATCGCCGGTGATCCGCAAGATCTCCTTCACGGGCTCCACCGCGGTGGGCAAGCATCTCGCGGCGCTGGCCGGGCTGCACATGAAGCGCGCCACGATGGAGCTCGGCGGCCACGCCCCGGCGATCGTGTTCGAGGACGCGGACGTCAACAAGGCGCTGTCGGTGCTCTCGGCCAACAAGTACCGCAACGCCGGCCAGGTCTGCATCGCGCCCACCCGCTTCCTGGTGCACGAGACGGTCTACGACCGCTTCGTCGAGGGCTTCGTCGACATCTCGAAGAACCTGAACGTCGGCAACGGCCTCGACCCGCAGGTGAAGATGGGACCCCTCGCCCACGCGCGGCGCATCGAGGCCATGGAAACGCTCGTCGCCGACGCCCAGGAGAAGGGCGCGACGCTGAGGACCGGTGGCAAGCGCATCGGCAACCAGGGCTTCTTCTACGAGCCGACCGTGTTCACGGACGTGCCGCTCGAGGCGCGCATCATGAACGAGGAGCCCTTCGGCCCGGTCGCCTCGATCAACCGCTTCAAGGACCGGGACGAGGCGATCGCGGAGGCGAACCGCCTGCCCTACGGGCTCGCCGCCTATGCCTATACCAGCTCCGCCCAGACCGCCTCGGCGCTCGCCGCGCGGATCGAGAGCGGCATGGTCTCGATCAACCACCACGGCGTGGCGCTGCCCGAGACGCCGTTCGGCGGCATGAAGGATTCCGGCTACGGCTCGGAGGGCGGGGTCGAGGCGCTCGACGCGTACCTGACCACGAAGTTCGTGACCCAGCAGGGCCTCTAGGTCGCGCCGTCCGGGGCGCCGCCGCGCGCCCCGGACGCTGCCGCCCCCGTGACGCCCGTCTGTTCGTTCGCCTGATCGTTTGCCTAATTTTTGCGCAATTGCCGCTGCCATCGTTTTCAGCAGCCCTCGCCTGGATGCCCGTCTGCCGAGCGCGCCGCTCTCGCTTTCGTGAAGTGCGCGGCCGCAACGCCCGGATTCGGGTTTTCCCTCACGCCCCGCCCGAGTTGGCACGTCCCTTGATTAACGAGGCGTGACCACCCGGGACGCGAACGTCCCGTGGTTCGCGCAACCGGCCGGCGGGGACGCCCCCCGTCGGGATCCAAGGGGGCTTGCCCATGAAGATCGTGATGGCCGTCATCAAGCCGTTCAAGCTGGAGGAGGTGCGCGATGCGCTCACCGCGCTCGGCGTGCACGGCCTGACTGTGACCGAGGTGAAGGGTTACGGCCGGCAGAAGGGACACACCGAGATCTATCGCGGCGCCGAGTACGCCGTGAGCTTCCTGCCCAAGATCAAGATCGAGGTAGCGGTCTCCGCCGACCTCGTCGCCTCGGCGATCGAGGCGATCGCCAACGCCGCCCGCACCGGCCAGATCGGCGACGGCAAGATCTTCGTCGTGCCGCTGGAGAAGGCGGTGCGGATCCGCACCGGCGAGACCGACGGCGACGCGCTCTGAGCGTCCGCCACGCGCTCGATTCCCTTTCGATCGGAGGAGTTTTCCGAATGATGCCTTCCATCCTGACCAAGGCGGCCGCCTCGACGCTCGTGCTCGCCGTGCTCGCCACGGCCGCCGTCGCGCAGGAAGCCGCTCCCGAGGCCGCCGAGGCGGTCGAGTACGCGGTCGCCGGCGACACGGCCTTCGTCTTCAACACGCTGCTGTTCCTGATCGGCGGCTTCCTCGTGATGTGGATGGCCGCGGGCTTCGCCATGCTCGAGGCCGGCATGGTGCGCTCCAAGAACGTCTCCATGCAGTGCCTGAAGAACATCGGCCTCTACTCCATCGCCGGCCTGATGTTCTGGGTGGTGGGCTACAACCTGATGTATGACGGCGTCGACGGCGGCTTCTTCGGCTCGTTCACGCCCAAGTCGATCCCGGCGCCCGACGCCGAGGTGGCTGGCGACGGCTACGCCGCGGCCTCCGACTGGTTCTTCCAGATGGTGTTCTGCGCCACCACCGCCTCGATCGTGTCCGGCACCATCGCCGAGCGCACCAAGATGTGGCCGTTCTTCATCTTCGTGGTCGTGCTCACGGGCATCATCTACCCGATCACCGGCTCCTGGCAGTGGGGTGCGGGCTGGCTCTACGAGATGGGCTTCTCCGACTTCGCCGGCTCGACGCTGGTGCACTCGGTCGGCGGCTGGGCCGCGCTCGCCGGCGCGCTCATCATCGGCGCACGGACGGACAAGTACACGGCGGACGGCAAGGTCAACCCGCTGCCGGGCTCGTCGATGCCGCTCGCGACGCTGGGCACCTTCATCCTCTGGCTCGGCTGGTTCGGCTTCAACGGCGGCTCGCAGCTCGCCATGGGCACGATCTCCGACGCCTCGGCCGTGGCGAAGATCTTCATGAACACCAACCTCGCCGCCGCGGCGGGCGTGGTGGCCGCGATGATCCTCTGCCAGGTGGTCTACAAGAAGGTCGACCTCACCATCGCGCTCAACGGCGCGCTCGCCGGCCTCGTCTCGATCACCGCCGGCCCGCTCGACCCCTCCGTCCCGCTGGCGATCCTGATCGGCGCGGTCGGCGGCGCGATCGTGGTCTTCGCGGTGCCGCTGCTCGACAAGCTCAAGGTCGACGACGTGGTGGGCGCGATCCCGGTCCACCTGCTCGCCGGCATCTGGGGCACGATGGTGGTTCCGCTCTCCACCGAGGGCACGAGCTTCGTCACCCAGTTCATCGGCGTGGTCTCGATCGGCGCCTTCGCCTTCATCGCCTCCGCGATCGTCTGGTACGTGCTGAAGATGAGCACCGGCCTGCGCGTGTCCAAGGAGGAGGAGATGGCGGGCCTCGACAAGCTCGAGGTCGGCGTCGAGGCCTATCCCGAGTTCGCGGGCGCGGGTCGCGTCTGAGGCACTCCACCGCACGAGCACGAACGCCGCGCCCCTCGGGGCGCGGCGTTCCGCGTTTCGGGGCGCGGCGCGGCCCGGAGGCGGTGGAAGCGCCGCTCAGGCGGCCTTCTTCTGGTAGTCCTTCACGTCGGTGAAGCGGATCTGCGGCCAGCGCTCCTCGTCGTAGCGCAGCGAGAAGGCGGAGGGCGCGAGGAAGACCGGCGCGCCGTCGAGATCGTCCGCCATGGCCGAGCGGTTGGCGGTCGCGAAGCCGTCGATCGCGGTCTCGTCCTCGCTCTCGATCCAGCGGCAGACCGAGAAGCGGGTCTGCTCGAACTCGATCGGCAGCGAATACTCCGCCGAAAGGCGCTCCTTGAGCACGTCGAGCTGCAGCGCGCCCACCACGCCGACGATGGCGCCGGAGCCGTCGTGCGGCAGGAAGAGCTGGACGACACCCTCCTCGCCGAGCTGCTGGAGCGCTTCCTTGAGCTTCTTCGCCTTCATGGCGTCCGACAGCTTCACGCGCCGCATGATCTCGGGCGCGAAGGACGGCACGCCGCGGAAGACGAGATCCTCGCCCTCGGTGAGCGTGTCGCCGATCCTGAGCGTGCCGTGGTTGGGGATGCCCACCACGTCCCCGGCATAGGCCTCGTCGGCCACGGCGCGGTCCTGGGCGAAGAAGAACTGCGGCGCCGACAGCGTGATCGGCTTGCCGGTGCGCACGAGCTTCGCCTTCATGCCGCGCTGGAGCCGGCCCGAGCAGACCCGCATGAAGGCGATACGGTCGCGGTGGTTCGGGTCCATGTTCGCCTGGATCTTGAAGACGAAGCCCGTCATCTTCGGCTCGTTCGCGGCCACGGCGCGGCCGTCCGCCTCCTGCGCCCGCGGCGGCGGAGCGACGCGTCCGAGCGAATCGACCAGATCGCGCACGCCATAATTGCGCAGCGCCGAGCCGAAGAACACCGGCGTCAGATGCCCCTCGCGGAAGGCGGCGAGGTCGAAGGCCTTCAGGCCCTCGCGGGCGAGCTCGACCTCCTCGCGGAATGCGGCGCGCTCGGCGGGATCGGGCAGCAGCGTCTCGAAGAGCGGGTCGTCGGGGCCGGAGACCGGGGTCGGCGTGATCTCGTCGTCGAGGCGGCGCACGGTGTTGCCGGCGAGGTCGTAGACCCCCGCGAAGGAGCGCCCGCGCCCGATCGGCCAGTTCACCGGGGCGATGTCCAGCGCGAGCGTCTTCTCGATCTCGTCCAAGAGGTCGAACGGGTCGCGGGTCTCGCGGTCCATCTTGTTGACGAAGGTGACGATCGGGATGTCGCGCAGGCGGCAGACCTCGAACAGCTTGCGCGTGCGCGCCTCGATGCCCTTGGCCGCGTCGATCACCATCACGGCGGAATCGACGGCGGTGAGCGTGCGGTAGGTGTCCTCCGAGAAATCCTCGTGGCCCGGCGTGTCGAGCAGGTTGAAGACGTGGCCGCCGTACTCGAACGTCATCACCGAGGTGACGACGGAGATGCCGCGGCTCTTCTCGATCGCCATCCAGTCCGAGCGCGTCGAGACGCGGTTGCGCTTGGCCTTCACCTCGCCGGCGAGCTGAATCGCGCCGCCGAAGAGCAGGAGCTTCTCGGTCAGCGTCGTCTTGCCCGCGTCCGGGTGCGAGATGATGGCGAAGGTTCGGCGCGCCGAGACGGGATCGGCTGCGGCGGGGCGTGCGGCGTCGGTCATGGGATGAGCGATCGGAGGCTTCTCGGGGAACGTGATGCCTCAGATGGGGCAGAACGTCGGAAAACGCAAATCGACGGGCGCGATCGGGATAGATATCGAACGTCGACCAGGCACCGGAATTGCCACTCCAGGGCTGGCATGGCCGCGCGCAAGACGCTACGCTCGCGGCGGCGAGCGAAACGCCAAGGATGGGCCAGCATCCCGCGCCGGGGGATCGGCTCCCGGCGCCTGCGGGCGACAGCCTCGCTCGACACATGGAGGATATGCGATGAAGTGGGACATCCCACACATCAGCGTGTCCATCACCCTGCGCCGGACGCGGAAGACGAGAATGGCCCTCGTCTTCCGCTTAGCGCTGGAGTGGTGAAAACGGGGGAGGAGAGGAAACTCTCCTTCCCCACTCCACGGACGAATATAGCACGACATGGGCACACCGCAACGCCGCCGAGCAGATCGACGCGTCGCAGACGTGCGCTCCGGTCGATCACCGACACCACTACGCTCGTCGTATCGAGCGGAACGCCAAGGCTTCGCCATGGTCCTGCATCGGGATATCGGCTCCCGGTGCCTGGGGGCGACAGCCTCGCTCGATCGACGCAGGTGATGCGATGACGTGGAAGATGTCCCGGTTCGGCGTGTCCGTCATCCTGCGCTGGACGCGGAAGACGAGATCGCAGCTCGTCTTCCGCTGAGCGCTCGCGTAACGAACGGGAGGAGACGGGAAACCCTCTCCTTCCACTCCAGTGAAGATCATACCAGAATTCGGGTGCCCGACAACGTCGCCGCGCACCCGGCGCTCCTCACGCCGCCGCTTCCGCCGGCGCTCCGGCCCGCACGCGGTCGATCGTCGCGAACTGCGCACGCGTCACCGCCGCCCAGTGGCCGAGATCGTAGGTCGCGACCTCCTTGGCCATGTCGGCCATGGCCGCCGCCGCCTCGTCCGCCGGGGTGGCGAGCGCGGTATCGAGCGCGTTGTCGAGGGAGCGGTTCGAGTAGGGGTTCGTCAGCATCGCCTGCGGCAGCTCGACGGCGCAGCCGGCGAACTCCGAGAGGATCAGCACGCCCGGGTTCCCCGCCTTCGACGCGACGTATTCCTTGGCGACGAGGTTGAGCCCGTCCCGCAGGGGCGCCGTGAGGCAGACGTCGGCAATGGCGTAGTAGGCGACGAGCTTCTCGAAGGGGATCGCCTGGCCGAACAGGACGACGGGCGTCCAGTCCATGGTCGAGAAGCGCCCGTTGATGCGCCCCACCAGGCCCTCGATGTCGCGCTGCGTGCCCTCGTAGACCGTCATCTGCGCGGCGGCCCGCACCGACGTCGCGAGCATCTTCACCTTGCCGACGAGCTCCGGCCGGCGCTCGAGCAGGCGCTCGAAGGCGCACAGGCTCTCGATCATGCCCTTGGTGTAGTCCGTGCGCCCGACCGTCATGATCAGCCGCCGGCCGTCGAGCTCATCCAGGAGCTGGCGCTGCAGCGCCTGGTTCTCCGGCGTGGCGAGGATCGAACCGACGAGCGCGGCGTTGCAGCCCACCGGGGCCACGCCGAGCAGCACGTCGCGCCCCTCGAACGTCACCTTCGCCGGCACGTCCGGCTCGGAGAGCGCCATGCCGGGTGTCGCCAGCGGCGCGTCGACAGGCACGGGCTCACCCATGGTCGCGCCCATCAGCGAGCGGGCGACCTCGGCGAAGTTGCGGGCGTAGCGCGGCAGGTGGAAGCCGACGAGATCGCAGTCGAGCAGGCTGTTGATGATCTCGCGCCGCCACGGCAGGACGTTGAAGACGTCGGGCCCGGGGAAGGGCGTGTGGTGGAAGAAGGCGATCTTCACCTCGGGCTTGATGCGGCGCAGGTAGAGCGGCACGAGCCAGAGATTGTAGTCGTGGACCCACACCAGACCGTCGTCCGCGACCTCCTCGGCGGCGGCCTCGGCGAAGGCGCGGTTCACCTCCCGGAACGTCTCCCAGTCCACATTGTCGTAGCGGTAGCGATCCGGGAACGAGTGCAGGATCGGCCACAGCGCCTCCTTGGAGGTGACGTGATAGAAGCTCTCCACCTGCTCCTTGGTCAGCGGCAGCCGCGAGACGCGATAGTCGCCGAACGGGTCCTCGACGGTGACCACCTTCTCGAAGTCGACGCCGACCTCGGGATCGAAGGTCTTCCAGGCGACCCAGGAGCCGCCCTCGTCGCCGAGATGATTGAAGAAGCTCTTCAGCGTCGGGACGATGCCGTTCGGGCTCTTGTTGGTGCGATAGTGCAGCCGGCCGTCGATCATCACCTCCTCGAGGGGCTGGCGATGGTAGACGATGACGAGGGGGGATCCGCTCATGCCGTTTCTCCCGAAAGCTCGAAGTGGCGAAGCGCGTCGGCGATGCCGGCCGCGCCGGGATGGGGCGAGTGGTAGACGTTGGCGAGGCCCTGGATGGCCCGCACCAACGGCTCCTCGGAATTGCCGACGGCGACGGCGTTGAAGCCCTCCGCCAGCATGGCGTAGTCGTTCATGGTGTCGCCGGCGGCCAGCACGGTCGCCGGGTCGAGGCCGAGCGTGCGCACGAAGCGCGACAGCGTCGTGCCCTTGTTGACGCCCCTGGGCACGACGTCGAAGAAGCGCCCGGCCGAGACGATGCAGTCGAAGCCCGCCGCCTCGACCTTCTCCCGGCTCGCCGGCGTCAGCAGCGCGGGGTCGTAGTCGTAGCTGACCCGGTAGCGGAAGGGCGTGTCCTGGATCGCCAGGCCGGGCTCGTCCGCGAGCAGCGCGCGCACGCGCTCGCCGGAATCGGCCCAGGCCTCCCTGATCGGCGCCTCGAACTCCTCCCAGGGCTGCAGCGAGACGCCGTCGAAGACGGAGGTGCCGATGTCGCCGACGATGAAGTGCGGGCGCGGCATGCCGGGCGTCTCGATCAGCTCGGCGATGAAGTCGATATCGCGCCCGGTGACGAAGACGAGGAGCGCGTCCTCGCGTGTCGAGAGCGCCTCGTAGAGCGCCGCGCGCTGCTCCTCGGAGCCGCCGAGGAAGGTCCCGTCGAGGTCCGTCGCGAGGACCAGGGCGGGGGCGGGTGTCGTCGGGGCATTCATGCGGAGAGGCGCTCCTCTTCTTCGTCGGTGCGGGCGGGGTGGGGCGTCGTCCAGTCGTCCCGCGCGCCCACGGCTTCCGGATGGAGGTCGGCGAGCATCAGCGCCTTCATGGAGGCGGAGACGGGCGCGCCGTCGAGCATCGCGAGCACGGTCTCGCAGACCGGCATCGCCACGCCGAGCCGCCGCGCCAGGGCGACGACCGACTGGGCGTTCTCCGCGCCCTCGACCACCGGCCCGTCGGCGCGGCGCACGGCCTCCTCGCCGGCGCCCAGCGCGCGGCCGTAGCTGAAGTTGCGCGATTGGGTGGACGAGCAGGTCAGCATCAGGTCGCCGGCTCCGGCGAGGCCGAGCAGCGTCTCCAGCCGCGCGCCCACCGCGAGCCCGAGCTCGGTGATCTCGGCGAGGCCGCGGGTGATGATCATGGCCCGGGCGTTCGAGCCGAGCCCGAGCCCTTCCGCGACGCCGCAGGCGATGGCGATGACGTTCTTCGCCGCACCGCCGATCTCGACGCCGCGCACGTCGTCGGAGACGTACGGCCGAAACGACTCGCTGGCGAAGGTGACGGCGACGCGGGCGGCGAGGTGCCCGTCGTGGAAGCCGTCCTCGGCGGCGGCGACGGTGACGCCCGTCGCCATGTCCTGCGCCACCTCGGCCGCGAAGGTCGGGCCGGAGAGGACGGCCATCTCGCGCCCGGGCATCACCGCCTCGATCACGTCGCCCATCAGGAGCCCGGTGTCGCGCTCGATGCCCTTGGCGCAGATCACGACCGGGACGTCGGGTCCGAGCAGCGGCTCGACCCTGCGCGCCACGGCCCGCAGATGCTGCGAGGGGCTGACGAGGACGACGAGGTCGGCGCCGGCGAGCGCCTCCTCCATGGCGTTGGTGACGACGACGTCCGGGGGGATCTCGACCCCGGGCAGGAACGGGTTGCGGCGGTCGCGGCGCACCGCGTCCACCACATGCTCCTCGCGCGCCCACAGCCTGACGCGCCGTCCGGCGCGCCAGGCGGTGAGCGCCAGCGCCGTGCCCCAGGACCCGCCGCCGACGACGGCGATGGTGTCGAAAACCGCAGGCCTCGTCTCGTCGCGAGCCCGTGCGGGCGCTCCGTTGAACGTCAAGCGGCAGCCCTCCTTCGAATTTGCGCGCGCGACCGGGATGAGGCGCCACATAGATGTGGCGCACCGGTGCTGCGCGCGTTCCGTGTTGATGTCCGTCTAGTTAGTGCATCGCAGCGCAAAAGGCAAATCCACCACCTGAGGAGGGATGAACCAGACGCCTGGGGCGTGGCGGAAATGCTCTTATGTTAACTCGAAGGCGACTTTCGGTCCGCTTCGTTCTACGCAGCCTCTTGCCTGGACCAGCGAGATTTCTGCCGAAATTCAGCTTGTGTTGCCGAAAATTGTGGCAGCGCAGCAAGGACGTTGCGGCGATCCGGCCCCGCTGTCCTCAGCGGGGCCGCAGACCGCGCAGGCCCTTCGCCGCGAGCGCAGCCGAGGCCTCGTCCAGCCGCGACAGCGCCCCGTCGAGCGCGCGTCGCTCGGCGGCGGAGAGGCCCGATTCGAGTGCCGATTCGATGCGCCGGGCCAGGCGCGAGAGATCCGCGAAGGCCTCGGCCCCCACGGGCGTCAGGGCGACGCTGGCGCGGCGGCGATCGCGCGTGGCGCTGGTGCGCTCGGCGAGGCCGAGCTTGACGAGATGCGCCAGCGCCCGGCTCGTCGCGAAGTGGTCGAGGCCGGCGGCGCGGGCTATCTCGCCGGCGCCGCGGACCGGCCCGCCGCCGACCCCCGCGAGCGTGCGCCACGACGCCGGGGTCAGGCCGTAGGTCGGACCGTAGTGGCTCTCCAGCACACCGGCGACACGGGCGGAGACGATGAACAGCCGATAGGGCAGCCAGGCATCGAGGGCGAGCGGGGCGTCGGTGGAGCCGGGCTCGGGGGCGGTCTGCTCGGGTGCTGTCACGCGGGACCTCTCGGGCGTTCGGCGCTTTCGCGAACGGGGCGGCGCACGAGCATGCCGCTGTGGACCCGCCCATCGCAAGTGCTGAGGCTGCACAGCGTTTGCGCTTTGCGGCCGGGAGCTTGTGGGATATATTTGCATTCTGCAAGCAATAGGCTGGAGACTCGTCGATGCCGAGAGACCGCGCCGGGATCACCGCCGCCCTCATGTTCGCCGCCACCGCGCTCCTGTGGGGCTCCTCCGCCATCGTCACCACGACGCAGGCGGTGGCGGTGCCCGCCGCCCTCTCGGTGGCGTGGCGGATGCTGATCGTCTTCGTCGCGATGCTGGCCCTCGCGGTGGTGATGGGGACGCGGCTGCGGCTCGCGCGGGCGGACGCACCCTTCGTGGTGCTCCAGGGCGTGCTCTTCTTCGGCCTGAACTTCACGGCCTTCTACGAGGCGACCCGGCTCGTGCCGAGCGGCATCGCGGCCCTCGTCCTGTCGACCTCGGCGATCGTCGCGGCGCTGCTGGCGCGGCTGTTCCTGAGCGCGCCGTTGTCGGGCCGCGCCCTCCTCGGCCTCGCCTGCGGCGTCGCCGGGCTCGCCCTCGTCTTCGCGCCGGAGCTGGCGCAACTCGATGCGGGCGCGACATCGAGCCTCGCGGGGCTCGGCTTCGCCTTCGTCGCGGCCGTCTCGACCGCGGCGGGGACGGTGGTGGGCGCGCGCAACCAGGCGCGCGGCGTGCCGACGCTCGCCACCATGACCTGGGGCGCGCTCGCCGGCGCGGCCTTCGCGATCGTCTGGACGGCGCTCTCGGCGGACGGCCCCGTCGCCCTGTTCGATCCGCGCCCGGCCTATCTCGCGGGCCTCGTCTACCTCGCGCTGGCGGCCTCGTGCCTCGCCTTCCTGATGTATTTCGCGCTCGTGCGGCGGCTCGGACCGGGCCGCGCCGCCTACACGCTCGCGCTCGCGCCCCTCGTCGCGATCGTCGCCTCGGTCCTGTTCGAGGGGCTGGAGCCGACCTGGCTCGTCGGGCTGGGCGCGGCGGTGATCGTCGGCGGCAACGTGCTCGTCCTCGGCGGCGGGCAGCAAGCTCCCGCGGCGACGCGGACGGATGCCCCGCGGGCGGCGTGTCGCGGGCAGTCCGGCGGCATGTCCCTTGGCGCGAGCCCGCGTTCTCCGCTATGACGCGTGCATGGAGCTGATCACCGACACCGACGGCCTCGCCGCCGCCTGCGCCCGCCTCGCCGAGAGCCCGTTCGTCACGGTCGACACGGAGTTCATGCGCGAGACGACCTACTATCCCAAGCTCTGCCTGATCCAGATGGCGAGCCGGGAGGAGGCGATCCTGGTCGACCCGCTGGCGCCGGGCCTCGACCTGTCCCCCTTCCTGTCGCTGATGGCGAACGAGAGCGTGGTCAAGGTCTTCCACTCGGCCCGGCAGGACCTGGAGATCGTCTGGATCCTCGGGCGGCTGATCCCGGCGCCCCTGTTCGACACGCAGGTGGCCGCGATGGTGTGCGGCTACGGCGATTCGGTATCCTACGAGCAGCTCGCCAACGATCTCGCCAAGGCGCGCATCGACAAGTCCTCCCGCTTCACGGACTGGTCGCGCCGGCCCCTGTCGGAGGCGCAGCTCGCCTATGCGCTCTCCGACGTCACCCACCTCGTCGCCGTCTACGACGCGCTGGAGGCCAAGCTCGCCGAGACGGGGCGGCGTTCCTGGCTCGAGGAGGAGATGGCCGTCCTCACTTCACCGGAGACCTACGCGGCCGAGCCGGAAGGGGCCTATCGCCGGCTCTCGGGGCGCGTGCGCAAGGCGCGCGAGCTCGGCGTGCTGATGGAGGTCGCCGCCTGGCGCGAGCGCGAGGCGCAGACGCGCGACGTACCGCGCCAGCGCGTGATGAAGGACGACGCCGTCGTCGAGCTGGCGATCACCCAGCCGCGCGAGGCTGCGGCGCTCGGCCGCCTGCGGGCGCTGCCCAACGGTTTCGAGCGCTCGCGCGCCGCCGAGGCGGTGCTCGCGGCGGTGAAGCAGGGGCTCGACCGCGACCCGTCCACCATCGTCATGCCCGAGCGCCGCGGCGGGCGCGGGCAGACGGGGGCGACGGTCGACCTGCTCAAGGTGCTGCTCAAGGCCGTGTGCGAGGACGAGGGCGTGGCGACCAAGATCGTCGCCACCGTCGACGATCTCGAGGCGATCGCCGAGGACGACGCGGCCGACGTGCCGGCACTCGCCGGCTGGCGGCGCACGCTGTTCGGGGAGCGGGCGCTGGCGCTCAAGCACGGCCGGCTGCTGCTCGGCCTGCGCGACGGCCGCGTGGTGGTGGAGGCCGCACCGGAGGCCTGAGCGCCCCCGCGCGGCCCCGCGCCGTCATTGCTTGCGCATCTCCTTGTCGAGCTCCTCCTTCGAGGGCGCGACCTTGTCGGAGCGCAGGCCGGTCTTGTGCTTGTCGACGAAGTCGTCCGTCTGCGGGCGGTCGGTGCGCGATTCGGCCTGCGTCTGGCGCTCGTTGTGCTGGCGCAGCTGGTCCTGGCCGTGCAGCTCGTTGTCGCCCATCCGCTTGGACGCGAGCTCGTCCTCGCGGGTGATGGTCTCGGGCACGTCCGCGACGTGCTCGGCGTGGCGGACGGTGTCGTGCCCCATTCCCTTGCCGGCCTTGGCCATGGCGTTCTCCTTTGCGTGTCGTGACGGGTCGAAGGGGCAACGGTGGCGGAGGGAGCGGGGTTTCTTTCGTGGGGCACTCGCGGCGCTAAGCGACGCGATTGCCCCATATCGATTGCGCGTGTATCGTCACGTTTGTTGCCATCGGTGGAAAGTGTGGCGAATGACCGACACTCTCGGACCGGATGGGTGCCCGCTGGCGCAGTGCGAGCGTGCCGCCGGCGAGCCGGCGAGTGCCGACGCTGCTGCTGCGGCGAGCGAGGGCGCTCCAACGGCCTTCGACATCTTCAGCGCGGGAGAGGACGAGCCCCTCGCCGCGGCGTTGGACGAGCTCTTCGAGAAGATCCTGTCGCAGCCGCGTGACGCGACCTGGCGCGAGATCGATTGGTGAGCCGCGCACGCGGAGTCTCGAGGATACGATGAGCCCGATCGCACAGCGCCCGAACAGGTCGCCGACCCATCCTGGCGCCGTCCTGCGCGAGGACGTGTTGCCCGCGCTCGGCCTGACGGTCACCGAGGTGGCGGGGCACCTCGGCGTCACGCGCCAGCAGCTCCACCGCATCCTCTCGGAGCAATCCAGCATCTCTCCCGAGATGGCGCTGCGGCTGGGGAAGCTGTGCGGCAACGGCGAGGGGCTATGGATCCGCATGCAGGAGACCCACGATCTCTGGCACGCGCGCCGCAAGCTCGGCGACGCGCTCGATCGTATCCCCACCCTCCAGCCGCAGCCGGGGTGAGGCGGCTCACCGCCCCTCACATTCCCCCCATCTCCCGGACGATCGCCCATTCCCTTTCGGTCACCGGCTGCACGGACAGGCGGGAGTTGTTCACCAGGATCATGTCCTTCAGCCGCGGCTCGGCCTTGATCGCGTCCAGCGTCACCGGCCGCGGCAGCGGCTCGACGGCCTTGACGTCGACCATGCCGAACTTGCCCGAGGCGTCGGTGTGGTCGGGGTAGTACGCGCGGATCACCTCGACGATCCCGACGATCTCCTTGCCCTTGTTGGAATGGTAGAAGAAGCCGCGCTCGCCGAGCCGCATCGCCATCAGGTTCTGCTTGGCGACGTGGTTGCGCACGCCGTTCCAGTGGGTGCCGGCCGCGCCGGCCTCGACCTGCTGCTGCCACGACCACACGTCCGGCTCGGACTTGTAGAGCCAATACGCCATCTTCCTCGCGCCCCCGTCCTCTCGTCTCAATCCTCGGCCTTCAAGGGCCGGCTCAACAGAGCGTCCATGGTCTCGCCGAGGCCGGTGCGCCCGGCGACGAGCCCGGCGACCGCCTCCGCGATCGGCATCTCGATGCCCCGCGCCCGCGCCATGGCGACGAGCGCCTCGGCCGTGGCGGCGCCCTCCACCAGCTTGCCGCCGGCGGCCTCCTCGACGGACAGCCCGCGCCCGAGCCGCTCGCCGAAAGCGAAGTTGCGCGAGTGCGGCGAGGCGCAGGTGAGCACCACGTCGCCGAGCCCCGAGAGCCCCATCAGCGTCTCGGCCCGCCCGCCATAGGCGCGCGCGAACCGCATCAGCTCGGCGAAGCCGCGGGCGGTGAGCGCCGCGCGGGCGCTCTCGCCGAGGCCCCGGCCGATCGCCGCGCCGCAGGCGATGGCGAGCACGTTCTTGCCGGCCCCGCCGATCTCGACGCCGCGCAGGTCGAGCGCGTGATAGACCCGCAGCGCCCGCCCGGAGAGCCGCGCCGCGAGGCCGGACGCCAGCAGCGGCTCCGGCGCCGCGAGCGTCACCGCCGTCGGCAGCCCGATCGCCACGTCGTGCGCGAAGCTCGGGCCGGAGAGGGCCGCCACCGGCGCGCCGGGCCGCAGATCGGCGACGACGTCGGAGAGGAAGAAGCCGGTGCGCCGCTCGATGCCCTTGGCGCAGATCACCAGCGGCGCGTGCACCGGCAGCACCAGCGCCAGCGCCTCGGTCACCTCGCGCACGGCCTGCGCCGGCACGACGAGGAGCAGCGCGTCGCAGCCGGAGAGCTCGACGAGCGCGCTCGTCGGGCGCACGGCGTCGGCGAGCGCGACGTCCGGAAGGTGGCGCGGGTTGGCGCGGGTTTCTGCCATGGCACGGGCGTGGTCCGGGTCGCGCGTCCAGAGCACGACGGGCGAGCCCGCCGCGGCGGCGGCGTTGGCGAGCGCCGTGCCCCAGGCTCCGGCGCCGACGATGCCGAGCGGCGCGCGGATCATGCCCCGTCCTCCGCGGCCTCGGGCACGGGCGCCAGCGCGAGCGGCCAGCGGGCGCGGGCCGGCGCGTCGAGGTCGTCGGTCAGGCCGAGGCGGAAGCGCTCGAGGCCGGCCCAGGCGATCATGGCGCCGTTGTCGCCGCACAGGTCGAGCGGCGGCGCGACGAGGCGCAGCCCCGATTCGGTGGCGAGCCGCTGCAGGCCGCGGCGCACCGCGCCGTTCGCCGCGACGCCGCCGGCGACGACGAGCGCGGAGGGGCGCGGCGCGATCGCCTGGAAGGCCCGCAGGGCGATGCGGGTGCGGTCGACGACGACATCGACGATCGCCGTCTGGAAGGAGGCGCACAGGTCCGCCACGTCCTGGTCCGACAGGGGTGCGATGCGCTCGGCCTCGAGCCGCACGGCGGTCTTCAGGCCGGAGAGCGAGAAGTCGGCGGTGCGGCGCCCGAGCAGCGGGCGCGGCAGGGCGAAACGCTCCGGATCGCCGCCGCGCGCCATGCGCTCCACCTCGGGCCCGCCCGGATAGGCGAGGCCGAGCAGCTTGGCGACCTTGTCGAAGGCCTCGCCGATGGCGTCGTCGATGGTGGCGCCCAGGCGCACGTAGTCGCCGACGCCGCGCACGGCGAGGAGCTGGGTGTGGCCGCCCGAGACGAGGAGCAGCAGGTAGGGGAAGGCGATCCCGTCGGTGAGCCGCGCGGTCAGCGCGTGCGCCTCCAGGTGGTTGACGGCGATCAGCGGCTTGCCGGCGACGAGGGCGAGCGCCTTCGCCGTGGTCAGGCCCACGATCACGCCGCCGATCAGCCCCGGGCCGGCGGCGGCGGCGATGGCGTCGATCCCGTCGAGATCGGTGCCGGCCTTGGCGAGCGCACGGGCGACGAGCCGGTCGGCGACCTCGACATGGGCGCGCGCGGCGATCTCCGGCACGACGCCGCCATAGGCCGCGTGCTCGGCGATCTGCGAGAGCACCTCGTTGGAGAGGACGGCGCCGCGCCCGCCCTCGGCGAGCCCCACGACGGCGGCCGCGGTCTCGTCGCAGGTCGTCTCGATGCCCAGAACGCGCATGGTCGCCTCGCCGCCTCCGTTGTCGCACGGGCACTGTGGGTCCGAGGGCGGCGGATCGTGCCTTCCCCGAACTTCCGCGCCCCGTCCGCCGCACCTATAGTCCCCGCCCGCGCCGAAGGGAACGCGCGCGAGGGGAGAAACACCGACATGAGCACCGGCGCGGCGCGCTCCACCAGCACGGCCTTCGTCATCGGCACACGCGGCAGCCCGCTCGCGCTGGCCCAGGCCCACGAGACGCAGAAGCGGCTCTCGGAGGCGCTCGGGATCGAGCCGGAGCGCTTCCCGCTCGAGGTGATCAAGACCTCCGGCGACATGATCCAGGACCGTGCCCTCTCCGAGGCCGGCGGCAAGGGCCTGTTCACCAAGGAGATCGACGAGGCCCAGCTCGCGGGGCGGGTCGACGTCACCGTGCATTCCGGCAAGGACCTGCCCAACGACCTGCCGCCGGGCCTCGTCATCGCCGGCCATCTGCCGCGCGAGGACGTGCGCGACGCGCTGATCTGCAAGGGGGCGACCTCCTTCGAGACGCTGCCCGCCGGCGCCATCGTCGGCACCGCCTCGCTGCGGCGCCAGGCGCTGGTACGCCGCCTGCGGCCCGATCTCGAGGTGGCGCTCCTGCGCGGCAACGTCGGCACCCGGCTCGCCAAGATCGAGGCGGGGGAGTACGGCGCGACGCTGCTGGCCATGGCCGGGCTCAACCGGCTCGGGCTCGCCCACCACGCCGCCGCCGCGCTCGACGTCGACGCCTTCCTGCCCGCGGTCGCGCAGGGCGCCATCGCAATCGTGGTGCGCGAGGACGACGACGACGCGCGGGCCGCCGCCGAGACGATCTGCCACGCGCCCACCGGCCTGCAGCTCGCCGCCGAGCGCGGCTTCCTCGCCGTTCTCGACGGCTCCTGCCGCACGCCGATCGCGGGCCACGCCTCGCTCGAGGGCGACCGCATCCGGCTCAAGGGGCTCGTGCTGCGCCCGGACGGGTCGGAGGCGATAGAGGACGAAGGCGAGGCGCCGCTCGCGGACGCCGCCCGGCTCGGCGCGGAGATCGGGGCGCGAATCAAGGCGCGCCTGCCGGCGGGCTTCTTCGCGGGCCTGCACGGGTGAGCGGGGAGCGGCCGGAACCGCCGCTCGTGCTCGTCTGCCGTGCCGCGGAGGATTCCGGCCGCACCGCTGCACGGCTCGAGGCGGCGGGCTTTCGCACGCTCGTCGCGCCCCTGATCGAGACCCGCGCCACCGGCGAGCCGCCCCCCGAGGGCCCGTTCGACGCCGTGCTGGTGACGAGCGCGAAGGCCGCGCCCTTCCTCGAGCGCGCGCCCATCGATCTCGCGCGCACGCCGATCCTGGCGGTCGGCGAGCGGACGGCCGAGGCCGTGCGCGCCGCGGGCGGGCTCGATGTGGCGACTGCCCAGGGCGACGCCGTCTCGATGATCGCGCACGTGCGCGACAGGTTCTCCCCCGGCATGCGCTTCCTGCATGTCGGGGGGCGCGATCGAAAGGCGGAGCCGGACGCGACGCTGCGCGCGTCCGGCCACGTCGTCGCCACCTGGCCCGCCTACGAGGCTGCGTCCGTGCCGCTCGACGAGACTGCCCGCGCGGCGCTCGCCGCTGGCACGGTCGACGCGGTCCTGCATTATTCCCGCCGCAGCGCCACGCTGTTCGTCGATGCGCTGGCGCGGGCCGGCCTCGCCGACCGGCTGCCCGGGCTCCTGCACGGCGCGATCTCGCCCGACGCCGCCGATCCCCTGCACGCGGCGGGGGCGACGCGCGTGGCGATCGCGACGGAACCTTCCGAGGCCGAGCTTCTTCGCGTTTTTGCGGACGCGGCGAGCGTGGCCTTTGGAGCAAGATGTCGCGCCGCGCGTTGAACCAATGCTAAGGTTCGAGGTGCCACCCGGGCATCCGACGGTGTAGACCGACGAGACGAGCCGCCGCGTTCCTCACGCGGTGATACCAGGCGGAAGGACGACGTGACGAAGAGACCCTCCTCCCGAGCGGGCCGCTCCGAGCGGTCCCCAGGCAACGAGTCGCGCAAGCCCCGCGCCGGCACGCCCGAGACCGCCGCCGCCGAGACCTCGGCTGCGGACACCTCCGTCGCGCCGACGTCCCCGGCCGCGCCGTCCTCGACCGTCATCGGCCCCGACCAGACGCGGATCGCCCCCGCCCCGCCGCCGGCGAACCCCGCCCCGGCCACCGCCGAGCCCGCGGGCGAGACCGTGGCCGAGGCGACGCCCGCAGCCGACGCGTCGCCAGCAGGCGAGACGACGCCCGCGGTGCGCCCCACCGCTAGCGGACCGACGCCCGCGATCCGGGCGACGCCAGAGGCGGCGACCCCGGCGGGCGTCGCCCCCGCCGCGGTGGCACCCGCCTCCGCCGACGAGATGGCCGCCTCCGCCGCGGTGGAGGCGCCGCGTGCGGGCACCACGGACCAACGCCCCGCAGGAGGACACTCCGCAGAAGGACGCCCCGCCGAGCAGCGGCGTGGCGGCTCCGGCGCGCTCGTCGCCGCGATCGTCGCGGGCCTCGTCGTCGCCGGCGCGCTCGTCCCCTATGACGCCTTCTTCCGTGCCGGCGCGGACCCGGGCGCGATCGAGGAGCGCCCCGCCGCCGTCGAGCCCCTCGCCGCCGCGGGCG
>JBNPEA010000020.1:0-22593 GCA_051117315.1 Salinarimonas sp. | reverse complement strand
GCGACCAGCTCACGTCCTTCATCGCGCCGACGCCGGTGGTGGCGCCGTAGACCGGCACGCCGGCCTCGATCGCGCGGTCGATGGCGGCGCGCGCCCGGCGCACGCGGGCGAGCGCGTCCTCGTCCGCCCTGGGCACCGCGACGCCGGCCCCGATCCGCACCAGCGTGTCGAAGGACAGCGGGCCTCCGGTCAGGGTGATCGCGGGCGGGGCGGGCATCGGGCTCCTCGGCATCGGGTCACGACGCTCGCGCGGAGCGCCGGGCCCGATCCTGAGCACGGCCGATGCCGCACCGCAAGAGCGCGGCGTGTTCGGTCCGAGGAGGCGACCTCAGTCGAGAGCGGCGACCTGGACGCGGCTCATCCGGGCCATGACCTTGCGGCCGTAGCCGTTGCAGAAGCTCGCCTGGCGGTGGATGCCCATGTTGTAGGCCGAGATGCCGCCGCAGCCTGCGCCGTGCCGGTCGATCGAGGCGCGCAGGTAGCGCATGCCGGCCTCGATGCCGGTGGCGCAGTCGCGCAGGTTGCCGGTGACGCCGACCGAACGGGCGGTGGCGGGCTTCACCTGCATGACGCCGAGCTCCCCAGCGCGGCCCACCGCCGAGCAGCGGTAGTTGCTCTCCACCATCGCCATCGCGTGGGCGAGCGTCGGGTCGATGCCGTGGCGCAGCGCGGCCGCGGTCACCAGGGCCTGCACCGAGCCGGCGGGGGCGACGGGCGCGGCGGCGGCCGTGGTCGCGACGACGGAGCCCGTCGCGGCGGGCGCGTCGCCGGCGCGCGCGACGGCGTCGGCCAGGAAGAAGGCCTTGGCCGGGTGGACGCCGTCGGGCGCGGGCGCCGGCGCGGCGACGTTCGCGCGCGTCTCGTCCGGGCCGGCCTCCGGCGCCGCCGCTTCGGCATGCGCCGCCTCGGCGAGGAAGAAGGCCTGCGGGCTCGTCACCGCCTGCGCCGCGACGGGGGCGGGGGCATCCGGCGCGGCGGCCGTCTCGGCGGTCTTCTCGGCGGTCTTCTCGGCGGACTCGGCCGCGTGCTCGGCCAGGAAGAGCGCCGCGTTCTGGTTGGCGAGCGCGGGGGTCGCCAGGATCAGGGCGAGCGCGGTCGCGAGAGCGATTCGCATCGTCTCGTTCTCCTAAGGTGATGATCGTGTCGCGCGGGATCGAGCGCCGCCGTTCTCGCCGGGCTCGCCGCTGGGGATCGGGTCCGTCGTGCCGGACACCGGCCGATGCGCCGGGATGGCGCAGCGGAGCGCCGGCACGCCTCGCGCGCCGACGGGCGGCTTCTCGCGGGCAAGAAGGACGAGAATAAGGCGGGCGCTCAGCCCGCGCCGGCCAGCGCCGCCTCGGCCGGCGTGCCCTCCACCGGGGCGACCAGCTCGGCCACCCGCGCCGAGGCCGGCCCGCGCCCGCGGGCGCGCGGTGCGTCCAACTTGCCCGCCGCCCCGCCCACCGCCATGCTCTCGCGCGCGCCGGGCTTGCGCTCGGCCGAGGGCGAGCGGCCGAAATGCTCGAGATAGGTCTTCGAGAAGTAGGAGGCCGAGACGAAGCCGCAGGAGAGCGCGATCTCGAGCACGGGCAGGCTGGTCTGGCGCAGGAGCTGGCGGGCGCGCTGCAGGCGCACCTTCATGTAGTAGCGTGTCGGCGGCTCGCCGAGATACTTGACGAAGAGCCGCTCCAGCTGGCGCTGCGAGAAGCCCGCCGTGCGCGCGAGGTCGGCGCAGGGCAGCGGCTCCTCCACCGTCTCCTCCATGGTCTGCACGACGGCGAGGAGCTTGGGATGGGCCACGCCGACGCGGGCGCGCAGGTCCATGCGCTGGCGCTCGCGCGCCTCGCGGATGCGGTTGTGGATCAGGAGGTCGGTCACCTGCGAGGCGACGTCCGCGCCCTGGTCCTGCGCCACGAGGGAGAGCGCCATGTCGGCGGCGGCCATGCCGCCGGCGCAGGTGAAGCGGTTGCGGTCGATCTCGAAGAGCTCGTCGCTGATCTCGAGATGCGGGAAGTCGGCGACGAGGCCGGACTGGTAGACCCAGTGGATCGTGGCGCGATAGCCGTCGAGCAGGCCCGCCTTGGCCAGCACCCAGGCGCCGGTGCACA
This sequence comes from Salinarimonas sp., assembly GCA_051117315.1. Classification (GTDB taxonomy): domain Bacteria; phylum Pseudomonadota; class Alphaproteobacteria; order Rhizobiales; family Beijerinckiaceae; genus Salinarimonas. Next base: position 20,506 of record JBNPEA010000020.1, on the reverse strand, counting down.
GCGCCCCGATCTCGGCCCCGTGGGCGGCGAGCCGGCGAACGGCGGCGATGGTCTCGTGATGATCGAAGCCCTGGACGCCGTTGCCGCCGCAGACGAAGGCCCGGTCGAGCCCCTGCGCCGCGCCGACCCGCGCATCCGCCGCCACGGCGACCTCGTTCGAGCCGCGCACCGGCTCGCCGTCGGGCGAATACAGCCTCCAGGAATAGAGATCCCGGCCGGTGGCGTAGTTGGCCAGGCGGAACGGCTCGATCGCCGAGGTGAAGGCGATCATCGAGAAGTTCGGCGTGAGGAAAAAGCCGAGCTTCAGCGGGCTTCCCCGGTCGAACCGTTCCGCCATCGTCGCCTCCACGGCAGAGAGCCGACAAACTATAGTATTCTCGCCAGCCACGACGCAAAAACACTAGTGGTGCGCCGATACCGATCTCTATGTTGGTTGTTCCGCACCGCCCGACGCATCGTCTCGTCGCCGATCGCGGATGGCGCGCACGCGACATCCGACGTCGCCTTCGCGCAAGCGGCGGCGTGGGCCCGCCGCGACCATGCGGCCAGGTCGGGACGCGGCTCCCGGGCGGGTGGGCGAGCGGAGGCGAGCCATGAGGGAAACGGCGCGTGTTGTCGTGATCGGAGGCGGCGTGGTCGGGGCGGGAACGCTCTACCACCTCGCCAGGAAGGGCTGGTCCGACGTCGTCCTGATCGAGCGCAAGGAGCTCACCTCCGGCTCGACCTGGCACGCCGCGGGGCTCCTGCCGCTGTTCAACATGAGCTACTCGGTCGGCCGCATCCACAAGTACTCGGTCGAGCTCTACGCCAAGCTCCAGGAGGAGACCGGCCAGGACGTCGGCTTCCGCCGGGTGTCGAACATCCGGCTGGCGCGCACCAAGGACCGCTGGGACGAGTACATGACCTACAAGAACATCGCCGACACGCTGGGCGTGACGGTCGAGGTTCTGACCCCCGCCCAGGTCCAGGAGCTGTGGCCGCTCGCGAACGTGGACGGCGTCATCGGCGCGATCCGCCATCCGGACGACGGCTACATCCAGCCCGCCGACCTGACCCAGGCCTTCGCCATCGGCGCGCGCGCCCGTGGCGCGGAGATCCATCGCTTCACCACCGTGACCGGGATCGAGCGCACCGCCGACGAGCGCTGGCTGGTGCGGACCGACAAGGGCGACATCACCTGCGAGCACGTTGTGTCCGCCACGGGCAACTTCGCCCGCAGGACCGGCGAGATGGTCGGGCTCGACATCCCGGTCATCCCGGTCGAGCACCAGTACATCGTCACCGAGCCGCATCCCGAGATCCTGGCGCGCCACAGGCAGGGCCTGCCGGAGATGGGCGTCCTGCGCGAATCCGACAGCGCCTGGTACATGCGCGAGGAGGCCGGCGGCCTGATCCTCGGCCCGTACGAGCCCGGCGCGCCGGTCTGCTACGTCGACGGGCCGGACGCGAATTCCGAGTACGAGCTCTTCCAGGAGGATCTGGAGCGCATCGCCCCACACATCGAGACGGCGATGATCCGCGTGCCCGCCTTCGGCGAGGTCGGCGTCAAGAAGGTCTACAACGGCGCCATCGCCTACACGCCCGACGGCTCGCCGATCATCGGCCCGGCCTGGGACCTGCCGAACTTCTGGCTCAACGAGGGCCATTCCTTCGGCGTCACCGCCGCCGGCGGCGCCGGCTGGCAGCTCGCCGAGTGGATCGTCGAGGGCGAGCCGACGATCGACATGGGCGGCGTCGACCCGCGCCGCTTCGGCCCCCACGCCACCCGCGGCTTCCTCAAGGCCAAGAACGAGGAAGCCTACGAGAACGTCTTCACGGTGCATTACCCGGACGAAGAGCGCGGCGCCGCGCGTCCGCTGCGCCGCACGCCGGTCTACGAGCGCATGGCCGCGCTCGGCGCCGTGTTCGGCTCGGTCTACGGCTGGGAGCGCCCGAACTGGTTCGCGCCGGAGGGATACGGCCTCGACGAGGCGGATCTCGACAAGCCGGACACGCTCACGAACGAGAACCACCCGAAGGTGAAGGACGGCGAGCGACCCCGCGAGAAGTGGAGCTTCCGCCGCTCGAACTATTTCGAGCACGTCGGAAACGAGTGCCGCAATGTCCACGAGGCGGTGGGCATCCAGGATCTCACCGCCTTCGCCAAGTACGAGGTCTCCGGCCCCGGCGCCGAGGCGTGGCTCGACCGGCTGCTCGCCAACCGCCTTCCCAAGAAGGTCGGCCGCATCGGGCTCACCCACATGCTGGCGCAGAATGGCGGCACGCGGGCGGAGTTCACGGTCTTCCGCGAGGGGCCGCAGCGGTTCTACATGGTCGGCATGGGCTCGGCGGAGCGCCACGACTTCGACTACCTGTCGAAGCTGCGCCCCCGCGACGGCTCCGTCGACCTGCAGAAGATCACCACGCAGGTCGGCGTGCTCGGCCTCGCCGGGCCGCACGCCCGCGACGTGCTCCAGAGCGTCACCGACACGGATTTGTCCACTGCGGCCTTCCCCTGGCTCACCGGCCGCACGATCGACGTCGGCTGGGCCCATGCCAAGGCGCTGCGCGTCAACTTCGTCGGCGAGCTGGGCTTCGAGCTGCACCTGCCGATCGAGATGCAGGCCTACGTCTTCGACCTGCTGATGGAGGCCGGCAAGGCCTGGGGCATCAAGCCCTACGGCGTGCGCGCCATGGACTCGATGCGGCTCGAGAAGTCCTACCGCGTCCTGCCCCGCGAGCTCTCGATCGAGTACGCCGCGCTGGAATCGGGCCTCGACCGCTTCGTGCGGCTGGACAAGGAGGGCTTCATCGGCCGCGAGGCGCTGCTGGCCTGGCGCGAGCGCGGCTTCCAGAACGCCTTCGTGACGCTCGAGGTGCTCGACGTGACCGATGCGGACGCGCGGGGCAACGAGGCGCTGATGAAGAACGGCGCGCTCGTCGGCCGTGCCACCTCCGGCGGCTACGGCTGGCGCACGCGGAAGTCCCTGGCGCTGGGCATGGTGCGCCCGGACCTGGCCGAGATCGGCACCGAGCTCGACATCGTCATCCTGGGGCGGCCGCACCGGTGCATGGTGATCGGGGAATCGCCGTTCGATCCCGACAACCAGAGACTGCGGAGCTGATCCGTGGCCGGGTCCGCGCCGCCGCGGCGATCAGGCGCCGACGAGCCCCGGCGCCGGCACGAGGTTCAGGTCCGCGACCGCGCGGCGCACATCCTTGGGCCACAGGAACAAGCGGTTCCAGGGCGCGACGGCGACGTAGCCCTGCGGGCCGTGCAGCTCGGCGGTGGAGACGTCGACGCAGTAGCGCTCGATCCATCCGGTTCGCGCGGCGCCGTCGAGCCTGCGGCCGGCCTGGATCTTCCGCATCACCGGCACGAGCTTGCAGCACATCCGGTACTCGTAGCCGGTGAGCATCAGGTCGTCGCCCCAGGCGCCGCGCTCCTCCTGCACCGCCGTGCGGGCGCTCTCGACTAGGAGCGGGAGATCGCGCTCGCCGGGGATGGAGGGATAGATCACGAAGGAAGCGGCCCAGCCGCTCTCGACCAGGGTCAGGTTGAACGTGGCGCGGTCGCGCCGCGTCATCGTCTCGCGCTCCTCGGGGCTGTAGCTCGGCGCCACGTAGGCCAGGAGGCGGCCGTAGCCGTCGAAGCGCTCGTCCGCCGCGCGCACGAACAGGGAGCGCGTGCTGCCCGAGGGTCGCGTCAGGCGCTCGTCGACCTGGCGCTGGAACTCCGCCTTGGCGGCGGCGCCCTGCTCCCGATGCAGGCTGGCGGCGCGCGGACGGGCGAGGCGCGGGCGCAGATGCGCCGCCAGCGCCGCGTCCACGGGCGAGGCGTCGGTCTCGATCCAGCCTGCGAGGGCGTTGAAGTCGTCGTCGATCTCGGCCGCCTTGAGGCGCATGGTCCCGGTCTCGGGCGTGTCGATCGAGAGCATCCGCACGTTCATGCGGATGTTGGGCGTGTCGCCGTCGCTGATGTTGACCAGGCGCTTGTCCTTGAGGGAATCCAGCTCGAATCCGCTCGGCTGCCAGAAGATCTTCACGCTCATGCGCCGCCCCCCATCGCGACCGCATGCTTCATCTCGTCGCAGGATGCAGGATAGCGCGGAGCGAGCGTCATCGAAAGACAAGATTGAGCGGCTTTCCGCTGCGCGACTGGAGGTTAGCCGACGATGCTCCACGAGATTTCCTCCCGCCCGGCGCTGGCGCTTCGCGTCGGCTTCGTGCTCGCGCCGAGCTTCACGCTCTCGGCGCTCGCGCTCTTCGTCGACCCGCTGCGGCTCGCCGCCGACGAGGGCGACCGCTCGCGCCCGATCCGCTGCTCCTGGGCGATCATGGCCGCGAGCGCCGAGCCGGTGCGGGCGAGCTGCGGGCTCACGGTGGGCCGCACGGCGCCGCTCGCGGACCCGCGCGGCTTCGACTACGTGGTGGTGGTGGGCGGGTTGCTGCACGGCGGCCAGCCGGTCGACGCGCAGACACAGGCCTGGCTGAAGGCCGCCGCGGCCGCCGGCGTGCCGTTGATCGGCGTGTGCACGGGTTCCTTCGTGCTGGCGCGCGCGGGCCTGATGAAGAACCGGCGGGCCTGCGTGTCGTGGTACCACCACGCCGACTACGAGGCCGAGTTCGCCGACACGACGCCGCTCTCCGACCAGCTCTTCCTCGTCGATCGCGACCGGATCACCTGCTCGGGCGGCGCCGGGGTGGCCGACCTCGCGGCCTACCTGATCGAGAAGCATCTCGGCCGCGCCGTGGCGCAGAAGGCGCTGCACGTGCTCCTGCTCCAGCACGCCCGCGCGGCGAGCGACGCACAGCCCCACGCCTTCGCGCTCGACCGGATCGGCGACGAGCGGGTGAAGCGCGCGCTTCGGCTGATGGAGCAGAACATCGCCGAGCCGCTGACGATCGAGGCCATCGCCCGCGCCCTGGCGCTCTCCACCCGCCAGCTGGAGCGGCTGTTCGCCGCCCGGCTGGGGCTGCGCCCGGCGGTGGTCTACCGCCAGCTGCGGCTGCGCCACGCACGCTGGCTGCTCGAGAACACCCGCAAGCCCGTCACCGCCATCGCGGTCGAGACCGGGTTCTGCGACGCGGCGCATTTCTCGCGCCAGTTCAAGGCCTACTTCAACCTGTCGCCGAGCCTGGTGCGCGCCGCCCGGGCCGGCGACGCGGCCGAGCCGGTGCTCGAGGCGGCGGCGGAGTAGACGTCCGGCGGAGTAGACGTCCGGGGGAGTGGGCGCCGGAGCCGCAAGGCCGCAGCTTGAGCGCAGGCGACGCGGCGTGTCGCAAAAGCGCTAGAGAACGTCGCAGCCGATCAAGCGCCCGCGGGGCCGCCGGGCGCATGCTGCACCAACGATCCCGCCCTGGCCCCGATCCCGCCCGGATCCGGGCCGGTCGACGAGCGAGCGACCGCCATGCGCCGTTTCAACCTGATGACCCTCCTCGGCGAGGCCACCCGCGCCCATTCCGGCTGGGGCCGGCAATGGCGCGCGCCCGAGCCGAAGAAGAGCTACGACGTGATCATCGTCGGCGGCGGCGGTCACGGGCTCGGTACGGCGCACTACCTCGCCAAGGAGTTCGGCGTCACCAACGTGGCGGTGCTGGAGAAGGGCTGGATCGGCGGCGGCAACACCGGCCGCAACACGACGATCATCCGCTCGAACTATCTCTACGACGAGAGCGCGCATCTCTACAATCATGCTCTCAATCTCTGGGAGGGGCTCTCCCAGGACCTGAACTACAATGTGATGTTCTCGCAGCGCGGCGTGATGATGCTGGCGCACAATGTTCACGACGTGCAGATCTTCAAGCGCCACGTCTACGCCAACCGCCTCAACGGCGTCGATAACGAGTGGCTGACGCCCGAGCAGGCGAAGGAATACTGCCCGCCGCTCAACATCGCCCGCGACGCGCGCTATCCGGTGCTCGGCGCAGCCCTCCAGCGCCGCGCCGGCACCGCCCGCCATGACGCGGTGGCCTGGGGCTACGCCCGCGCGGCGGATTCGCGGGGCGTCGACATCATCCAGAACTGCGAGGTCACGGGCTTTCGCCGCGATCCGCAGACCGGCGCCGTCACCGGCGTCGAGACCACCAAGGGCTTCATCGGGGCCAAGACCGTGGGCGTCGTCGCCGCCGGCCACACCTCGGTGATCATGGATCGCGCCGGCGTGCGCATGCCGCTGACCAGCTACCCGCTGCAGGCGCTGGTGTCGGAGCCGGTGAAGCCGGTGTTCCCCTGCGTGGTGATGTCGAACGCGGTCCACGCCTACATCTCCCAGTCGGACAAAGGCGAGCTCGTCATCGGCGCGGGCACGGACCAGTACGTGTCCTACTCGCAGCAGGGCGGGCTGCAGATCACGACGCACACGCTCGACGCGATCTGCGAGATCTTCCCGCGCTTCGCCCGCATGCGGATGCTGCGCAACTGGGGCGGGATCGTCGACGTCACGCCCGACCGCTCGCCGATCATCGGCAAGACGCCGGTGCCGGGCCTCTACGTCAATTGCGGCTGGGGCACCGGCGGCTTCAAGGCGACGCCGGGCTCGGCTCACGTCTTCGCCCACACGCTCGCCAAGGGCGAGCCGCACCCGATCAACGCGCCGTTCACGCTTGATCGCTTCCGCACCGGACGCCTGATCGACGAGGCGGCGGCCGCCGCCGTCGCGCACTGAGGATCGCCGCCATGCTGCTGATCACCTGCCCCCATTGCGGAGAGCGGCCCGAGCTGGAGTTCCGCTACGGCGGCGAGGCGCACGTGGCGCGCCCGGCCGACCCGTCGGCGCTGGACGACCAGGCGTGGTCCGAGTTCCTGTTCGTGCGCAACAACCCGAAGGGGCTCTACGCCGAGCGCTGGAACCACGCCCACGGCTGCCAGCGCTGGTTCAACGCGCTCCGCGACACGCATTCCGACAGGTTCGTCGGCACCTACCCCGCCGGCGCGCCGCGCCCGGACCGCGCAGCGGAGGACGCCCGATGAGCGCGCAGGCCTACCGCCTCCCGCAGGGCGGGCGCATCGACCGGTCGCGGCCGCTGTCCATCCGCTTCGACGGCGAGACCTACCAGGGCTATGCCGGCGACAGCGTGGCGGCGACGCTCATGGCGAACGGCATCCACCTGATGGGCCGCTCGTTCAAGTACCACCGCCCCCGCGGCCTGCTCTCCACCGGCACGGACGAGCCGAACGCGCTCCTCTCGGTGGACCGCGGCCCCGGCCGGGTCGACCCGAACAACCGCGCCGGCGCCGTCGAGGCGGTGGACGGGCTCGTCGTCGGCTCGCAGAACCGCTGGCCCTCACTCGGTTTCGACGTCGGCGCGGTCAACGACCTGCTCTCGCCGGTCTTCGTGGCGGGCTTCTACTACAAGACCTTCATGTGGCCGCGCTCGTTCTGGGACAAGGTCTACGAGCCGATCATCCGCGCCGCGGCCGGCCTCGGCGTGGCGCCGGAGGGCCCGGACCCGGATCGCTACGCCCATCGCCACGCCCATTGCGACGTGCTGATCGTCGGCGCCGGCCCGACCGGCCTCGCGGCGGCGCTCGCCGCGGCGGCGTCCGGCAAGCGGGTGATGCTCGTCGACGAGCAGCCCGAGCCGGGCGGCGCGCTGCTGCACGATCCCCGCGCGACCATCGACGGCATGCCGGCGCAGGACTGGGTGGCGCAGACGCTCGCCGCCCTCGACGGGCACGAGGACGTGGTGATCCTGCCGCGCACCACCGCCTTCGGCTACTACAACCACAACCACGTCGCCCTGGTGGAGCGGGTCTCCGACCATCTCCCCCTCGACCAGGCCCGCGACCTGCCGCGCGAGCGGCTCTGGCAGGTCCGCGCCGGCGAGGTCGTGCTCGCCACCGGGTCGCACGAGCGCCCGCTTGTCTTCGCCGACAACGACCGCCCCGGGATCATGCTGGCGGAGGGCCTGCGCGTCCTCGTCAACCGCTACGGCGTGGCGCCGGGGCGCGAGGTGGTGATCGCCACCGTCGCGTCCTCGGCCTACACCGCCGCCGCCGATCTCGCGGCGGCGGGGATCCGGGTGACGATCGTCGACGTGCGGCTCGCGGAGGACTGTGCCGCGGACGTGGCCTTCGCCGCGCAGCACGGCATCGAGGTGCTGGCGGGGCACACGGTGGTGGGCTCCAAGGGTCGGCTGCGGGTCTCGGGCCTGGTCGTGGCGCCGCTGCGGGCCGACGGGTCGGTCGGCGCGCGCCGCACGCTGCCGTGCGACTGCGTCGGCATGTCCGGCGGCTGGACGCCGGCGGTGCACCTGTTCTCGCAGTCGCGCGGCAAGCTCGCCTTCGACGCCGCCCGCGACGCCTTCCTGCCCGGCACCCACGTCCAGGCGGAGCGCTCCGCCGGCGCCTGCGCGGGAGACTACGACCTCGCCGCCTGCCTCGAGGCCGGCTTCGCCGCCGGCGCGGCGGCCGCGGGGGTCTCCGAGGCGCGCAGCTTCCGGGCGAGCCCCACCCGCACCGGCTTCCAGCCCATGCGCGTGCTGCCCACCGACGCCGATCCCGGCCGCGTGCGCGCCTTCGTCGACTTCCAGAACGACGTCACCGCCAAGGACCTGAAGCTCGCCGTGCGCGAGGGTTTCCGCTCGATCGAGCACGTCAAGCGCTACACCACGACGGGCATGGCGACGGACCAGGGCAAGACGTCGAACATGAACGCGCTGGGCTTCGTGGCGGGCCTGCTCGACACGGAGCTGCCGGCGGTGGGCACCACGACCTTCCGCCCGCCCTATACGCCGGTGAGCTTCTCGGCGCTGGTGGGCCCGAGCAAGGGGGCGCTGTTCGACCCGGTCCGCAAGACGCCGATCGACGGGTGGGCGCAGGCGCAGGGCGCGGTGTTCGAGCCGGTCTCGCTGTGGCGCCGCGCCTGGTACTTCCCCAAGGCCGGCGAGGACATGCACGCCGCCGTGGCCCGCGAATGCGCGGCGGTGCGCGCGGGGCTCGGCATCTTCGACGCCTCGACGCTCGGCAAGATCGAGATCGTGGGCTCGGATGCCGCCGAGTTCATGAACCGCATGTACGTCAACGGCTGGTCGAAGCTCGCGCCGGGCAAGTGCCGCTACGGCCTGATGCTGAAGGAGGACGGCTTCATCCTCGACGACGGCGTCGTCGCGCGCATGGCCGAGGACCGCTTCCACGTCACCACCACCACCGGCGGCGCGCCGCGGGTGCTGGCGCTGATGGAGGACTACCTCCAGACCGAGTGGCCGGACCTCGACGTGTTCCTCACCTCGGTGACCGAGCAGTGGGCGGTGATCGCCCTGCAGGGGCCGCGGGCGCGCGACGTGCTGGCGCCCTTCGTCTCCGACATCGACCTCTCCAACGAGGCGCTGCCGCACATGTCGGTGCGCGAGGGCTTCGTCTGCGGCGTGCCGGCGCGGCTGATGCGCGTGTCGTTCACCGGCGAGCTCGGCTACGAGGTCAACGTCCCCGCCGACTACGGGCGCGCCGTGTGGGAGGCGCTGTGGGAGGCCGGGCGGGCGCACGGCATCACCGCCTACGGCACCGAGACCATGCACGTGCTGCGCGCCGAGAAGGGCTTCATCATCGTCGGCCAGGAGACCGACGGGACCGTGACCCCCGACGACGTCGGCCTCGACGGCATGGTCTCCAAGATCAAGCCAGACTTCGTCGGCAAGCGCTCGTTGGCGCGGCCGGATCTCGTCGCATCGGGCCGCAAGCAGCTCGTCGGGCTCGAGACCGAGGATGCGACGGAGCGGCTCGACGAGGGCGCGCAGATCGTGCTGGACCCGACGGCGCCCGTCCCGGTGCCGATGCTCGGCCACGTCACCTCCAGCTACTGGAGCCCCGCCTGCGGGCGCACCATCGCGCTGGCCCTCGTCGCGGACGGGCGGGCGCGCATGGGCGAGACGGTACACGTCACCACGATGCGCGGCTTCGCCCGCGCCACGATCCGCAACCCCGTCTTCGTCGACGCGGAAGGAGTGCGCGTCCATGCTCGAGATTCGTAGCCAGGCGATGCGCGCCGCGCCGTTCCCGCTCGGGGCGGAGACCGTCGGCGGCGTCACCATCGCGCCGCTTCCGCCGCGCACGCGGCTGTCCCTGCGGCTTCGCCCGGCGGCGGCCGCAGGCGTCGGGAGCGTCGCGGGGCTGGCGCTCGACCGGCCGATCAACACGTCGAGCGCGCACGACGGGCACCGCGCGCTGCGTCTCGGGCCGGACGAATGGCTCCTCGTCGCGGACGCGGACGAGGGGGACGAGCTCGCCGCACGCGTCGCGGCGGAGCTCGCCGGCACGGCTCACGCGCTCGTCGACGTGAGCCACCGCAATTGCGGGCTCGCCGTGACCGGTGCCGGCGCCGCGGCGGCGCTCAACGCGGGCTGCCCCCTCGATCTCGCGCCCGAGGCCTTCCCCGCGGGGGCGGCGACGCGCACGGTTCTCGCCAAGACCGAGATCCTGCTTACGCGCATCGACGCCGAGGCCTTCGAGGTGGAATGCTGGCGCTCGTTCGCGGACTACGTCCGCGGGTTTCTGCTCGAGGCCGCGCGGGGGCTGTGAGCCGCCACGGCCGTCGAGGCAAGGAGTAGTCGGGCGATGATCAGCGTCTTCGAGCTCTTCAAGATCGGTATCGGCCCGTCGAGCTCGCACACGGTGGGGCCGATGGTGGCGGCGGCGCGTTTCCTGGCGGCGCTGCGCGAGCTGCCGCGCCCGCCGGCCCGGATCGCGGTGGGCCTGCACGGCTCGCTCGCCTTCACCGGGCGCGGCCACGCCAGCGACACGGCGATCTGCCTCGGGCTGATGGGAGAGCGGCCGGACCAGGTCGATCCCGATGCCGTCGCGGGCCTCGTCGCCGGGCTCGACGCGTCTCGCGAGATCCGGCTCGGCTCGGCGCGGATCGGCTTCGATCCCGCGGCCGATCTCGTCTTCGACACCGCCGAGATGCTGCCCGGCCACACCAACGGCATGCGCTTTCGCGCCTTCGACGCCGCCGGCGACGAGGTGCTCACGCGAGTCTACTACTCGATCGGCGGCGGCTTCGTGGTCGGCGAGGAGGCGGCGGACACGCAGGCGCCGATCGACGTCGTCGCCCCGCTGCCCTTCGACAGCGCCGCCGAGCTGCTCGCCCTGTGCGCGGCGCGCGGCGTCGACATCGCCGCGGTCCAGCGCGAGAACGAAGTCGCGCTGCGCCCGCTCGACGAGGTGGAGGCGGGGCTCGACCGGATCGCGGAGGCGATGCTCGGCTGCATCGAGCGCGGGCTCGCGACGGGTGGCACCCTGCCCGGGCGGCTGAAGGTGCGCCGTCGTGCGAAGGACCTCCACGCCCGGCTCCAGGCCGGGGAGCGGATCAACGCCCGCTCGCCCAGCGAGGTGATGGACCGGGTCTCGACCTTCGCCATCGCGGTGAACGAGGAGAACGCTGCGGGCGGTCGCGTCGTCACGGCGCCGACCAACGGTGCGGCCGGGATCGTGCCGGCGGTGCTGCGCTACCTGCGCGAGATCTGCGGCGAGGCGGCACCGGAGACGACGCGCGGCTTCCTGCTGACGGCGGCGGCGATCGGCGGCCTGATCAAGCGCAAGGCCTCGATCTCCGGGGCGGAGGTGGGCTGCCAGGGCGAGGTCGGCTCCGCCGCCTCGATGGCCGCGGCCGGCCTCGCCGCGGCGCTGGGCGCCACGCCGGAGCAGGTGGAGAACGCCGCCGAGATCGCCATGGAGCACCATCTCGGCATGACCTGCGACCCCGTCGGCGGGCTCGTGCAGATCCCCTGCATCGAGCGCAACGCCTTCGGCGCGGTCAAGGCCATCGCGGCGGCCTCGCTGGCGCTGCACGGGGACGGGGTGCACCACGTCTCGCTCGACTGCGTCATCGAGACCATGCGCCAGACCGGTCTCGACATGCAGTCGAAGTACAAGGAGACGTCCCAGGGCGGGCTCGCCGTGAACGTCGCGGAGTGCTGACGTCCTCTCTGCCGTCGCCTCTCCGGCGAGGTGGCGGTCCAAAGACCGGCGGCTGGGGTGCGTGCCCGCCGTTCTCGCCCCCACCGGGCCGCTGCGCGGCCCACCTCCCCGAGGGGGAGCTATCGGAGCGCACCCGCCTCAACCAGGAACCACGCCATGAAGCTCGCCGACCCGAGGTTCGTCCTCAAGCTCTCCTGCATCGACACGATCGGGATCGTCAGCGCGATTTCCGGCTTCCTGGTGCAGAACGGCTGCAACATCATCACGAACCAGCAGTTCGGAGACCGCGACACCGAGCGCTTCTTCATGCGCGTCGCCTTCACGCCGATCGACCCGGACACCTCGCTCGAGCGCCTGCGCGGGCCGCTGCACACGCTCGCCGCACGCTACGACATGGACTGGACGCTGCACGAGACCGCCGAGCGGCCGCGGGTGATCGTCATGGTCTCGAAGTTCGGGCACTGCCTCAACGACCTGCTCTACCGCTGGAAGATCGGCGCGCTGAAGGTGGACATCGTCGCCATCGTCTCGAACCATCGCGACTTCGAGCACCTGGCGCGCAGCTACGAGATCCCCTTCCACCACCTGCCGGTGACGGCCGACACCAAGCCGGCGCAGGAGGCCGCGCTCGCCGGGCTGATCGAGGAGACAAAGGCGGATCTCGTCGTGCTCGCCCGCTACATGCAGGTCCTGTCGGACGGGATGTGCCGGTTCCTGGAAGGGCGGGCGATCAACATCCACCATTCCTTCCTGCCGAGCTTCAAGGGCGCGGCGCCCTACACCCAGGCCTGGCGGCGCGGCGTGAAGCTGATCGGCGCCACGGCGCACTACGTCACGCCGGAGCTCGACGAGGGGCCGATCATCGAGCAGGAGGTGGTGCGGGTCACCCACGAGGACGGACCCGAGCAGCTGACCGCGCTCGGCCGCGACGTGGAGAGCGGCGTGCTCGCCCGCGCGGTGGCCTTCCACGTCGACCATCGGGTGCTGCTCAACGGGAACCGCACGGTGGTCTTCCGCTGAGCCGGGGCGGGGGCGCGACAGGAGCCGGCCGGCGGAGCGCGCCGCGAACGGCGCCTCGCGGATATGTGACTTCGTCGATGAGGGGAGGGCCTCTGAGGCCCTGGTGGCGCGGGCGACGGGGCTCGAACCCGCGACCTCCGGCGTGACAGGCCGGCACTCTAACCGACTGAGCTACGCCCGCATTGCCTTTCCGCCAGCGTGTTGCGCGGCGGCAGTGGCGAGGGTCTAGAGCCCCCCGCGACCGGTGTCAAGCGATCCCGCAGCGGCGCGGGCGCTTTTCGCATCGGGCGCCGTGCCGATCCGCTGGAGACCCGTGACGAGACCCTGACGCGTTCTCGGCACGCCCTTGCGCTGCAAGGGGTTGGTGGGCGGTGACGGGCTCGAACCGCCGACCCTCTCGGTGTAAACGAGATGCTCTACCAGCTGAGCTAACCGCCCCCGGGGTCGGCGCGCGCGCCTGGGCGCGTCCCGGCCTCGCTCGTACATAGAAACACGAAGCCGCCGGCGCAAGCGCGCCGACGGCTTCGCGGTGTCGTCCGAAGGCCGCTCGGCGTCAGCTGTTGACGGCGTCCTTGAGGCCGGCGCCGGCCTTGAACTTCGGGGTCTTCGAGGCCGGCACCTGGACCTTCTCGCCGGTGCGCGGGTTGCGCGCCTCGCCCGCGGGGCGGTCGGCGACGGTGAAGGAGCCGAAGCCCACGATCTTCACTTCCTCGCCCTTCTTCAGCGTCTCCTGGATCGACTCCAGCGCGGCGTCGAGCGCCTCGCCGGCCTGAGCCTTGCTGAGGCCGGTCTTCTCGGCCACGGCGCTGACGAGCTCGCCTTTGTTCATTGCAACGTCCTCCACAGCTTGTTCGGCGCGCAAACCCTTACGTCGCCGTCGTTCGGTCTCCTCCTGCATACCGCAATGCTCCGGTCCCGCAAGCGCCGTCGACGCGATTAGGCTGTGGAAATTGCCCCCACGGCGCAAAAAAACGGCCTCCGGACCGGAGTCCGGAGGCCGCCTTGGAGGTTTTCGAGGCCGGACGGGCGCCGGCAGGGGCCGTCAGTGGGCGACGAAGCCCGGCTGCTCCTCGTCGGCGGCGCGGCCGGGGGCCGGCATCGCCGATTCGTCCCACTCGATCGGCTCGGGCTTGCGCACGAGCGCGTGCTGGAGCACCTGCTCCATCCGCGAGACCGGGACGATCTCGAGGCCCGACTTCAGGTTCTGCGGCACGTCGGCGAGATCCTTGACGTTCTCCTCGGGGATGAGGACCGTCTTGAGCCCGCCGCGCAGCGCCGCCAGCAGCTTCTCCTTCAGGCCGCCGATCGGCAGCACCCGCCCGCGCAGGGTGACCTCGCCGGTCATGGCGATGTCCCTGCGCACCGGGATGGCGGTCATGATCGACACGATCGCCGTCGCCATGGCGATGCCGGCGGAGGGGCCGTCCTTCGGGGTGGCGCCCTCCGGCACGTGGACGTGGATGTCCTTGCGGTCGAAGAGCGGCGGCTCGAGGCCGAAGTCGACCGCCCGCGAGCGCACGTAGGACGCCGCCGCCGAGATCGACTCCTTCATCACGTCGCGCAGGTTGCCCGTGACGGTCATCTTGCCCTTGCCGGGCATCATGACGCCCTCGATCGTGAGCAGCTCGCCCCCGACCTCGGTCCAGGCCAGGCCCGTGACCACGCCGACCATGTCCTCCGCCTCGACCTCGCCGTAGCGGTACTTCGGCGCGCCGAGATAGTCGCCGAGATTGTCCTCGGTGACGACGACGTGCTTCGTATCGGTCATGAGGATCTGCTTGACCGCCTTGCGCACGAGGTTGGAGATCTCGCGCTCGAGGTTGCGCACGCCCGCCTCGCGGGTGTAGCGCCGGACCAGCAGCAGCAGGCCGCCGTCGTCGATGGCCCATTCCTCGGACTTCAGGCCGTGCTTCTTGATCGCGTTGGGGATCAGGTGCCGGCGCGCGATCTCGGCCTTCTCGTCCTCGGTGTAGCCCGCGATCCGGATGGTCTCCATGCGGTCGAGCAGCGGAGCCGGGATGTTGAGCGTGTTCGCCGTGGTCACGAACATCACGCTCGAGAGGTCGTAGTCCACCTCGAGGTAGTGATCGTTGAAGGTGCTGTTCTGCTCCGGATCCAGCACCTCGAGCAGGGCCGCCGACGGGTCGCCGCGGAAGTCCTGGCCCATCTTGTCGATCTCGTCGAGCAGGATGAGCGGGTTCGAGGTCTTGGCCTTGCGCATCGACTGGATGATCTTGCCGGGCATCGAGCCGATGTAGGTGCGCCGGTGGCCGCGGATCTCCGCCTCGTCACGGACGCCGCCCAGCGACATGCGCACGAACTCGCGGCCCGTGGAGCGGGCGATCGACTTGCCGAGCGAGGTCTTGCCGACGCCCGGAGGGCCGACGAGGCACAGGATCGGGCCGGTGAGCTTGTTCGCCCGCTGCTGCACGGCGAGGTACTCGACGATGCGCTCCTTGACCTTCTCGAGACCGAAGTGGTCGTTGTCGAGGATGGTCTGCGCGCCGACGAGGTCCTTCTTGACCTTGGACTTCTTGTTCCACGGGATCGAGAGCATCCAGTCGAGGTAGTTGCGCACCACCGTCGCCTCCGCGGACATCGGCGACATCTGGCGCAGCTTCTTGACCTCGGCGGTGGCCTTGTCGCGGGCCTCCTTGGAGAGCTTCGTCTTCTCGATCTTGTGCTCGATCTCGGCGATCTCGTCCCGGCCGTCCTCGTCGCCGAGCTCCTTCTGGATCGCCTTCATCTGCTCGTTGAGGTAGTACTCGCGCTGCGTCTTCTCCATCTGGCGCTTGACGCGCGTGCGGATGCGCTTCTCCACCTGGAGCACGGAGATCTCGCTCTCCATCAGGCCGAGCACGCGCTCGAGGCGCTCGGCGACGGTCTTCGTCTCGAGCAGCTCCTGCTTGTCGGAGATCTTCACGGCGAGGTGCGAGGCCACCGTGTCGGCGAGCTTCGCCGCATCCTCGATCTGCGTCACCGCGGCGACGATCTCGGGCGAGACCTTCTTGTTGAGCTTGACGTAGTTCTCGAACTCGCCGACCACCGAGCGGGCCAGCGCCTGCGCCTCGATGCGGTCCCCGAGGTCGTCCGCGAGCACGGTCGCGCGGGCCTCGTAGTAGTCGTCCACGCGCAGGTACTCGCCCACCCTCGCGCGGCCCGCGCCCTCGACGAGCACCTTGACCGTGCCATCCGGCAGCTTGAGCAGCTGGAGCACGTTGGCCAGCGTGCCGACGTCGTAGATAGCCTCGGCGGCGGGATCGTCGTCGGCGGCGTTCTTCTGCGTCGCGAGCAGGATGTGGCGATCGGTCTTCACCACCTCCTCGAGCGCCCGGATCGACTTCTCCCGGCCGACGAAGAGCGGCACGATCATGTGCGGGAAGACGACGATGTCGCGGAGCGGGAGCACCGGATAGGTGTCCTCGGACCCCGGAACGACGGGCTGCCGCGTCTTGGATTGAGTCATGGAGGGTGATCCTCTTCCCTTTGCGCCCGGGCGCGCCTCTCGTGGAAGCAGGCCGCCGGAGGCGGATGTACCCCCGCGCTCGCGCCGAATGCGAATCGACGCGCGGGGCTCGCGGCACGCTCCCCTCGCCGATTCGAGCGAGAGCGCGTCGCGCCTCGGTAAGGTGGCGCGTTGCGCCCCCCGTTTCAAGCGCGGCGCGCCGGTCGTCCCCCGCCGACGCGCGACGTCCGCTTGCGCGCCTGCAAGCGCGCCGGCGGGGGAGGACGCCGCGAAAACGCGAGGAGCCGGGACGCGTCGCGCCCCGGCTCCCGATGCCTCGTCGCCGCACGAAACTGCGGCGCGCGTCCCGCTCGGATCAGACCGAGTAGTACATCAGGTACTCGACCGGGTGCGGGGTGTGCTCGAAGCGGATGACGTCCTGCATCTTCAGCTCGATGTAGGCGTCGATCTGGTCGTCGTCGAAGACGCCGCCGGCCTTGAGGAAGGCGCGGTCCTTGTCGAGGGCGGCGAGCGCCTCGCGCAGGGAGCCGCAGACGGTCGGGATCTTCTTCAGCTCACGCGGCGGCAGGTCGTAGAGGTCCTTGTCCATCGCCGCGCCGGGGTCGATCTTGTTGAGGATGCCGTCGAGGCCGGCCATCAGCAGCGCCGCGAAGGCGAGATAGGGGTTCGCCGTCGGGTCGGGGAAGCGGACCTCGACGCGCTTGGCCTTCGGCGAGGTCGTCCACGGGATGCGGCAGGACGCCGAGCGGTTGCGCGAGGAATAGGCCAGCAGCACCGGCGCCTCGAAGCCCGGGACGAGACGCTTGTAGGAGTTCGTCGACGGGTTGGTGAAGGCGTTGATCGCCTTGGCGTGCTTGATGATGCCGCCGATGTACCAGAGGCACTCCTGGCTGAGGTCGGCGTACTTGTCGCCGGCGAAGAGCGGCTTGCCGTCCTTCCAGATCGACTGGTGGACGTGCATGCCCGAGCCGTTGTCGCCGTAGACGGGCTTGGGCATGAAGGTCGCCGACTTGCCGAACGAGGCCGCGACGTTGTGGATGCAGTACTTGTACACCTGCATCTGGTCGGCCATGTGCACCAGCGTGTCGAACTTCATGCCGAGCTCGTGCTGGGCCGAGGCCACCTCGTGGTGGTGCTTCTCGACCTTGACGCCCATCTCGGCCATGGCCGCGAGCATCTCCGAGCGCATGTCCTGCCCGGCGTCCAGCGGCGGCACGGGGAAGTAGCCGGCCTTCATCTGGATGCGGTGGCCCATGTTGCCGCCCTCGTAGGAGCGCATGCCGTTGGTGGGCAGCTCCGTCGAGTCGACCTGGAAGGAGACGTTGTAGGGGTCGGCGGCGAACTTCACGTCGTCGAACACGAAGAACTCGGCCTCGGGGCCGACGAACACCGTGTCGCCGATGCCGGTCGACTTGAGGAAGGCCTCGGCCTTCTTGGCGGTGCCGCGCGGGTCGCGGCTGTAGGGCTCGCCGGAGGCCGGCTCGAGCACGTCGCAGACGATCGACATCGTCGACGCCGAGAAGAACGGGTCGATGCAGGCCGTCTCCGGCGCCGGCATCAGCGTCATGTCGGACTCGTTGATCGCCTTCCAGCCGGCGATCGAGGAGCCGTCGAACATGATCCCGTCGGCGAAGGTGTCCTCGTCCACGAAGGAGACGTCGAAAGTGACGTGCTGCCACTTGCCCTTCGGATCGGTGAAGCGGAAGTCGACGTACTTGACGTCGTTGTCCTTGATCGCCTTGAGCACGTCGTTGGCGGTCTGCATGTCCGGGTAGTCCTCTCGTACGGGGTCTTCAGGGCGGGATCTTCATCCGCGGTCCTGGGCGGCCGCGGTTGGTCGAAGCAGGCGGGGGAGGCTCAGATCGCGTCCGCCCCGGTCTCGCCGGTGCGGATGCGGATCGCCTCGTCCACCGTCGATACAAAAATCTTGCCATCGCCGATGCGCCCGGTCTGCGCCGCCTTGCGGATCGCATCCACGGCCTTCTCCACCAGGTCGTCCGGCAGGACGATCTCGAGCTTCACCTTGGGGAGGAAGTCCACGACGTACTCGGCACCCCGGTAGAGCTCCGTGTGCCCCTTCTGCCGCCCGAAGCCCTTGGCCTCGATGACGGTAATGCCCTGCAGCCCGACGTCCTGGAGCGCTTCCTTCACTTCGTCGAGCTTGAACGGCTTGATGATCGCCTCGATCTTTCGCATGTCGGCTTCGCCTTCGGTCGTCGCTGTCGGGCCGGCGCGGGCCGCTGGTCCGCGCCTCATGTCTTATCACCGTCGCACGGAGTGCGGGCAACCGGCGCTGATCGCTTTTGCGGCCGATATTGCATAAAAAGACGGCAAATGCCGCGATCGTGGGCGACACTCGGATGCCGGAGCCGAAGCGTAGCCGCGGCGCGGTCCTCATACGAGGCAGGAGACGGCCAAAAATGATGCATCATCTGCTCGAGACGGCCGAGATGCGGGATGCCGACCGCCGCACCATCTCGGGTGGCATTCCTGGCGCGAGGCTGATGGAGGCGGCCGGCGCCGCGGTGGCGGAAGCGGCGGCCGCGCTCCTCGCGGAACGTGCCCTCGGCACGAGCGCGGGCGCGGGCGCGGGCGCGGGCGCGGGCGCGGGCGCGGGCGCGCGGCGGGTGCTGGTCGCCTGCGGGCCGGGCAACAACGGCGGCGACGGCTTCGTCGCCGCCCGCCTCCTCGCCGAGCGCGGCCACGCCGTCACCGTGGCGCTCCTGGGCGAGCGGGGGCGGCTCACGGGGGACGCCGCCGCGGCGGCGGAGCGGTGGACCGGCCCGACGATCCCCCTCGCCGAGGCCGATCCCGCCGCCTGCGACCTCGCGATCGACGCGCTCTTCGGCGCGGGGCTCGGCCGCGAGGTCGACGGCGTGCCGGCCGCCTTCCTCGAGGCCCTCGCCCGGGCCGAGCGCCCGGTCGTCGCCGTCGACGTGCCCTCGGGGCTCGACGGCGATACCGGGCGGGTGCGCGGCACGGCCTGCCCGGCGACGGTGACGGTGACCTTCGCGCGCCGCAAGCCCGGCCACCTGCTGATGCCGGGCCGCGCCCTGTGCGGGCGTCTCGTCCTTGCCGACATCGGCATCCCGGACGCGGTGGTCGAGGGGCTCGCCCCGCGCGCCTTCGCCAACGAGGAGGCGCTGTGGCGCGGCGCCTTCCCGCGGCCGGCGCGCGATGCGCACAAGTACGCGCGCGGCCACGCCCTCGTGCTCTCGGGCCCCGCCGACGCCACCGGCGCCGCGCGGCTCGTGGCGCGCGGGGCGCTGCGGATCGGGGCGGGGGCGGTCACCGTGGGCTCGCCGCGCGACGCGCTCGCGGTGAACGCCGCGCAACTGACCGCGATCATGCTGCGGCCCTGCGACGATGCCGGGGATCTCGCCGGGCTCCTCGACGATCCGCGCATCAATGTCCTCGCGCTGGGACCCGGCCTCGGGCGCGAGCGGGCGCGGGCGCTGGTCGAGGCCGCGGCGCGGGCGGATCACGCCGGGGATCGCGCCCTCGTCCTCGACGCCGACGCGCTCACCGCCTTCGCCGGGGAGCACGACGCGCTGGCGGCGGCCTGCGCGCCGCTGGGCGCCGTCGTCGCGACGCCGCACGCGGGGGAGTTCGCCAAGCTGTTCTCGCAGTGCGCGGAGGCGCGGGAGGCGCCCTCGAAGCTCGCGGCGGCGGGGGCGGGGGCGGCGGCGCTCGGGATCGTCCTCGTCGACAAGGGCCCGGACACGGTGATCGCCGCGCCGGACGGCCGCGCCGCGATCAACGCCACCGGCACCCCCTACCTCGCCACGGCCGGCGCCGGCGACGTGCTGGCCGGCTTCGTCGCCGGCCTCCTGGCCCAGGGCATGCCCCCGTTCGAGGCCGCCTGCGCGGCGGTGTGGCTGCACGGGCGCGCCGGGGAGGCGGTGGGGCCGGGGCTGATCGCGGAGGACCTGCCGGAGAGGGTGCCGGGGGTGATGGGGGAGATGCTCGGCCGGGCGTGAGAGCCCGGCCTGCAGGCCTCACATGGTCGGCATCTTGCCCGAGCCCCTGCCCGGGGTCGGGCTAGGGCGCACCGGCAGCCCGTCCGGATCGGCGCCGAGGGCGTTGGCGGGCTCGGGGCGCTCGGGATCGCTGCCCGGGTGGGG
>JBNPEA010000076.1:0-22720 GCA_051117315.1 Salinarimonas sp. | reverse complement strand
GGGCGCGCGCTCCATGATCATCTTGGCGAGCCGGATCGCGGCTTCCGAGCCGTGGCCGACATAGGCGTGGTAGTAGGCGAGCTCGTGCGCCTGGCGGGAGATCGCCTCGGCGATCTCGGTTCGGCCGTAGCCGACGTTGACGCAGTAGAGGCCGGCGAAGGCGTCGAGCGAGCGCCTGCCGTCGCGGTCGACGATGGTGCAGCCCTCGCCGCCCGTGACGATCCGCGTCGGGCTCTCGCCGCGGGCGTGCTGGCCCATGTGGGTCGAGGGATGGAAGAAGTGGTCCCGGTCCCAGGCGGCGAGCTCGTTGTCGTGGACGGTCATCGGGCGTCTCCTGCGGATGTCGGCGGCGGCGGGCGTCATGCGAGGTCGAGGCAGGCGTGTTTCAGCTCGGTGAAGGCCTGGAGCCCGGCGCGCCCGTGATCTCGGCCGGATAGACCGCCACCATGACGGGCGGGACGCGAGACGTGCACGGTCATGGGTGCCTCCTCGGGATCGCTCGACATCCCGAGGCTAGCGGCTTCGCCCCGGAGAAGGGGGCTGTTCGGTGACTACGGACGAGAGGGATCGTCTCGCGCCGCGGGCCGTCGGAGAGAGATCGTCTGCGAACCGCGCCTCAGTCGCGGCGGCCACGGGGCGCCAACGGCTTGCCCACCTGCGCGGCCGAGCCCGCGGAATTGGCCGCGTCGCGCGCGATCTCCTCGCCTGTCCTCGTGGCACGGCCGGATTCGGCCTCCGTCCCCGTCGCACCCGGCTCGCGGTGCTCGGGAATCGACTGCGCATGGTCGATCGCCTCGTCACCGAGGCTCGTCTCGCCTTCGGCCTCGCGCCGCTCGCGGGCGCGTTCGAGGCGGCCCGCGTCGCGCTCCCGGGGCGGGATCGGGCGTGCGGGCGTGTGCTCGTCGTCGGTCATGTCGTGTCCTCTCGCGGCTGGCATGCGCGTCCGAGCCAAGGCCCGCCTCCCGGCTAATGTTCCGCGTGGCGGCGTCAGGCGCGCGCCATGATCACGGCCGCGATCGCGTACAGCACGAGGATCGTCGCCGATTCGAAGCCGATGCCGCCCGGCCCGGTCTTCTCCCGGCGCACCAGCCCCATCAGCAGCACGCCGATCATCACGATGGTCGCGGAGACGACGAATCTGTCGGCCTGCGCCATCTGGTGGTAGAGCGAGCCGTCGCGGTAGGCGACGTCGGCGAAGGCCAGGAAGATCGTGTCGAAGGCGTTGCCGCCGATGATGCCGCCCACCGCCAGGGTCAGCGCGCCGCGGCGGACGGCTGCGACCGAGGTGACGAGCTCCGGCAGCGAGGTCGCGACCGCCGTCAGGAGGCCGCCGACCGCCGTCTCGGCGAGGCCGGTGCGCTCGGCGATGGCGATGCCGGCCTGGCTGACGCCGAGACCCGCCGCCGCGACGAAGGCGACGAGCACCGCGAACTCGGCCCACAGGCGCCCCAGCGGGCGGCTGCCCTCCTCTGTCAGCGCGCTCTCCTGCGCCTCCTTGTCGAGATCCTGGGTCTCGCGCGTCATGCGCGGAAACCACATCGGCTCCTCCTTCGCGAGCTTCACGAGGCGGATGCCGTAGGCGTAGCCGAGGATGATGACGATCGTCGCCGGGTGCACGCCGAGCACCGTCCAGCTCGGCCCCGCCGCCGCCGCGAGCGGCACCGCCAGCAGCGTGACGAGGAGGGCGCCCTGGGAGAGGTTGGCGGCGGATGCGGCTGCGTGCTCCAGGTTGGCGCGGCGATAGAACAGGTCAGCGACGGCGAGGAAGGCCGTCTGCACGGCGATGCCGCCCACCGCATTGGCGATGGCGAGGCTCGGATAGCCCTCCCAGGCGGCCACCACGGACGTGAGGATGCCCGGAAGCGAGGTCGAGCCGCCCAGCAGCACGGCCCCGACGAGGGCCTCGCCCCAGCCGATCCGGTCGGCCAGGATGTCGGCGCGCTCGGCGAGCAGCGTCCCCGCTACCGCTATGACGATGGCGCTGGCGAGGAATCCCCCGATCACCCAGGTGAGAGAGACGTTCGATAGGTCGACCAAGAGCCCTCCGATGCGCGGCCGTGATGGGTTGCCGCGGTGCGGCGGCCGCAGCGCCAACCGGGCCGGCGCGGCGACGGTTCCCGCGGTGCTCTCGCGAACACCAATCCGCGCGTGCGGCGGCGCGCTTGACTTGAGGGCGTGCGCAGCCCGACACAGCCAAGGTCCCGCACCGCGGCCGCGTGCCGCCAGAGCCCCCGATGTCCAGCGTCCTCGCCTCGCTCGTCCCCGTCTTCCTGATCATCGCCGCCGGCTGGCTCGCTCGGGTCACCGGGTTCGTCGAGGAGAGGCACTGGCCCGGGCTCGAGAAGGTCACCTACGTCGTCTTCTTCCCCGCGATCATCATCGCGACGCTCGCGCAGGCGGAGCTGGCGACGGTGCCGGTCGGGGGCGTGGGCGGAGCGCTCGTCGCGGCGATCCTGGTCAACGCCGGCGGGCTGATCGCCGCGCGCAAGGTCCTGGCGCGGCGCGCGGGGATCGGCGGCCCGAGCTTCACCTCGGTGTTCCAGGGCGCGACGCGCTGGAACACCTTCGTGGCGCTCGCCGTCGCCGGCAGCCTCCACGGCGAGCGCGGCCTCGCGCTGATGGCGGTGGCGATCGCTGTGATGATCCCGTTGCTCAACCTGATGGCGATCGGGGTCCTGGTGCGATTCGCCGGCGGGCCGGCGCAGAGCACCCGCGACATCCTGCGCGCCATCGTCACCAACCCGTTCATCTGGTCGTCCGCCATCGGCGTCGCCATCAACGCGACGGGGCTCGCCGTGCCCGCGTTCGCGCTCGATTTCGTCGAGATCCTCGGGGCGGCCGCCTTGGCGGCCGGGCTCCTCGTCGTCGGGGCCGGGCTCGACATGCGTCGCCTCGCCAGGCCGAACCGGGCGCACTGGATCGCGATCGCGACGAAGATGCTGATCCTCCCGTTCGTCGCCGTCACGCTGGCGCGCTATCTCGGTGTCTTCGGGGACGATCTCGTCGTCGTGGCGATCGCGTCGAGCGTGCCGACGGCGAGCGGCGGGTACATCCTGGCCAAGCAGATGGGCGGGGACGCACCGCTGATGGCGGAGATCATCACGCTGCAGACGCTGGCGGCGATGGTGACGATGCCCGTCATGATCACGTTGCTCGCATTGTGACCCTTGGCCGAAAGACGTCCTGGCGATGATCGGCCTTCTGCCGTAACCGAAAATCGGGCCTGAATGGGCTGCACCAACTCTATGCGCGTACGCTTGTCAGTCTGGATCGGAAATGAACGCGACCGAGTATCCCGAGAGCGAAGCCGAGGCGTCCAGACGTCGTGGCGGCGAGCCGCCGCTCTCGCGCGAGGAGGCCGTGCGGTACATCGGCGCCATCACTTCCGAGCTGCGCGAGATCGCCCGGCGTGCCGATCTCGATCTCCTCGCCTACGTCCTCGATATGGCCCGGATGGAGGCGCAGGAGCGCGTCAAGGCGGAGCGCAAGGCCGAGGCGAAGGCCAGGAAGGAGAGCTGAGCGTCGGCTCGGTCGCCGCGCTCAAGGTGCGAGCGAGACGCCGTTGCCGCCGTGGCGCTCCAGCCGCCCGGCGAGCTCGAGCTCCGTGAGCACGCGGTTCACGGTCCCGATCGGCAGGCCCGCCTGGCGGGCGAGGTCGTCGATGCCGACGGGGGCCGGGCCGAGCAGGGCCAGGAGCCGCGTCTGCGGGTCCGCGACCGCGTCGTCGCCCGTCCGGGCCGCGGGTTCCTCGAGATCGACGCCGACGAGGGGCGCGCTCGGGGGCGGGGGCAGGGGCACGCCGAAATCCAGCCAGTCGAGCTCGTCCCACAGGGCCTCGGCGGCGACGTCGCCCGTGACCTCCCGCGCCTCCAGGCTGTCGATCCAGTTCCGGTCGACGAGGGGCATGAGGGCCGAGACGACGTGGTCGGCCGCCGCGCACAGGGTCGCGCCCTCACGGATCAGCCCGTTCGCCCCCTCCGCCCGCGGGTCGAGCGGCGAGCCGGGCACGGCGAAGACGAGGCGGCCCTGCTCGTTGGCGAAGCGCGCCGTGATCAGCGAGCCGGAGCGCCGCGCCGCCTCGATCACCACCACGCCCAGCGACAGGCCCGAGACGATGCGGTTGCGGCGTGGAAAATCCCGCGCCTTCGGCTCCCAGGAGAACGGCATCTCGGAGAGGACGGCGCCGCCCTCGTCGAGGATGCGGGCGAGGAGCGGCTCGTTCTCCGACGGGTAGACGTGGCCGAGCCCCCCGGCGAGCACGGCGATGGTCGCCGCCGGTGCGGCCCGATGGGCGGCGGTGTCGACGCCGCGGGCGAGGCCCGAGACGATGGAGAAGCCCGAATCGGCGAGCTCGCGCGCCAGGCGCCCGGCGAAGGTGAGGCCCGCCGCCGACGCGTTGCGCGAGCCGACGACGGCGACGCACGGCGCCGACAGCGCCGTCGGGTCGCCGCGCACGCAGATCACCGGCGGGGCGGTGTCGATGGCGTGCAGCGCCTTCGGGTAGCCCGGTGCGCCCGAGGCGATGAAGCGCGCGCCCGCCGCGCGCGCCGCGCGCATCTCCCGCTCGATGTCGGCGGCGCTCGCGATGCGCAGGCGCCCGCGGCCGGACTTGCGGGCGAGGTCGGGCAGCGCCTCCAGCGCCGCGCCCGCGCCGCCGAACTGGTTCACCAGCGCACGGAAGGTGCGTGGGCCGACGTTCTCGCTGCGGATCAGGCGCAGCCAGTCGAACAGCTGGTCGTCGCTGAAAGGTGCCGTCATTTCCCCCCGATCCTGCTCTCGGAGCCGGCGAGCAACCGTCTCAGGTTCTCGCGATGCTTCCACCAGAGCAGGATTGTGAGCAGAAATGCAAGCTCCGCCATCTGCCTCTCGCCGATATACCATAGAGCGAGTGGTGCCGTCAGGCTGCCGACCAAGGCCGAGAGCGAGGAGTAGCGGGTGGTGACGGCGACGAGGAGCCACACCGCGCAGAAGCCGAGCCCGATCCGCCAGTCGAGCCCGAACAGCACGCCGATGTAGGTCGCGACCCCCTTGCCGCCCTTGAAGCCGAGCCAGACGGGGTAGCAATGGCCGAGGAAGGCGCCGAAGGCGGCGATCACGGCGGTGTTCGGCCCCCATTGCCACGCGATCAGCACGGCGACGGTGCCCTTGAGCGCGTCGCCCAGCAGGGTCGCCGCGGCGAGGTCCTTGCGGCCGGTGCGCAGCACGTTCGTGGTGCCGATGTTGCCCGAGCCGATGTCGCGCACGTCGCCCAGCCCCGCCGCCTTGGTGAGGAGGAGCCCGAAGGGGATCGAGCCGGCGAGGTACCCCAGGACGAGGGCGCCGAGATAATAGGGCCAGGCGAGGCCCCAGTTCATGGATTCGACGAGCATGAGCGCCTCGCAGAACGCACCGCCGACACCTCCTTGCGGGAGACGTCGACGGCCGAAGGTGGGCGGGTGGGGGCGAGTGGGAGGAGGAAGCGATCCGACCGTCTCGCCCCCTCCGGTCCGGGCTGCGCCCGGCCGACCTCCCCGGCGAGGAGGTATCGGCGCGCGCTCTCCGTCACGCCGCGTAGGCCACGCGCCCCGCGACCAGCGTCAGGTGCACGCGACCTTCCATGCGGGCCTCGTCGAAGGGGCAGTTCTTCGAGCGGGACTTCAGCATGCGCTTGTCGAGCACCCAGGGTTCGTCCGGGTCGAACAGGACGAGGTCCGCGGGTGCGCCGCGGGTGAGGCGGCCCTGCTCGAGGCCGAGGATGTCGGCCGGGCGCGAGGTCATCGCGGCGACGAGGGCGGGCAGCGAGATCCGGTCGGCGTGGACGAGGCGCAGGCCCGCGCACAGCAGCGTCTCGAGCCCCAGCGCGCCGTTCGCGGCCTCGGCGAAGGGCAGGCGCTTGGTTTCCACGTCCTGCGGGTCGTGGTCGGAGACGATCACATCGATCACGCCGTCGACCAGCGCCTCGATCAGCGCCTGACGATCGTCCTCCCCGCGCAAGGGGGGCGAGAGCTTGAAGAAGGTGCGATAGCCGCCGATGTCGTTCTCGTTGAAGGTCAGCGAGTTGATCGAGACGCCGCAGGTGAGGCCGATCCCCGCATCCCGCGCACGGCGCGCGATGTCGATCGAATCGGGGCAGGAGATCATCGGCGCGTGCAGGCGCGTGCCCGCGAGCCGCGCCAGGCGCACGTCGCGCTCGAGCACGATGGTCTCGGCCTCCTGCGGGATGCCGAGCAGGCCGAGGCGGGCCGAGAACTCGCCCTCGTTCATGACGCCGTCGCCGACGAGATCGGGGTCCTCGCAATGGTTCATCACCAGCGCGCCGACGTCGCGGGCGTAGAGCAGCGCACGGCGCATCACGCGCGCGTTGGTGACGCAGCGCGCCCCGTCGGTGAAGGCGACGGCGCCGGCCTCGCCGAGGAGGCCGAACTCGGTCATCTCGCGCCCCTCGCGGCCCTTCGTCAGCGCGGCGGCCGGAAGCACCCGCACGAGCGCCGTGTCGCGGGCGCGGCGCAGCATGTAGTCGACGATCGCCGGCTCGTCGACGGCGGGGTCGGTGTCGGGCATCGTGACGAAGGTCGTCACCCCGCCCGCGGCGGCGGCCTCGCTCGCGGTGGCCAGCGTCTCGCGATGCTCGGCGCCGGGCTCGCCGACGAAGACGCGCATGTCGATCAGGCCCGGGGCGAGCACCCGCCCGCCGCAGTCGATCACCCGCGCGCCTTCGGGCGGCGGCGGCGCCGCGCCCCAGGCGACGTCCGCGATCGCGCCGTTCTCGACGCGCACCGATCCGCGGCCCTCCCGCAGGCGCTCGGGATCGACGAGATGGGCGTCGGCGAGGACGAGGCTGGTCATGCGGCCTCCGGAATCTCGCCGATGTCCCGGAACACGCGCTTGCCGTGCGCCTCGGCGGTCGCGACCATGTCGTCGGCGCCGGCAGACGGCCCGCCGATCCGCAGCACGCCGTCGCACTTGGCGACGAGCCGCCGCGCGATCGGGTGGAAGATCTCGTCGAAGATCGCGTCCCCAGTGCCGGTCGACCCCGCCCGTTCGATCAGCGGCAGGGCGTACCACTCGCCGAGCACCGGCAGGTGCCCGGCGCGGAACAGGGCCAGCGCCGTGTCGGTCATGGCGTCGACGTTCGCCTGGATCTTCGCCGGGTCGTCCCCCGTTCCGGACCGGTAGCGCCCGGCGACGAGGATCATCAGAGCGGTCATGGTCTCACCCGTTCGGCAGGTGGGAGGCGAGCGCCTCGAGCACGGCCATGCGCACCGCGACGCCCATCTCAACCTGCTCCTTGATCAGCGATTGGGCGCCGTCGGCGACGTCGGAGGCGATCTCGACGCCGCGGTTCATCGGCCCCGGATGCATCACGAGCGCGTCAGGCGCCGCGAGCGCGAGCTTCTCGGCGTCGAGGCCGTGATAGCGGAAGTACTCCTTCACCGACGGCACGAAGGAGCCGTGCATGCGCTCGCGCTGGAGGCGCAGCATCATCACGATGTCCGCTCCCTCGATGCCGCGGCGCATGTCGGCGTAGCAGGGAAAGCCCAGCCCCTCGATGCCCGCCGGCAACAGCGTCGAGGGCGCGACGAGGCGCACCTTGGCACCGAGCGCCGCGAGCAGGATCATGTTCGAGCGCGCGACCCGCGAATGCAGGATGTCGCCGCAGATCGCTACCGTCAGGCCCTGGATACGGCCCTTGTTGCGGCGGATCGTCAGCGCGTCGAGCAGCGCCTGCGTGGGGTGCTCGTGAGAGCCGTCGCCGGCGTTGATCACCGAGCAGTCGACCTTGCGCGCGAGCAGATGCACCGCGCCCGCCGAGTGGTGGCGCACGACGATGATGTCCGGGTGCATGGCGTTGAGCGTCGCCGCCGTGTCGACGAGGGTCTCGCCCTTCTTCACCGAGGACGAGGCCACCGCCATGTTCATCACGTCGGCGCCCAGCCGCTTGCCGGCGAGCTCGAAGGAGGCCTGCGTGCGGGTCGAGGGCTCGAAGAACAGGTTGATCTGCGTGCGCCCGCGCAGCGTCGCCTTCTTCTTCTCCACCCGCCGCGACACCTCCACCGCCTCGTCCGCCGCGTCCAGCAGCGCCTCGATGTCGAGGGGCGAGAGGCCCTCGATGCCGAGGAGGTGGCGATGCGGGTAGCGGGGGCGGGCGTCGGGCATGAGAGGAACGGTATAGAGGGTTGGCGGCAGGGGGCAAGCGGTCGTGTGGGGCCGAGCGGGCTCCGGTGCCGACGAGGAGAGCGAGACCACCGCAGCCGGGCCGATCAGCGGCACGACGTGGCGCCTCGCCGCTGGTCATGCCCTGGACGCGCGTGCGGCATGCACGCTCGCACTGCACGCCGTCATCCACTTGTCAAAGATGACGGGCAGGAGTCACGATCAGCGTGGCCGGGTGGTCCCCGGCGCTGAAGCCAGGGCGACCCGGTCATGAAGCTCACCACTCGCGCGCAGGCCCGCCTCCAGGCGCTCGTCGGGCGCACGGACACGCGCTCCGACGCCCAGAAGATCGTCGACGCGCTGATCGCGGAACGCGGCCAGAAGATCATGGACGCCTGGTGGTGGCCGGCCGCCAGGCCCCTGGTGGAGGGCGTGCTGCGCTACCCCGAAGCGGTGCGCATGGCCGAGACGATCGCGCCGATGCAGGCGGACGCGGTGTTCGAGCATCTCTCGGGACGGCTCGCGCTCGACGTGCGCACCCGCAACGCCGAGCGGCTGCCGGAGACGGGCAAGGTGGTCATCGTCTCGAATCACCCCACCGGCATCGCCGACGGCGTCGCGCTGTGGGACGCGGTGAAGCCGCGCCGGCGCGACCTGTCGATCTTCGCCAACCGCGACGCGATCCGCCTCAATCCGCGTCTGGCGGGCCTGATCGTCCCCGTCGAATGGCGCTCGGCCTTCAAGACGCGCGAGAAGACCCGCGAGACGATTCGCCTCTCCAGCCGAGCCTTCGAGCAGGAGCGCGCCGTGGTGCTGTTCCCGTCCGGCCGGCTCGCCTACTGGAACGACGACGAGAAGCGCCTGTGCGAGCGGCCGTGGATGTCCTCGGCGCTGGCGCTGGCGCGCCGCTACGACGCGCCGATCGTGCCCATCCACATGGGCGCGCGCAATTCCGGCCTGTTCCATTTCCTGGCGCGGGTCTCGACGGAGCTGCGCGACATGACCGTGTTCTACGAGCTCCTCAACAAGACCGGGCAGCGCTTCGACATCACCTTCGGCAAGCCGATCGCGCCCGACGCGCTCGAGGGCCGGGACATCCAGGTCGTCACCGAGCGCATGCGGGCACACTGCTTCGAGACGCTGGCCCGCGATCCGGACGCGGACTTCGCGTCCTGAGCCGCTCCCGCGCCGGTCACATCCCCCGCTTCGCCTGCGCCAGCGCGTCCCCGAAGGCGTCCGCGAAGTCCTCGCGCTCGGGCGGGGAGAGCTCGCGGGCGATGACCACGCGCTCGCCGCGGGAGACGAGGGCGAGCCCCATCAGGCCGTAATCCTCGTCTTGCTCCCGGTCGAGGCGGGTCCAGAGCGGGTTGAAGCGCCGCTCGGAGCGCTCGCCGCGATGCGTCACCTTGCGGAACAGCAGCTCCAGCGGGGTGAGAACAACCTCCTCGAAGCCCTTGGCCGAGCGGAAGCTCGCCTTGAAAGCGATGGCGAGCGCGACGATGTCGAGCCCCAGGAAGCCCGCCACGGGCCAGGCGCCGAGCACGATGAACGGAATGCTCGAGCCGACCGCCGCGAGGCAGCACAGGACGAGCACCATCCGTGCGCCCGAGGGCGCGAGCGAGCGGTGCGGAGTGATGCGGGCCGAGAAGAGCGGCGCGTCGTCTGTGGTGTCGGTGTCGGCCATCGGGGGAACGCCTTGCCGTCGTCGTGCGAGGGAGTATAACGCGCACGACGACGCTTGGGAGTATGCGGTGCGCGCGAAATCGCCGGAGGAGACGGTCGCCGACGCCGCACCCGCCGACCCCAGGGGGCAGGGCGCGCCCGTTCGCAAGCGCAAGCCCGCCACGGCCGCGGCGGAGAAGAAGCCTTCCATCAAGCCCAAGCGTGCGCCCCAGCCGAAGCCGGCGACCAAGTTCGCCGGCGCGATCGGCCGCAAGCCCCCCAAGCCCGTGAATGCCGAGACCCGGCGCGAGATCTTCCGGCGCCTCGCGGCCGCCGACCCCGATCCGCGCTCGGACCTCGAGTACACCAACCCGTTCACGCTCCTCGTCGCGGTGGTGCTCTCCGCCCAGGCGACGGATGCCGGCGTGAACAAGGCGACGCGCCGCCTCTTCCAGCTGGCGAACACGCCCGCCGCCATGCTGGCGCTCGGCGAGGAGGGCGTGCGCGAGCACATCAAGACGATCGGGCTCTTCAACGCCAAGGCGAAGAACGTCATCGCCCTCTCGCGCATCCTCGTGGATGCGCACGGCGGGGCGGTGCCGGCGGATCGCGCGGTGCTCGAGACGCTGCCCGGCGTCGGCCGCAAGACCGCGGCGGTGGTGATGAACGTCGCCTTCGGCGAGGCGACGCTCGCCGTCGACACCCACATCTTCCGCGTCTCGCACCGCATCCCGCTGGCCTACGGCCGCGACACGGACGCGATCGAGGCGGCGCTGACCCCGCTCGTGCCCGAGCCCTACCGCCGCAACGCGCACCACTGGCTGATCCTGCACGGCCGCTACGTCTGCAAGGCGCGCCGGCCGGAATGCTGGCGCTGCGCCATCGTCGACCTGTGCCGCTACCCCGACAAGACGCCCGAGCCGAAGCCCGGCACGGCGGCGCGGGCGGCATCCCCCACCATCGAGCCCGACGAGGACATCCTGCCGTGACGCGCAACGAGATCCCGCTCGAGGAGCGCCTGATCGTCGCCCTCGACGTCCCCTCCGTCGAGGAGGCGCGTGCGCTCGTCGCGCGCATCGGCGAGGCGGGGCGGTTCTACAAGATCGGCTACCGGCTCGGCTTCTCCGGCGGGCTCGGCTTCGCGCGCGAGCTGGTGGACGCGGGCAAGAAGGTGTTCCTCGACTTCAAGCTCCACGACATCGCCAACACGGTGGAGGAGGGCGTCGCCGCCGTCGCGGCGATGGGCGTCGACCTGCTCACGGTCCACGCCTATCCGCAGACCATGCGCGCGGCGGTGGCCGGACGCGGGGAGGGCGGGCTGCGGCTCCTCGCGGTGACCGTTCTCACCTCCTGGGACGAGACCGATCTCGCGGAGGCGGGCTTCGCCGGCGACGTCGCGAGCCTCGTCGCCCGCCGTGCCGGGCAGGCGCGGGAGATCGGCGTCGACGGGCTCGTGGCCTCGGCCGCGGAGGCGGCGCGCCTGCGCGGGATCGTCGGGCCGCAGATGCTCGTCGTCACGCCCGGCATCCGCCCCGCCGGCGCGGCGGCGGGAGACCAGAAGCGCGTCATGGGACCGGCGGACGCCCTCTCCGCCGGCGCCGACCACCTCGTCGTCGGGCGCCCGATCATCCGTGCGGAGGACCCGCGCGCGGCGGCCGAGGCGGTGCTGGCGGAGATGGCGCAGGCGGATTGAGCCCCGACGCGGGTTGCCCAGACCGGCCACCTATCGGCTAGGATGCGCGCGCCGGGCGCGCCCGCGATGACACCGTAGCGGGAACCCGCCCGTCGTCGCGGCCCCGGCACGCGCGCACGGCGCACCCACCAGAAGGGAGAGATCATGCCCAAGGCCTATTTCATCGCCCGCGTCACCGTCACCGACCCGGATCGCTACGCCGAGTACGCCAAGGGCGCGACCGAGGCGATCCGCCAGTACGGCGGGCGGCCGATCGTGCGCGGGGGCACGATGAAGGTGATGGAGGGCGAGGGCCGCCCGCGCAACGTCGTCATCGAGTTCGAGTCGATGGAGCAGGCCGAGCGCTACTACCACTCGCCGGAATACCAGGCCGCCAAGGCCAAGCGCGAAGGCGCCGGCATCGCCGACATGATCATCGTCGAGGGAGCGGAATGATGCGCAAGGGCTACTGGATCGGTCGCGTCGACGTTCGCGACGCCGAGGCCTACAAGAACTACGTCGCCAAGAACGGCATCGCCTTCGCGAAGTACGGCGGGCGCTTCCTCGTGCGCGGGGGCGCCTTCGCCGCCGTGAAGGGCGAGGCGCGGGCGCGCAACGTCGTCATCGAGTTCCCCACCTATCAGGCCGCCCTCGATTGCTGGAACTCCCCCGAGTACCAGGACGCGCTCGCCGAGCAGAAGGGTGGCGCCGACGTCGACCTGATCGTGGTGGAGGGCTACGACGGACCCCAGCCCGGTGAAGGCTGAGCCCACGCCCGGCTATCGC
Organism: Salinarimonas sp.; assembly: GCA_051117315.1. Taxonomy (GTDB): domain Bacteria; phylum Pseudomonadota; class Alphaproteobacteria; order Rhizobiales; family Beijerinckiaceae; genus Salinarimonas. Next base: position 10,467 of record JBNPEA010000076.1, on the reverse strand, counting down.
ATCCGCCCGGCGGGCGAGCCGGACGTGCCGCTGCTTCCGGCGATCGAGGCCTCCGCCGCCGAGCTGTTCGCGGACGCCGGCGTGCCCCTGCCGGCGAACGGCACGACGACGCCACCGGAGGCGCTCGACCTGTGCCGGGTCTCCGGCACGCTCTGGGTCGCGTCCGACGCGAGCGACGTGCCCGTGGGCTTCCTCGCCGCCGGCGACCTCGACGGATACCTGCACGTTCACGAGCTCTCGGTCTCCCGTGCGCATCAGCGCCGCCGCCTGGGGACGGCGTTGATGGCGGCGGCGATCGATTTCGGGCGCTGGGCCTTCATCCCGGCGATCACGCTCACCACGGACCGCGTGCTCGCCTGGAACAAGCCGTTCTATGCGAAGCTCGGCTTCGTCGAGCTCACCGTGGACGGCCTTCCTCCAGGCCATGCCGCCAAGCACGCCCACGAGATCGCAGCGGGCTTCGACCCCGCGCGGCGTTGCGTCATGGCCAAGGTGCTCTGACCGGCCAATGTGCTCTGACCGGCCAAGGTGCTCCGACCCTCGAAGGTGCTCCGAGCCCGCGCAGCGGAGCGATCGGCCGCCCTCGCGCGTTCCCGATCGGGGCGCGCGCAAAGGAGGTCGCTGCAGGTGCTCGACGAGATCCTCTATTCCGGCGAGATCCCGCTGTGGGACGTGACGATTCGGCTTCTCGCCGCCGCGGTGGGCGGCATGCTGCTCGGCTTGGACCGGGAGCTGCGCGGGCGCGCCACGGGCCTGCGCACTCATGGGATGGTCAGCCTCTCGTCGTGCGTGATCACGATCTCGGCGTTCCTGGTCTACGAGCAGGCGCTCGCCTCCGGAGACCAGGTGACGGTCGACCCGCTGCGCGCGATCCAGGGGCTGGCGCAGGCGATCGGCTTCATCGCCGCGGGCGCGATCTTCGTCTCGCACGGGGACGTGCGCAACCTCACCTCGGCGGCGAACCTCTGGCTCGCCGCCGCCTTCGGCATCGCTCTCGGCGCGGGGCAATACACGCTCGCGGGCGTCGCCGTCGTGTTCGGGGTCATCATGATGTCGGTCGTGCGCATGATCGAGCTGAAGCTGCACCTCAAGCGCGAGCGCGACGCCGATTGAGCGGCGCCGATCGGCGCAGCCCTACTCGCACAGACGATAGTCGTTCGTCCGCTCGCGCTGATCGAAGTGCAGGTGATCGTCGTGGTAGGCGTCGGAGCCGGGGCCCAGCACCGTGCGGAAATGGGCGCAGGCCGCCTCGCGGATCTCCCGCTGGAAGCGCGCCTCCGGGTCGTTCTCGCCCGCGCGCGGTTCGACCGGCACCGCCGCGCGCGATTCGAACCCGACGCCGGTGAGGTCGAGCGCATTGGCGAAGGCGTGCTCCGACAGCCGCGCGTCGGATTGCTGGTTGCGCCCGCGACAGACATAGGCGCCCGCGGTGAACAGCATGGTGACCTGCGCATCGAGATGCTCGCGCGCGGCGGGCACCAGAGCATCCTCGCTCCAGCTCGCCAGCGCCCGCGCCACGGGACACATAACGGTGACCGCAGGCGAGAGCGCGATGTCGCCCACGGCCTCGACCCGCACGGGGAACGCCGCGCCGCAGGCTCCCGCGCCGTCGATGGCCGGACGCTCCTCGTAGACGACGCCGAGATCGTCGAGATCGGAGAGGCAGGCCGCGTAGGCCGCGCGCTCCGCCGGGTCGGTCTCGAGCGGTGCGCGCGGCGCGTCCGGCAGCACGGCCTCGGGCTCCTCGACGACCGGGCGCGCAGGCGGGCGCGGGGCGTCGTCGGTCCGCGCGTCGACGGCCGGGCTGTCGACCTCCTGCGCATCGGCCGCGGGGCGCGCCACTGGGAGGGGCGGGTCCATGTCGATGCGCCCCACGCCCGGCGGACGTTCAGGCGGGTGAGGGGGCGTGTCCTGCGCGGCTGCGCCGGCGGCGAGAGCGGCCGAGAGCACGATGGAGAGCGACGCTCGGCCGAGGAGGCCTCGGCCGAGGGAGCTGGAGAACGGAGTGCGCCGCCTCATTCGACGAACTCCACCGGCGTGCCCGTCTCCACGAGCCCGGCCAGCTCCTCGGCGTCCCAGTTGGTCAGGCGCACGCAGCCGTGGCTGTACTCCTTGTCGATCCGTGCCGGGGTCGGCGTCCCGTGGATGCCGTAGGTCGGCTCGCTGAGGTCGATCCAGACGCTGCCCACCGGGTTGTTCGGGCCGGGCGGGATCGTGAGCTGCTCGTCGAGGTCGCCCTGCTGGAAGTTGACGTCCGGCCGATAATAGTAGGCCGGATCGATCGCGATGCCGACGACCTCGTGCGAGCCGGAGGGGGAGGGCGTCTGCGCGCTGCCGATCGTCGCCGGGTAGAACAGTACCAGGTCGCCGGCCTCGTCGAGAGCGCGCAGCGCACCCAGCGAGCGCGAGACCTCGATGCGTGCGATCCGCGCTCCGTCGATCGGAGCACCGGGCTGCGCCACCAGGATCTCGGTCCCGGCCCGGGAGAAATCGGCATCCGGGTTGAGCGCGGCGAGGAGGTCCTGGTCCATGTGGAAGCGCTCGGCCAGCATCTCCTGCGGGCCGCGATAGGCGAGGCGGTCCATCTCGGCGAGCTCCGCGTAGTCGTCTGGGATGGTCTCGACGAAGGGGCCGGCGACGTCGTCCTCGGTGATGGCGTAGCGCGTGAGCACGGGTGCGCCGTCGCCGGCGATCAGCGCCTCGACCGTCTCGGGCGCGAGCGGCGCATCGGCCGCGATGCCCTCGCGGCGGGCATAGGCGTCCAGAGCCTTGTGCACGTTCTCGCCGAGATAGCTGTCGACGACCCCGGGCGAGACTCCGGCACGGTCGAGCAGCACCTGCAGGCGCAGCACGAGCGGGCTGCGCTCGCCCTCGACGGGCGCATGCGTGTCGAGCCGAGCCGATTCGACCGCTTGCGGATCGAGCGCGGGCGCGGCCGCGGCTGGAGAGGCGACGAACACGGCGGGCAGGAGCCCGGCGGCGAGGACGGTGACGACGAGACGGCGCAGGATGAGGCGGTGCATGGAGCACTCCCGGTCATTGGATCGGGAGAGCAACGCGCGGACACCCGCGAAGCTCCCTCGCGCTCGCTCGGCTTCGCCCGCGGCGCGACGTGTGATAGACGGGCGCGTGCCCGTCCCACGGGGCCCCGTGGCGAAACTGGTAGACGCACCGAACTTAAAATTCGGAGCCCGCAAGGCGTGCCGGTTCGAGCCCGGCCGGGGCCACCACTCCCTTCGCTCGCGCTTCCAGAGGTCCTTCGCTGCAACGCTCGGCGGGTGCCTCGAGCAATTTCCTGCAGAGTCTCGTAAGCGCGTGCAAAGATCAATAAAACTCGGCGAAAAACAACAACTTATCATTCGTTAGAATTGCGCGGTACGTTCCTCGCACAGGTTCCGGTCAGCGTCCTGTTCGGTTCCGTTCAGGAACAGCGAGCAAGGGACATTGACAGTCGTTGACGAGGAGGCGTTTCGATATGACGAGTTTCAATCCAAGACGTTTAAGATCGAGAAAACCATTCTCATCCAGAGTCTCACTCGGAGGCGAATGCACGGGGGGCGCATGCGCCGTGCGCAACCGCACACGGCGTGTTCTCGGGAGAGGTTCGGCGAGCATGCGCCATATTCCAAACACTGTTCACGTTTTTCTCGAAAGCCACGGTTTTGGGAAGGCCGCGTTCATGCGGCGGGGCGGGGCCTCGTCGGACCGGCCGGTCTCGTCATGCGCCGCGCCGCGCGCGGTCGCCCGCCAGAGGTTGCGAGGATCTGAGTGATGCAGGGTAGCTCGAACGCCCCCGAGACGCCGGTGAAGCCGGCCAAGGAGCGGACGCTCCCCATCGACAAGGACGCCTTCGCGCAACGCCTCTGGCAGGCGATCAAGCGCAGCGGCCTGACCTACAAGGAAACCGCCCGGCGGGCCCAGGAGCACCTGCCGCCGGGCATGCGGATCTCCGATGTCAGCGTGTGGTCCTACGCCAAGGGGCGCAGCCTGCCGAGGCGGATGACCCACGTGGAGGCCCTCGGGCGCGTCCTCGGCGTCGACACGCACGAGCTCCTGGGCTCGGCCGAGCTCCAGGCACCGACCGCTGCGGCTGTCGACGAGGCCAACGCCACCGGCGTCCACGTCGACGATATCGGCGACGGCCGCGCCATGCTGCGAATCGCCATGCCTGCCCCCTGGCCGGTCGCCCTCGAGGTCTTGCGCCTGCTGAAGGGCGAGGATCCGGCGAGCGAGGACCCGGCGAGCGAGGACCCGGCGAGCGAAGAGGACGACGCCCGCGCCCGCGACGATGCGAGCGTCCCGGAAAACCAGGACGAGACTAACTGACTTTAGCGACCCGTGCGCAAATCCGACGCATTCTGCTCCGACCGTCCGGCACGCTCGCGCCGGACGGTCCGAGCGGAGAACGAGAACGAGGTGACGGGGCCGCCACGGCACCCGGAACGAGAAGCCCCGCAGCGTCAGCGTCGAGACACCCGAGATGAAGCAGCAACGTCGTTATGCCATCGCGCCGTCCTTCGTGCGCCTGATCCGCCGTGAGCGGCCGGGCGTGCGAGTGCTGGAGGGGCATTTCCCGGACCAGCCCGACCGCCGCTCGCACGTGCGCCTGGAGGGCGACCGCTGCGAGCTCGTCCTGGAGACGCTCCAGGACGGCGCCACATCCGGCGAGGAGCGCACGGAGGTGTCGCGCGCCCAGGGCGAGATCCTGCTCGACGTCTGCGCCGGCAAGGTCAGCTACGAGCGCATCCGCATGGATGCGGGGGAGGGGCCGATCATGGTGGTCGACCGCTACCTCGCTCCGTCCACCGCCGCCCTGGTGCGCGTCGCCTTCGACAGCGACGACGAGGCCCGCGGATACAAGGCGCCGCCCTGGTTCGGCCCGGAGCTCGGGGGCGAGGAGGCGATCGAGCCACGGGCTCTGGCGCTCGGCGCCCGGCCGCCGCTCTACGAAGGGCCGATCGCCGACGCCGCCCTCGATTCGCTCCTCGACCATCTGGATTCGCGCGCGCCGCGCTTCGCGGGCCGGGGACGCGACGACGCGGTCCTGAGCGCGCTCAAGCGCCTGGCGCGCAGCGACGCCCCGCCGCAACAGGGCGCCCCGTCGCAGGCGACCGGCGCGTCGCAAGCACCGGCTGCACGGGCCGCTCCGCCGGCCCAGCCCGCCGCCAAGGCGGCTCCCGTACAGCCCGCGGCGAACGGCGCGAGGCCGGCACCCGCCCGCCCGGCGCCGGCTGCGGAGCCGGTTGCGAACGCCGCGGAAGACACCCAGGAGGACGCGCTGTTCGAGCCGGTCGAGCCGGCGCGGCCCGCCAAGACGGGTAACGGCGCGGCCGAACGCGCGTCCTGATCGAAGGTGGGCGCGCGGCGCCGCGCCCGCGACGCGCGGGCATGCGCCGCCCCGCGTCCGCGCATCCCCTTGCCTCCATCCTCTTGCCTCATGGGCGCGAGCGGGTCATGTCTGACCCGGGTGTGCCGGCGCGAGCGTCCGCGCGCCCGCCCTGCGCGCCACCTTCCTCCGAGAGGCCCTGCATGATCCGCTTCGAGACGCCCGCGCGCCCCGCCCCGGTCGCGCCAGAGCGCCCTCACGTCGTGAGCCTGCACGGCCGCGAGGTGCGCGATCCCTTCGCCTGGATCAAGGCCGAGAACTGGCGCGCCGTGCTCGACGATCCCGGCGCGCTGCCGGCCGAGATCCGCGCCTACGTCGAGGACGAGAACGCCTACGGCGAGGCGGTGCTCGCCGGCACGACGGCGCTGCGCGAGGGCCTGGTCGAGGAGATGCGCGGGCGCATCAAGGAGGACGATTCCTCCGTGCCGGAGCCCGATGGACCGTTCGCCTACTACACCCGCTATCGCGAGGGCGGCGAGCATCCGCTCGTGTGCCGCCAGCCGCGGGACGGCGGCGACGGCACGGTCCTGCTCGACGGGGACGCCCTCGCACAGGGGCACGGCTACTTCGCCTTCGGCGACGTCGCCCACACCCGCGATCACGCCCGCCTCGCCTGGTGCTGCGACACCGAGGGCTCGGAGAGCTACGTCGTGCACGTGCGCGAGCTCGCCACGGGCGAGGATCTGGCCGACCGGCTCGAGCGCGTCGCCGGCGGGCTCGTCTGGAGCGCCGACGGACGGGCCCTCTACTACGTGGAGCGCGACGACAACTACCGCCCGGCGCGGGTGCGCCGCCACCTGCTCGGCACGCCGCAGGCCGACGACGTCCTCGTCTATGCCGAGGGCGACCCGGGCTGGTTCGTCACGCTCTCGGAGACGCGCTCGCGGGATTTCGGCGTGATCGCGCTCGGCGACCACGAGACCTCCGAGGCCTGGCTCCTCGATCTCGCCGATCCGGAAGCGACGCCGCGCCTCGTCGCCAGGCGCGAGCGCGAGGTGCGCTACGACGTCGAGCAGCGCGGGGACGCGCTGATCATCCTCACCAACGCGGACGGGGCGGAGGACTTCAAGCTCGTCACGGCGCCGCTCGCGGACCCGTCCCGCGGCAATTGGCGCGACCTCGTCCCGCACCGGCCGGGCGTGATGATCCTCGATCACGCCGCCTTCTCGCGCCATCTCGTGCGGCTGGAGCGCGAGGACGCGCGACCGCGCATCGTCGTCCTCGACCTCGCGACGGGCGAGGAGCACGCGATCCGCTTCGAGGAGGAGGCCTTCTCCCTCGGGATGCGGGCCGGGGCCGAGTACGAGGCGACCCGGCTGCGCTTCGTCTATTCCTCGCTCACGACGCCGAGCGAGACCTTCGACTACGACATGGCGAGCCGCGAGCGCACGCTGCGCAAGCGCCAGGAGGTGCCGAGCGGGCACGACCCCGCGGGCTACGTCACCAAGCGGCTTTTCGCCACCGCGGGGGACGGCGCCCGCGTGCCGATGTCGCTCCTGCACCGGGCCGACACGCCGCTCGACGGGACGGCGCCGGCGCTGCTCTACGGCTACGGCTCCTACGGCATGGCCATGCCGGCGTCGTTCCGCACCAACATCCTCTCGCTGGTCGATCGCGGCTTCGTCTTCGCCATCGCCCACGTGCGCGGCGGCACGGAGAAGGGCTGGCGCTGGTACACCGACGGCAAGCGCGAGAAGAAGACCAACACGTTCAACGACTTCATCGCCTGCGCCGAGGCGCTGTGCGAAGCCGGCTACACCGCGCGGGGGCGCATCGTGGCGCAGGGCGGCAGCGCCGGCGGCATGCTGATGGGGGCCGTCGCCAACATGGCGCCGTCGCTGTTCGCCGGCATCGTGGCCGAGGTGCCCTTCGTCGACGTGCTCGCCACCATGCTCGACGCGGAGCTGCCGCTCACGCCGCCGGAATGGCCCGAATGGGGCAACCCGATCGAGAGTGCCGAGGCGTTCGACCAGATTCTCGCCTACTCGCCCATCGACAACGTGCGCCCGCAGGACTACCCCGCGATCCTCGCGATGGGCGGGCTGACCGACCCGCGCGTGACCTACTGGGAGCCGACGAAGTGGGTCGCGCGGCTGCGCTCCGTCATGACCGGCGGCGGCCCGGTCGTCCTGCACATGAACATGGGCGCCGGCCACGGCGGCTCCTCGGGGCGCTTCAAGCACCTCGAGGAGGTGGCGCTCGGCTACGCCTTCGCGCTCGCCGCCGTGGAGACGCGGGCATGATCATCGGAATCGGCTCGGACCTGTGCGACATCCGCCGCATCGAGAAGACGCTCGCGCGTTTCGGGGAGCGGTTCACAGAGCGCGTCTTCACAGAGGGAGAGCGCCGCAGGAGCGACCGCCGGGCCGCGCGCGCGCCCTCCTACGCGCGGCGCTTCGCCGCCAAGGAGGCCTGCGCCAAGGCGCTCGGGACGGGGCTCAGCGCGGGCGTGTTCTGGCGGGACATGGAGGTGGTCAACCTGCCGTCCGGCGCGCCGACGATGACGCTCACGAACGGCGCCGCCGCGCGGCTCGCCGCGATCACCCCGTCGGGGCACCGTGCCGTGGTCCACGTCAGCCTCACCGACGACCCGCCGCTCGCCCAGGCCTTCATCGTCATCGAGGCCCTGCCGTCGCCGCCGACCTGAGACCGCGGCGATTTCGCCCGGGCTGCGCCGCGATTGCGGCGCGTGCGCCTTTCGGATAGACCCGCCGGAGGGGACTTCATCCCGCGTGCCCGCGCCGCGGGCTCCTCGAGGACGAGCGACTTGACGAACGACGTGAAGGACGACGCGCAAGCCCCAGGGACGAAAGGGCGCCCGGTGACATCCAAGCAGAAGAGCGACGGCGGCATCCTGGAGACCGTCAAGGTCATCGTCCAGGCGTTGCTCATCGCGTTGGTGGTGCGCACGCTGCTGTTCCAGCCCTTCAACATCCCCTCTGGCTCGCTGGTGCCGACGCTGCTCGTGGGCGACTACCTGTTCGTCTCGAAGTACTCCTACGGCTATTCGCGCTACTCGATCCCCTACGGCCCGCCGGTCTTCGACGGCCGCGTCTGGGGCTCGCAGCCCGAGCGCGGGGACATCGCCGTGTTCAAGCTGCCGGCCGACAACGCCACGGACTACATCAAGCGTGTCATCGGGCTGCCCGGCGACCGCGTGCAGATGATCGACGGACGCCTCTGGATCAACGGCGAGATGCTCCCGCGCGAGGAGATGGAGCCTTTCGTCACGACGGACCCGTTCGGGCGCACGGTCTCCGTGCCGCGCTACCTCGAGACGTTGCCGGACGGGACCGCGCATGCCGTCATCGAGCGCGACGGCGACCGCGGCTTCTGGGACAACACCGAGGTCTACGCGGTGCCCGAGGGCCACTACTTCATGATGGGCGACAACCGCGACAACTCGACCGACTCGCGCGACCTCTCGAGCGTGGGGTTCGTGCCCTACGAGAACTTCGTCGGCCGCGCCGAGATCATCTTCTTCTCGATCGACGAGGACGCCTCCGCCTGGCGTATCTGGGAATGGCCGTGGACGGTGCGCTGGGAGCGCCTCCTCGACCAGATCCGCTGACGGCGCCGATGGCGGCCTCCCGCACGAGCAAGGACCCGCTCGGCGCGCTCGAGGCGCGGATCGGCCACGCCTTCGCGGAGCACGCCCTGCTCGACGAGGCGCTCACGCACATGAGCGCCACCAAGGAAGGGAAGGGCGCGCACTACCAGAGGCTCGAGTTCCTCGGGGATCGCGCGCTGGGGATCGTGGTCGCGGCGCTGCTGTTCGAGACCTTCCCGGACGCCAACGAGGGCGAGCTGTCCAAGCGTTTCTCGGAGATCGTGCGCAAGGAGACCTGCGCGGAGGTGGCGCTCGGCTGGGACGTGGCGCCGCACATCGTCTTCGGCCACGGCATCGGGCGCACGGCGGCGCGCGCCAACAGGTCGATCCTCGGCGACGTCTGCGAGGCGATCATCGGCGCGGTGTACGTCGATGGCGGGCACGAGGCCGCGCGCCGGGTGGTGGAGGCGGGGTTCGGGGACATGATCCGGGCCACTCGCCCGGTGCCGCGCGACCCCAAGACCGTGCTGCAGGAATGGCTGCAGGGCCGCGGCGCGCCGCCGCCGGCCTATCGGCTGATCGATCGCTCCGGGCCCGAGCACGCACCGTCCTTCGAGGTCGGCGTGGTGATCGAGGGCATGGACACCATCACCGGGCGCGGCCCGAGCAAGCGCGCCGCCGAACAGGACGGCGCCCGGGCCGTTCTGGTTCATCTGGGCTTGTGGAAGGACGCCGATGGCGGAGCATGACGATCCGATTCCCGAGGCCGAGGACGGCGCCTCCGGCGCCGAGCCCGGCGAGGCGGGACCCACCCGGGCGGGCTTCGTCGCGCTGATCGGCGCGCCCAACGCCGGCAAGTCGACGCTGCTCAACCAGCTCGTGGGCACGAAGGTCTCGATCGTCTCCCGGAAGGTGCAGACGACGCGCGCGCTGGTACGTGGCATCGCGCTGCACGGGCGCGTGCAGATCGTGTTCGTCGACACGCCGGGCATCTTCAAGCCCAAGCGCAGGCTCGACCGGGCGATGGTGGGCTCCGCCTGGGGCGGCGCGGTGGACGCGGACGCGGTGTGCCTGCTGGTCGACGCGCGCAAGGGCATCGACGAGGAGGTCGAGGCGATCGCCGAGAAGCTCGGCGAGGTGCGCCGGCCCAAGATCCTGGTGCTCAACAAGATCGACGTGATCGAGCGCTCGAAGCTGCTCGCGCTCGCCGCGGCGCTGAACGAGAAGGGCGACTTCGCCCACACGTTCATGATCTCGGCTCTCAAGGGCGACGGGGTCGAGCGGATGATGGAGACGCTGGCCGGCATGATGCCGGAGGGGCCCTGGCTCTACCCGGAAGACCAGATCTCGGACGCGCCGCTGCGCATGCTCGCCGCCGAGATCACCCGCGAGAAGATCTACGAGCGCCTGCACGAGGAGCTGCCCTACGAGAGCCACGTGGAGACCGAGAGCTGGGAGATGCGCAAGGACGGCTCCGCCCGCGTCGAGCAGACGATCTACGTGGCCCGCGAGAGCCAGCGCAAGATCGTGC
>JBNPEA010000148.1:0-22799 GCA_051117315.1 Salinarimonas sp. | reverse complement strand
GTGTCGATGCGAGGGGCGGTGCGGTAGTGGGGATGCGTCGAACCGGACGCGTGAGGGAGAGGCGCCCGCTCGAGCGCGCGCTGGAAGGACTCGACGGGGACCGCGTGCTTGCGGGGGGTGCTCAGGTTGTTGGAGCGCGCGCGGGCGGCGACGGCGGCCTTGATCTTGCCCGCCATCTCGGCCGCCGAGATCACGCCCTTGTCGGCGAGGTGCCCGCAGCGCTTCGGGAAGGTCTGGTCCTCGAGCTGGAGAGCGCTCGCCCCCGCCCGCTCGAAGACGCGCACGGTGCGCTGCACGTTGAGCGCGTTGCCATAGCCGGTGTCGGCATCGACCACGAGGCTGGCGTCGACCCGAGCGCGGATGAGCGCCAGCTGGTCGGCGACCTCGCTCATCGAGACGAGGCCGATGTCGGGGCGGCCCAGGCGCGTGTAGGCCTGCGCCGCGCCGGAGAGATAGAGGGTCGAGAAGCCGGCCTCGACGGCGATGAGCGCCGTCAATGCGTCGTAGATCCCGGGCGCGACGGTGATGGCGTCGGCCTTCAGGCGGTCCTTGAGCGTCGTGGGGTTTCCCATTCTCTTCTCCGTCAACGCGCGATCAGCGCGTAGATGTCGTTCAGGCCCGTCGCTGCTTCCAGCCGGCCCAGCGTGGCGAGGAGAACGCCTGCCGGTCGCGCGCCCCAGACGGGGATCGCGAGCTCCAGGAACTTCTCGGCGATCTCGCCCTCGTCATAGGGATCCTCGGTGTCGCCGCGGTTCGTGAAGGTCGTCTCCTCGAGGGTGCGGCCGTCGGAGAGGGCGATCCGGACGCGTGCCGCTCGCTCCGCCGGCAGCCGGGCCGTCAGCGCCTCGTCCTCGCGCACGACGACGCGCCGCGCGAGGGCGAGGACCCGTTCGTCCGCCCGTGCCGCCTCGCGGAAGGCGTCGACGGTGGCCGCGCCGTGGACCAGCGTCGTGGCGATCGAGAAGGGCAGCGAGAACTTCGCCGCGAGCATGTTGTGCGGCTGCGGGCTCGCGAGTTGCGCGGCCCAGACGTAGGTGTCCACCTCGATCCGCTCGATCGCCTCGGGCGCGACGCGCTCGCGGGCGGTGATCCGCGCCAGCGCGTCGAGGGCGGCGTGATTGTAGCGGCAGCAGGCGTGGCGCTTGAAGTAGTTGCGCGCGATCTCCCAGCGGCCGCCGAGCTCGGTCGTCATCTCCTGCGGCCGCCAGTCGTCCCCGGCCACCGTGCCGTAGACGGTGCCCACCCCGTCCGCCTCGCCGGTGAACCCGGCGCAGACGAGATCCCAGACGGTGAGCCCGATCTGGTTGGAGAAGCCGGCGAAGCTGTTGCGCACCGTGCCGCCCTCGAGCATCGTGCGCCGGCTCGTGGTCAGCCCCAGCGAGGAGGCGACGCTCATCGCCTCGACGATCTGGGCCGCGGACGCGCCGTGGAGCTTCGCCACGGCGACGGCCGCGCCCACCGTGCCCCAGGTGCCGTGGGGGTGCATGCTGACCCGCAGCTTCGAGGCGATGCCGATGCGGGCGCCCACCTCGTAGCCGAGCGCGATCGCCGTGATGAGGTCGCGGCCCGTCGCGCCCGCGCGCTGCGCGGCGATCAGCGCGGCCGGCACGACGTGGATGCCCGGATGGCCGCGGGCGTACTGGTTGCCCTCGTCGAGCTCGAGCGTCGTCCCCGCCGTGCCGTTGAACAGGGCCGCGGCCGCCGCCGACCCGCGCAGCCGCGCGCCGATGAGCGGATGCGGGCCGACGCCGACGCTGGCCAGGAGGCGCTCGGCGAGCGCCTTCGTCTCGGGCTCCTGCGCGCCCGCCGCGATCGCGGCGATGCAGTCGGCCACGACGAGGCGCGTGCGCGAGACCACCTCGCCCGGCAGGTCCTCCCAGGCCAGGCTCTCCGCGAAACGGCCCCATTCGAGCGCCCAGCCGGGGGTCGCGGGGCGGGCCGGCACGGGTTCGGCGACGATGCGCATCGGGAACTCCATCCTCACATGCCCAGGTAGGCTTTTTCGAGCGCGGGATCGGCCGCGAGGTCGCGCGCCGCGCCGGCCATGGTGACGGCGCCGTTCTCGAGCACGTAGGCCCTGTCGGCCAGCTCGAGGGACTGCACCACGTTCTGCTCGACGAGCATGACCGCGAGCCCCCCCTTCGCGATCGTCGCGACGAGGCGGAACAGCTCGTCGACGAGGAGCGGCGAGAGCCCGAGGGACGGCTCGTCGAGGATGAGGAGCTTCGGCTCGCCCATCAGGCCGCGGCCGATGGCGAGCATCTGCTGCTCGCCGCCCGACAGCGTGCCGGCGGATTGCGCCGCGCGCTCGCGCAGCCGCGGGAAGGTCTCGAAGACCCGCTCGAGGTTCGTCGCGCGGGACGAGCGGGCCCGGGCGTAGCTGCCGAGCTCCAGGTTCTCGCGGACCGAGAGGTTGGGGAAGATCCGGCGGCCCTCGGGGACGTGGATCAGCCCGCGCCGGACGATCTGGGGCGCCGCGAGGCCGTCGATCCGCTCGCCGTCGAAGGCGATCGTGCCGGCGGTCGCCCGCACGAGGCCCGATATCGTGGCGTTGAGCGTGGTCTTGCCGACCCCGTTGGCGCCGAGCACGGCCACCACCTCGCCGGGACCGACGTCGAGCGAGATGCCGCGCAGGACGGAGATGCCGCCGTAGCCGGAGACGAGATCACGCACGCTGAGCATGACCGGCCTCCGTCTCGTCTGCGGGCGTCGCGGGCGTCGATTTTGCCTGGAGGCGCTGCGCCGCGCCGTGCCCGAGATAGGCCTCGACCACGTGCGGGTCGCGGGCGATCCGGGCCGGTGGGCCCTGCGCGATCATGCGCCCCTGCGCGAGCACGTAGATGTCGTCGCACAGGCTCATCACCGCCTGCATCACGTGCTCGACGATGAGGATCGTGACGCCCCGCTCGCGGATGGCGCGGATGACCGGGATCATGTCGCGGATCTCGGACGGGTTGAGGCCGGCCAGAACCTCGTCGAGGAGGAGGAGCCGCGGGCCCGTGGCGAGCGCGCGGGCGAGCTCGAGGCGCTTGCGGCCGGCGACCGTCAGGGCACGGGCCGGCTGGTCGAGCATGCCGCCGAGCCCCACCTGGTCCGCGACGCGCCGGGCCTGCGCCAGCGCGTCGGCGCGCCCGGCGTGGCGCAGGAAGGCGCCGACCGCGATGTTCTCGACGACGGAGAGCGTGGCGAAGGGCTGGACGATCTGGAACGTGCGCGCGATGCCGATCCGCGCCCGCTCGTGGGCGGGCAGGGCGGTGACGTCGCGGTCGTCGTAGAGGATCCGGCCGGTCGTCGCCGGCTCGAAGCCGGAGATCACGGTGAAGAGCGTCGTCTTGCCCGCCCCGTTGGGGCCGATCAGGCCGGTGATCGACCCCGGCGCCACGGCGAGCGAGGCGTCGTCCACGGCGACGAGGCCGCCGAAGCGTTTCGTGACGTGCTCGACACGCAGGAGGCTCGTCTGGGGGCTCGTCGGGAGGCTCGTCGGGTGGCTCATGCCGCGGGCTCCTCGCGCGCCGGGAGCGGGGCGGTCTTCGCCGTCGAATTCGCCGTCGATCCGGCGAGGCGCCGTCGCAGCCGGCCGAGCACGCCCATGATCCCGTCCGGCGTGAAGGCGACGACGAGGATGAGCACGACGCCGAAGACGACGAGGTCGATGCCGGGGATCTCGCCCGTGAACATCTTCGAGCCCTCCGACAGCCCATGCAGCGCGAGCGCTCCCACGAGCGGGCCGAACACGGTGCCGAGCCCGCCCACGATGGGTGCGAGCAGCGCCTCGATGGAGATCCACGGCCCGTAGGCGATCAGCGCGTCGAGATAGAGGAAATACTGCGCGTAGAGCCCGCCCGCGGCCGCCGTGATCGCGCCCGAGAGCGCGATGGCCTTCAGCTTCACCGCGAAGGCGTCGACGCCGAGCGCACGGGCGGCGGCCTCGTTCTCGCGCACGGCGACGAGCTGCGCGCCGAAGCGGGCGCGCTCGATGGCGCGCACGAGCACGAGCACGGCCCCCACGAGCGCGAGCGCGACCCAGTAGTAGGCGGCGCGGCTCTCGAACTGGAAATTCCAGGCCGAGACCTCGAGCGGGATCAGGATTCCCGCCGCGCCGCCGGTGAAGCCCGCGGAATTGGCGAGGATGCGGAGCACTTCCGCGAAGGCGAGCGTCACGAGGGCGAAGTACGAGCCCCTCAATCCCGAGCGGAAGGAGAGATAGCCGATGACGAAGCCCACGAGCGCGCCGAGCCCGATGCCGACGAGGAAGGCGACATAGGCGTTGAGCCCGAGGTTCACCTGGAGGATCGCCGCCGCGTAGGCGCCCGTGCCGAAGAAGGCGGCGTGCCCGAAGGAGAACTGGCCTCCGTAGCCCGCGAGCAGGTTCCAGCCCTGCGCCGCGAGCGCGATGATCAGGGTGAAGACGAGGAAGTTGAGCACCGTGTTCGAGGCCACGAACAGCGGCACGAGCGCGAGCAGCGCGACGACGAGGAGGATCGGGGCGAAGCCCGTGGCGAGGTCGCGCGCGTTCATGCCTTGGCTCCGAACAGGCCGGTCGGGCGGAACAGGAGCACGAGGATGAAGATCAGGAAGATGCCGATCTGGCCCAGGCTCTCGCCGAGATAGAGGCCCGACAGGCTCTCCACGACGCCGATGAACAGGCCGCCGAGGAGCGCGCCGGGAATCGAGCCCATGCCGCCGAGCACCACGATGGTGAAGGCCACGAGCACAAAGGCGCCGCCGACCCGCGGGTTGACGTAGAAGGTCGGCATCAGCAGGCAGGCCGCGATGGCGACGCAGGCCGCCCCGAGCCCGAAGGTGACCGCGTAGACGTGGCGCACGTCGATGCCGACCAGCGCCGCGCCGGTCTTCTCCTTGGCGACCGCACGGATCGCCCTGCCGGTGTCGGTGCGCGCCAGCGCGAGCCAGAGCAGGCCCGCCACCGCGATCGAGCCGAAGAAGGCGATCACGCGGGGCGTCGACAGGAACAGGTCGCCCACCTCGATCACGGAGAAGCCGTAGGGCGTGTCGACGCTGCGCGTGTCGGAGCGGAAGATGCCCAGGAGCGCGTTCTCGATGATGATCGAGAGCCCCAGCGTGACGAGCAGGATGTTGACGTCCTCCCCGTGGCTCGCCGGCCCGATGACGAAGCGCTGGACCGCGTAGCCGACGGCGAAGAACAGCGGCGTGAGCACCAGGATCGCGAGATAGGGATCGATACCCAGCGCCTGGTGCAGCACGAGGACGCCGAACATCGCCGCCGTCAGCGTGGCGCCGTGGGCGAAGTTGATGATGTGCAGGACGCCGTAGACGAGCGTCAGGCCGAGCGCGATCAGCGCGTAGACCGCGCCGGTCATCAGGCCGTTGATCGTGGCGGTGAGGACGATGTCGGGCGAGAACATGCGGTGGCTGGCCTCGGCGATCGGGCGGGGCGGCGATCGTCCCGGGCCGGCTGGCGGCCCGGGACGCTCCGACGGGTCACGTCACCGGGAAGACCGCCTGCGCGTCGGCGAAGTCCTCGGGGAAGATCACCTTGATGTCGCCGCCCTGAACCTGCGTGTTCACCGGTGCGGCGCCCTGGTTCTGGCCGTCGACGAATGCCGTCGGGCCGTAGGGCATGACGTGGCCCTCGTAGGCGGAGGCCGCGAGCGCGTCGCGGATGGCGGTGCGCTCCGTGGAGCCGGCCCGCGCGATGGCGTCGGCGAGGAGCTTCACGTTCGAGTAGTTGAGCGGGATGTTGTAGGTCCAGACGTTCCCATCGGAGCGGACCCGCTCGAGCAGCGCCTGCGACTCGTCCTTGCGTGGATCGTGCCAGTGATTGCAGTCCATCACGTTCTCGGCCGCGTCGGGGAATTCCTGCACGAAGCGGAAGTTCGAGGCGGCGCCGTTGAGGACGGCGTAGATTCCCTTGGGGCGGATGCGCTGCTGCTGCATGGTGCGCGCCAGCAGCACGAACTCGCCGTAGTAGCTCGACGGGATGATGAGGTCGGGGTTCGCCGCGCGGATCTGGAGCGCGATGTTCGACATGTCGCGCGCGGGCGTCGGATGGGCGAGCGTCTGCAGCACCTCGAAACCGCGCTTGGGCAGCTCGGTCTCGAGCAGCTTCGCGAGGCCCGAGCCGAACAGCCCGTCCTCGTGCACGAGGACGACCGTCTTGGCCGGGTTGCCGGCGGCCTCGTTGATCTTGACGAGGTTCTCCAGCGCCTGCTGCGTCACCTTGCCGAAGCCCGGGCCGAAGCGGAAGGTGTTGGTCAGGCCGCGGGAGACGATCTGGTCGGAGACGCCGACGTCGACGAGGTAGGGCAGGTCGTAGCGCGAGGCCGCCTGCGAGGAGGCGAGGCAGATCGGCGAGGCGAAGCCGCCGACGATGGCGACGACGCCCTCGGACTGCATCTTCTCGACTTCCGCGGTGCCGCCTTCGGGCGTCGAGCGGGCGTCGCCGAAGACCGGCTCGATCATCTGCCCGTTCACGCCGCCGGCGTTGTTGATCATCTCGATGGCGAGCTCGGCGCCGATGCGGCCCTGCTGGCCGTCGAAGGCGAGGGCGCCGGTCATCGGCTGGAGGATGCCGACCTTGATCGGCGCGGACTGGGCGCGCAGGTAGGCCGGCGCGCCGATCAGGGCGGCGGTCGCCGCCGCGCCCTGGAGCAGCGTGCGGCGGGTGATCGATGGCTTGGTGTGGCTCACGGCTGAAGTCTCCTCGATGCGGGGCTCAACGGTCCGTTCCCGAGCCGTCTTCTGGGGACGGCTTCGTCGTGGTGGCGATCGGGCTCCAGCGGCGTGCGCCGTCCCGGCCGGTGCGCGTCATCTCCATCTGGAACGCGTAGCGATCCGGCCGATAGAGGGCGTGCAGGTGCTCCACCCCCCGCCCGTCCTCGTCGAAGACCGTGCGGGTGAGGGAGAGGAGTGCCGAGCCGACCTCGGCGTCCAGCGCCTGCGCCGTCTCCGGACCCGCGAGGGCCGCGGTGATGGTCTGGCTGGCGCGGGCGCAGACGACGCCGGAGCGCTCGAGCAGCGCGAGCAGCGGTGTCGTGGCGAGATCGGCCTCGGAATAGGTGACGCCGATCCGCTCGGGGACCCACGTCGTGAGGTACGAGAACGGTGCGCCGTCGATCAGGCGTATGCGCAGGGATCGCTGCGCACGCTCGTCGGCGTCGAGCCGCAGCGCGTCCGCGATCGGCGCCGCCGGCGTCTCGTAGGCGAAGGAGATCAGGCGCACCGAGGTGGCGCGGCCCATCTCGACGAGGTGGGCCAGCATGTTCGAGAAGTCCGCGACGATCGCCGGCCCGCCGCCGCGGCCGGTGACGAACGTCCCGGCGCCCGGCTGGCGGCGGATCAGCCCGTCGCGCTCCAATCCGTCGAGCGCCCGGCGCACCGTGACGCGCGACACGCCGTGCACGTGCGAGAGCTCGGGCTCGCTCGGCAGCCGGGAGCCCGCGGGCACGGCGCCGCCGACGATGCGATCGCGCAGGACGAGATACAGCCGCTGCGTCTTCGACGGCTCCACCCGTGCCCGTGTCTCCGCCCCCGCCTCCATCGCGATCCACCTTCCGGGCACGCGCCGCTTCCTTCGCGACGCGCTTTGCGCTATGTATCAGACAGCTTATTGGTGAGAGTATAAGACAAGAGTGGCGCGTCAAGCGCCATCTTCGAGGAACCGCCCGATGCCGCATTCGCGCTCCGCCCCGCGCACGCTGTTCGAGAAGGTGTGGGACCAGCACGTCGTCGCGTCCCGCGACGACGGGCCCGACCTGCTGTTCATCGACCGCCACCTGGTCCACGAGGGATCCCATCACGCCTTCGCCAAGCTCGACGAGAAGGGTCTTCCCGTGGCGCGGCCGGACCTCACGTTCGGCGTCGCGGATCACTACGTGCCCACGCGCAACCGGTCCGGAGGGATCGCGGACGCGAGCGTGCGGCGCATGGTGGACCAGCTATCCGCGAACGCCCGCGCGCACGGCGTCCGGCTGTTCGGCCTCGACGACCCGCGCCAGGGCATCGTCCACGTGGTCGGGCCCGAGCAGGGGCTCACCCTGCCGGGCCTCACGATCGTGTGCGGGGACAGCCACACCTCGACCCACGGAGCCTTCGGCGCGATGGCCTTCGGCATCGGCGCCTCCGACGTCGCCCACGTGCTCGCCACCCAGACGCTCTGGCAGAAGCGTCCTCGGCGCATGCGCATCGCCTTCGAGGGCGAGCTGATGCCCGGCGTCGGGGCCAAGGACATGGCGCTTTCCTGGATCGCGCGGCTCGGGGCCGACGGCGCGCGCGGGCATGCGATCGAGTACGCCGGCTCGGCCGTGCAAAAGCTCTCCATGGAAGGGCGGCTCACGCTGTGCAACCTCTCCATCGAGGGCGGCGGGCGGCTGGGCATGATCGCGCCCGACGAGACCACGATCCGTTACCTGGAAGGCCGGCCCTTCGCGCCGACGGGCGACCTCTTCGCCCGCGCGGCGGAAGACTGGCTCGCGCTGGCGAGCGACGAGGCCGCGGCCTTCGACCGCGAGATCGTCCTCGCGGCGGGCGAGATCGCGCCGGTCGTCACCTGGGGCACGAGCCCCGAGGACGCGCTCCCGATCACCGGGGAGACGCCGGACCCCGGCCGGATGACCGACGAGGGCCGTGCCGCGCACGCCCGCGAGGCGCTCGCCTACATGGGCCTCCCGCCGGGGCGGCCGCTCACCGAGATCGCGGTCGACCGCGTCTTCATCGGCTCGTGCACCAACAGCCGCATCGAGGACCTGCGTGCCGCCGCCGCCGTCCTCGCCGGCCGCAAGGCCCGTGTGCCGGGCCTGGTGTCGCCCGGCTCCTCCCTCGTCAAGCGCCAGGCGGAGGAGGAGGGGCTCGACCGGATCTTCGTCGAGGCCGGGCTCGAATGGGTCGAATCGGGCTGCTCGATGTGCGTGGGCATGAACGGCGACATCGTCGCCCCCGGCGAGCGCTGCGCCTCGACCACGAACCGCAACTTCAAGGGCCGCCAGGGTCCCGGGGCCCGCACGCACCTGATGTCGCCGGCGATGGTGGCCGCGGCGGCGATCGAGGGCCGGCTCGCCGACGCGCGGCCCTATCTCGCAGGGAGGATCTGAGGATGGAGCCGTTCCGCCGTCTCGAGGCGATCGCCTGCCCGTTGCCGCTCGCCTCCGTCGACACCGACCAGATCATCCCGGCGCGGTTCATGAAGACGCCGCGATCCGAGGGCTACGGTCGCTTCCTCCTGCACGACCTGCGCCACGACGCCGAGGGACGCCCGACCGGCGCGCTCTCCCTCGACGACCCGGGGCGCGCGGGTGCGCGCATCCTGGTCGCGCGGCGCAACTTCGGCGCCGGGTCCTCGCGCGAGGCGGCGGTGTATGCGCTCGTCGACTACGGCATCCGCTGCGTGATCGCGCCGAGCTTCGGCGACATCTTCGCGGCGAACGCGGTCAACAACGGCCTGCTTCCCGCCGCCGTCGGCGAGGAGGACGCGGAACGGCTGCTCCTGGCGCTCGGCGGCGGGCTCGCGACGCTCGCTGTGGATCTCGAGGCCGAGCGGATCGAGGGAGCGGGCGAGGCGATACCCTTCTCGGTCGACCCGGTCGTGCGCACGAAGCTCCTCAACGGCTGGGACGATCTCGACCTGACGCTGAGCCGGGCGGAGGCGATCGCGGCCTTCACCGCGACCGATGCGGAGCGTCGACCCTGGGCGCGCCCGCGCGGGTGAGGCGCATCGGCGGTGATGCGCCGCTCGGGCACAGCGCGGCGTCAGCTGGTCGGCAGCCTGTCGCGCATGTCCTCGGGCAGGGCGGCGCGGATGGCGTCGAGGAAGGGGCCGAGCCGGCCCGGCTCGATCGGCCCGATGTGCTTGTAGCGAACGATGCCCTCGCGGTCGACGACGAAGGTCTCCGGGATGCCGTAGACGCCCCAGTCGATGGCCGAGCGGCCGCTCGCGTCCACGCCGACGCGGTCGTAGGGGTTGCCGAGCGCGCCGAGGAAGCGCCGGGCGTTCTCCGGCGCGTCCTTGTAGTTGATGCCGACGAGGGTGAGGTAGGGCAGCTCGGCGAGCTCCATCAGCACCGGGTGCTCGATCCGGCAGGGGCCGCACCAGGAGGCCCAGACGTTGACGAGCGTCACCGGCGCCTCGTCCGTGCCGGCGAGGTCCGCGGTGGAGAAGCCGGGGATCTGCACGCCCGCCTCGACCAGCCCCTCGAGCGGCGGCAGGCTCACCTCCGGCGCGGCGCGGCCGATCAGGACCGAGGGGACCCGCGACGGGTCTCCGAACAGCCCGATCAGGAACACGACGGCGAGACCCGAGAAGATCAGCACGGGCAGCAGGAACAGGACGCGGACGCGCGACCGCGGCGCGGGATCGGCGGCGGCGGGCTCGGCCTCGAAGCTCGGGCGCTCGTCCATGATCAGGCGCCCTCCGTCCGGGCCGCGGGCATCGCGCGCTCGCCGCCGCGGCGCCGGGATCGGCCGAGGCCGCGCTCCTCGAGCTCGGCCAGCGCCCGCTTCTGGGCGCGCTGGTCGAGGATCATGCGCACGACGAGTCCACCGATGACGAGGATCGTCGCCGCGTAGCTCGCCAGGATGAAGGGGGTGTGCGGATCGCCCATGCCCGTCTCCTCAGGCCGCCAGCCGGCGCTCGTCGAGGCGCTCCGCCTCGAGGATCGAGAGCGTGCGCACCCGGCGGCGGAAGACCTCGGTGCGCATGGCGTACATGTGCATGGTCAGCGCCAGGAAGGTGACGCCGAGCGCCATCACCAGGAGCGGGTAGAGCATCGAGGGGTAGATCGTCGGCCCGTCCATGCGGAAGACGCTGGCGGGCTGATGCAGCGTGTTCCACCAGTCCACCGAGAACTTGACGATGGGCAGGTTGAGCGCGCCGACGAGGGTGAGGATCGCCACCGCCCGCGCGGCGCGCGACGGGTCCTCGATCGTGCGCCACAGCGCGATGATGCCGGCATAGACCAGGAACAGCACGAGCACCGAGGTCAGCCGCGCGTCCCACACCCAATAGGTGCCCCACATCGGCTTGCCCCACAGCGCGCCGGTGATCAGGCACACCAGCGTGAAGGCGGCGCCGATCGGGGCCGCGGCCTTCTGCGAGACGTCCGCCAGCGGATGGCGCCAGACCAGGGTGCCGATCGCCGAGGCGCTCATCATCGCGTAGAGGAACAGCGCCAGCCAGGCCGCCGGCACGTGGATGTACATGATGCGGATGGTCTCGCCCTGCTGGTAGTCCGCCGGCGCGACGAACCAGGCCATGTACAGGCCGATTCCGAGCGTCGCCACGGTGAGGCCGGCGAGCCAGGGCATCAGCGCCCCGGACCAGCGCAGGAACGTGCTCGGATTGGCGAGTTTCGTCAGCATGCGGCTCCCTCGGATCCCGCTGGATGTAGCGAGCCCGCCTCCCACCCGCAACGGCGCCGAGGTCGCACCTCGGAACCGTTCCGTTCGAGCCGACCATGCCCCGCGGCCGCGACGCCGGCAATATGCGCAAGAACGGACCCGCCCGCGCGTCCTCGCGCGATGCCGGGCCTCACAGCGGCTCGATCGTGCAGGACACCGCTCCCACGAGGTCGCGCGCGAGCCCGGCCTCGCTCGGGAAGGCGGCGAGGGTGCGCACGAGGACGAATCCCTGGCGGCTCGGCGCCACGACGCGCAGGTCGCCGAACTGCTCCTGCGCCACCTCCTCGCGGGCGGCGTCGCGGGCGAGCAGCACGTCGAGCTGCGCGCGGGTGGCGACGACGAGCTCGAGCCGCCCGCGCACCGCGGCGCGATCGGTCACGGCGTAGTAGGCGCCGGCGCCGCGGGCATGGAGCGAGATCGTCTGGAACAGCCGCCCGTCCGGCGCGCTGACCCGCAGCGGGCCGTCGTCGAGATCGTAGGCGCAGGCGCCGATCGCCATCGCCGGGTCGTGCAGCGGCAGCCAGGTCTCGGGCAGGCGCGGGTCGACCTCGCCGAAGCCCGTCCCGCGCGGCGGCGCGACGAGCACCGCGGCCTCCGCCGTCGCTGTCGGGGCGAGCCGGGCGTGGGCGTCCTGGCGGGCGAGCCAGGGCAGCATCAGGATCGCGGCGATGTGGGTCATCGCCGCGAGCACGACGCCGATCGTGGTTGCGAGCGCGAGCTTGCCCGCGTTGCGGCCGAGGCTGTCGAGGACGGCGCGGGCGCGGGGTGTCACGACGTCGCCTCCCCGGCGCAGGACGTCCGCACCAGGCGCGGCATGGCCCCCTCGTCGAGCCAGCCGAGCGCACCGGAGACGGGGCTGTCGTAGAGGCGCAGCACCGCCTGGAAGCGCCCGGCCCCGCGGAGCTGCAGCCAGTTGCCGGCGCGCGGGCGCGGCGAGAGGGCGATCGTCACGGTCCCGTCCTCGTCGCGCAGCATCTGCGCCGAGGTGAGGCCGCCCCGGCGCTGGGGCGTGTCCACGAGGCGGCCTTCGAGGTCGTAGAGCGTGAAGGTCCAGGCGCGGGCCACCGGCGTCTCCCCTGAGACGACGTAGCTGCAGGCCCCGTCGAGCGGGCGGCCGAGCTCGTCGGCGTCGGCGCGGAACGCGATCCCCTCGCCGAGCGCCAGAGGGATGTTCGCCGAGCGCGCCATGATGGCGCGGGCGTAGGGGTCCGACGAGGGCGAGCCGACGCTCGGCCAGGCGACCCAGGCCTGCACGCGGCGCTCGCCGAACGGGTACTCGCCCTCCAGCACGAACAAGGCGGAGCCGAGCCCGAGCCCGGCGCCCAACGCCGCCGCCCAGCCGAGGAGGAGGAGATGGTAGGCGTTCCTGGCCGCCCGCCGCAGGGCATCGAACATGGTCTCGTCCCCGCGGGATTGCCGGCCTAGCGCGTCACCGAGCGAAAGCCGCCCGCGCCAGACGGCTGGGCGGCGAGCGCCGCGGGGCGGGGCGCCCGGCTCTCGGGAAAGCCGCGCGGCGTGCGCGCCTCCTCGAAGAGCGAGCCGATCCCGGTGATCACCTCGAAGGAGCGGCGCGAGAGCGCGTTGCGCTGGAGCGCGGCCACTTGCGGGTCGACGCTCGCCGTCGTCGCCGGGCCGCCGCCGGCGACCGCCGGGCCGTCCTCGACGAGGCCGGGGATCGGCCGCGGCTCGACGCCGCCATGGGCGAAGCTCATGATCTCCTTGAACGTCATCGCCGGCAGCGAGCCGCCGGTCATGCGGTTCGTCGAGGTGAAGTCGTCGTTGCCGAACCACACCGCGGCGACGAAATTGCCGGTGTAGCCGGCATACCAGGCGTCGCGGTACGCGTTCGTCGTTCCGGTCTTGCCGGCCGAGCGGATGCCGTCGAGGGCGGCGCGCCGGCCGGTGCCGCGCTCGGGCACGGCGACGAGCATCGTGTTCATGTCCGCGACGACGCCGGTCGCCAGCACGCGCTCGCGCGGCGCGTCGCGATCGTGCGCGTAGAGCAGCGCACCGTCCGGCGTGGTCACCTCGACGGCGGGGTAGGGGAGCGCCCGCTCGCCGCCGTTGGCGAGGACGGCGTAGCCCGCCGCCATGTCGAGCACGGTCAGCTCGGAGGCGCCGATCGGCAGGGAGGACGTGTCGGCGAGCGGCGTCTCCACGCCCATGCGCCGCGTCGTCTCGATGATGCGCGCGCGCCCGCGCTTGGCGTCGCCCTCGCCGATCTCGACCGAGAGGCGCACGGGGATCGTGTTGATCGAGCGTGCGAGCGCCGAGATCATCGGCATCGCCCCCGCGAAGGAGCGGTTGTAGTTGTTGGGACACCAGTTGCCGAGGCAGATCGGCCGGTCGACGACGATCGAATCCGGGCGGTAGGGCAGGTAGGAGAGCGCCGTGGCGTACACGAAGGGCTTGAAGGCGGAGCCCGGCTGGCGGCGCGCATGGGCGGCCCGGTTGAACTGGCTCTGCCCGTAGTCGCGCCCGCCCACGATGGCGCGTACGGCGCCGTCCGACTCCATCAGCACCGCCGCCGCCTGGTCGACGCGGTAGCGCTCGCCGTGCTGGCGCAGCGTGTCCTCGACCGCGAGCTCGGCGCGGCGCTGCATGGCCTGGTCGAGCGGCGTCTTCACGACGAGCACCCGCACGTCGCCGAAATGCCCCTCGCGCGCCATGTCGCGCACCTGCTCGAAGGCCCAATCGAGATAGTAGTCCGGCGTGGTCTCGCGGCCGCGGTCGATGGCGCTCGCGGGGTTGCGCCGGGCGATCTCGACCTGGCCCTCCGACATGAAGCCCGCGTTCACCATCGCGCTGAGCACGTCGTTGGCGCGGGCGCGGGCGGCGGGCAGGTTGACGTGGGGGGAGAAGCGCGAAGGCGCCTTGAACAGGCCGGCCAGCATCGCCGCCTCGGCCAGCGTCACCTCACCGATGGGCTTGCCGAAGTAGAAGTCCGCGGCCGCGACGACGCCGAAATTGCCGCCGCCCATGTAGGCGCGGTCGAGGTAGAGCTTCAGGATCTCGTTCTTCGACAGCTGGAACTCCAGCCACAGCGCCAGGAAGGCCTCCTTGATCTTGCGGTCGAGGGTGCGCTCGTTCGACAGGAACAGGTTCTTGGCGAGCTGCTGGGTGATGGTCGAGCCGCCCTGAACGACGCCACCCTCGCGCGAGTTCGCCACCAGCGCCCGGGCGGTGCCGATCGGGTCGATGCCCCAGTGCGTGAAGAAGCGCCGGTCCTCGGTGGCGAGCGCCGCCTTGATCACGACCTCGGGAATCGCGTCGATCGCGACGGAATCGTCGTGGCGGATGCCGCGGCGCCCCACCTCCTGGCCGTAGCGATCGAGGAATGTGACGGCGAGCTCGTCGGTGCGGCGCCAGTCCTCCTGCGTCTCGTAGAAGGCGGGGAGGGCGAGCGCGAGCATCACGATCGCGCCGGCGAGGCCGAGGGTGACGCCCTCGGAGGCGAGGTCGAGCACCACGCGGGAGGCGCCGCGGGCGCGGAACAGGTCGGTGAAGGCGGTGTAGCGGCGCCAGATCGTCTTCAGGTCCCGGCCGGACTCGAACGCGGATGCGGAGAGCCACGCATCGAGCGCGAGGGCGGCCCGCTTGACGCGCGTCCAGGCACTGATCCGTCGATCGAAACGCACGTGCGCTCCCCGCTCTTCGCCACATGCCTAACCGAAGGTTAAGCTTCCTACCAGACACCAGCGCCGTTCGCGAATCGATTTCGACGCGCCCCTGAAGGGTGCTAAACGGCTCAGCACGATCCGGGTTCGCCCCGCTTGCGCCGCGCCGTCGCCTCGTTTCCGCCTGTCCACCGCCCCATGGCTCGGCGTTGCCGCACCGGTGGCGGCCGCCCGCGCAAGCGCCGTGCCGTTCGCATTCGACGCGAAACGGGACGGTCCGGTTCGGAATTCGTTGAGGTTGACGGGCGGTGAACGTCCGCCGAGGATCGCCGCCATGTCCCGCCGCGAGACGCCGCTGCCCGCCGATGCCCCGTTCTGGCGCACCAAGTCCCTTTCCGAGATGACGCAGGCGGAATGGGAGAGCCTGTGCGACGGCTGCGGCCGCTGCTGCCTCGTCAAGCTCGAGGACGAGGACACCGGCGAGGTCGCCTACACCGACGTCGCCTGCCGGCTGTTCGACGACGGCACCTGCCGCTGCCGCGACTACGAGAACCGCCAGGCCGCGGTTCCCGACTGCGTGCGACTCACGCCGCAGGCGGTGGAGAGCCTCGGCTGGCTGCCGGGCAGCTGCGCCTATCGCCGGCTCGCCGAGGGCCGCGGCCTCGCCTGGTGGCACCCGCTGGTGTCGGGCTCCCCCGAGACCGTGCACGCAGCGGGGATCTCCGTGCGGGGGCGGTTGTCGGGGATGGAGGACGAGGTGGGGTTGCAGGAGCTGGTGGAGCGGGTGGTGGCCTGGCCTTGGGGGAAGTGAGGGACGCGTCAGCGCGCGCTGCCTGCATCCTCCTCGGCGCCGTCCCGCCCCTCGTCCTCCTCGTGGTCCTCCGCCCCGCTTTCCTCGTCCCCCTCGCTCTCCTCCCCCGGCACGCTCGTCTCCTCGCCCAGCGTCTCGCGCATCCACAGCATCTTCACGAGCACCATGATCGCCACCGCCATCGGCACGGCGAGGAAGACGCCGAGGAAGCCCCAGATCAGGCCGAAGCCGACGATGGCGAACAGCGCGAAGGCCGGGGCGAGGCGCACCGCCGCGCGCTGGATCAGAGGGAGGAAGACGTTGCCCTCGAGCTGCTGCACCACGGTGACGACGACGATCGTCCAGAGCACCGCGTCCATCCCCTCGTTGAAGGCGAAGACCACCGCCGGCGCGGAGCCGATGAAGGGGCCGAGGAAGGGGATGAAGTTCGTCACCCCCGCGATCAGCCCCAGCGCCGCGGGGGCGGGCAGGCCGACCCACCAGAAGCCGAGCCCGGTGAGGACACCCACCAGCGCCATCGAGACGAGCTGGCCGAAGAACCACAGCCGCAAGGCGTTGCCTGTGGTCAGCAGCGCCCCGTCGATGCGCTCCTGGTGCTCGTGCGGGAACAGCCGCACGATCCCGCGCCGGTAGAGCGCCGGGTCGTAGGCGAGATAGATCCCGGCCACGATCACGATGAGCATGTCGACGATGCCGCCGAGCACGGTGAAGCCGATGTTGGCGGCGCGGCTCATCAGCGTCGAGCCGTCGCCCGCCGCCGAGGTGAAGCGTTCCTCCAGCCGCTCGACCGGATCGGGAATGTCGAAGCGCTCGCCGATCGCGCGGATCGCCTCCGGCAACCGCTCGATCACGTCGCGCACCTGCCCCTGCATCGTCGCCCAGAAGAAGTAGCCGAAGCCGCCGACGACGGCGATGAGCAGGACGAGCCCGACGTAGAAGGCCGCGCTGCCCGACACGCCGGGCACGCGCGCCACCTGGTCGACGAAGGCGCGGATGATGATGCCGAGCAGCAGCGCCGCGAAGGCGAGCACCAGAACGTAGGCGAACTGGTAGACCGCGAAGGCGAGCGCCGTCACCAGCAGCACGATCAGAACCTTGCGCACGAACGGCGTCTCGGTGCCGGCGAAGCCGCGCGGATGCGTCGGCCGCGCGCCCGGTCCGAAGCGTCGTGCCGGCTGCGTCCGCGTCGTGTCCTCGCCCATGGTCCGCTCCTCCCGCGCTCGGCAACGGGAGGCGGAACGAGGTGGTTCCGGGAAGCGGGACGCGTCAGCCGCGGGCGAGGAGCTCCTTGGCCAGCATGCAATGGACGCCCTTGTTGCCGTTCACGACCTGCGTCACCCGCAGGTCCGCGGCCAGGCTCGCCAGCATGTAGGCGTCCTCCCGCGTGAGGCCGGCCCGGTCGACGACGAGGTCGATCATCTCGCGCAGCGCGATCACCACGCAATCGTCGAGATCGGGGTCGAAGGCCATGGTGATCCAGTGCGTCGGCGTCTCGGCCAGGGGCCACGTGAGCCGCATGTCGTTGCGTGCGTGGAGCGCGAAGGTGCCGACGAGGCCGGTCTCGAGCGCGGTGATGCAGACCTCGCCATCCCCCTGCGCCCCATGCCCGTCGCCGACGGAGAAGCTGCCGCCGTCGACGAAGACCGGGAGATAGAGCGTCGTGCCGGCGACGAGCTCCTTGTTGTCGAGGTTGCCGCCGTTGCGCCGCGGCGGCAGGGTCGAGAGCGCCCCCCATTGCGGCGGCGGCGCCACGCCCATCACGCCGAAGAACGGCGCAAGCGGCAGCTCCAGCCCCCAGGACAGGCGTGCCACGTGCTTCTCGCGGTCGAGCGGGATGTGGACGCAGCGCGGCGTCGCGAAGTCGTCGGGCAGCGCGCCGCGCTGGGGCCCGAGCGTGTTGTAGGCCCAGTCGTAGGCGAGGTCGATCGCCTCGATCCGCACCTCGAGCACGCCGCCCGCCCGCAGCCCGCGCACCGCCACGGGGCCGGTGCAGATGTGGCCGGGCAGCCGCGGGGAGAGCGCGGCGTGGATCGCCGACAGGGCCGGCGGGATCGCGAAGGGCGGGGGCGGCATCACCTCCGGCGCGCCGGAGACGGTGGAGATCGTCACCCGCTCGCCGCTGTCGACGACGAGGCGCGGCGCGAGGGCGGCGTCGAAATAACCCCAGTGGACGGTCTCCACGGCGGCGTCGAGGCGATGGGCGGCCATGCGTTCTGTCTCCCGGTCTGTGTCCCTCTCTTCCTAGCCCCCGGGCGCCCCCGCGTCACCGGGCGCGGATGCTCACAGCCAGCCCTTGCGCTTGAACCAGTAGAAGGAGCCGATGGCGGAGACGACCATGGCGGCCAGCGCGACCGGATAGGCGAAGGCCCATTCGAGCTCGGGCATGTGGGTGAAGTTCATGCCGTAGATCGTGCCGACGAGGGTGGGCGGCAGGAAGATCACGGCGGCGACCGACAGCACCTTGATGACGCGGTTCTGGGCGAGGTTGATCAGCCCGAGCGTCGCCTCCTGCAGGTAGACGATCTCCGCGGTGAGCTGGCCCTCGTAGGCGGAGAGCGACCGCAGGTCGCGCTCGAGCTGCTTGAGCCGTCCCGGCGCCTCCGGTGACAGCCAGTCCTCGGCGCCCTGGCGCACGAACGGCACGAGACGGGTCAGCGAGAGCAGGCTCTCGCGCAGGATGGAGATCATCATGTTGCGCCGCCCGAGCCGCATCAGGATCTCCTGGAGGTCACTCTCGGCCTCCTTGGCCTTGCGGGGGCCGCTCTCCACGAAGAGATGCGCCGAGACGCCGTTGAGGTCGGCGGCGACGCTCTCGAGCACGTCCGCCGCGCGCTCGACGATCGCGTCGATCAGCGCCACGAAGACGAGATCGCTCGACGGCCGTGCCTCCGGCTGACGCTGCCATTTCGCCTCGAAGGCGCGGAAGGGCAGGGGATCGCCGTAGCGGATCGAGACGAGATGGCGCTCGCCGACGACGAAGGTGACCTGCGTGCGCGCCGGGCGTCCCTCGCCGGCGCCCGCGATGATCGTCGCGGTGACGACCAGCGCCCCGTCCTCGCGGTAGAGCCGCGAGCTCTCCTCGATCTCCGCCATCTCCTGGCGGGTGGGCACGCCGACCCCGATCATCCGCTCGACCGCGCCCTCTTCCTCGTGCGTCGGATCGCACAGGTCGATCCAGACGGCGTCCGCATGCGGCTCGGTCTCGGCGAGGCGCACCAGCGTGCCGTCTTGAGCGCCGTAGAGGGTGATCATTTCGAATGTCTCCGTGGCGGCGGGAGCCTGCGCCCCGCTCGTAGCGTCCCGCGCGCGAAAGCGAAAGCGAAACGCGAGGCGGTCGTTTGTCTTGCAACAGCGCGAAGCGAGCTGTCGGAATTGCCGAGGAATCTTGCGTTCATGCCCTCGACTGCTTGCGGCGCGCGCGCTCGCCGAAGCGCTGCGTCTGCGGCACTATCCCCGCGAAGATCATCACCTCCTCCAGGAGCCAAGCCATGAGCTACGAGCATGCGGACGACCCTATTCCCGGCAACCCTCGTTCCTGCGACGCCATCGAGACGGTGATCGTTCCGCGCGCGCGGGACATCGGCGCGTTCGAGGTGCGCCGCGCGCTGCCCTCCGCCACGAAGCAGATGGTCGGCCCCTTCATCTTCTTCGACCAGATGGGCCCGGCCGAGTTCCTGCTCGGCGCCGGCATGGACGTGCGCCCGCACCCGCACATCGGCCTCGCCACCGTGACCTACCTGTTCGACGGCGAGATCATGCATCGCGACAGCCTGGGCACCGAGCTGCCGATCCGCCCCGGCGCGCTCAACCTGATGACGGCGGGGCGCGGCATCACGCATTCCGAGCGCACCTCTGCCGATCTGCGAACGACCGGCTCCAAGCTGTTCGGAATCCAGAGCTGGGTGGCGCTGGGGGAAAAGGACGAGGAGGGCGAGCCGGGCTTCGTGCACTACGGGGCGGACGCGCTTCCCGTGCTGGAGGGCGAGGGCAAGAGCGTGCGGCTGATCGCCGGCTCGGCGCTCGGCGCCGCCTCGCCGGTGGCGACCTCGACGGCGACGCTCTATGCCGACGCGACGCTCGCCGCCGGCAGCGTGCTGCCGCTCGACGCGGATTACGAGGAGCGCGCGATCTACACGGTGGCGGGCGAGATCGAGATCGCCGGCGATCGCTTCGGCCCGGGGCGGCTGCTGGTGTTCCGGCCAGGCGACCGGATCGCGATCCGCGCCGTCTCTGACGCGCGCCTCGTGGTGCTCGGCGGCGAGCCGATGGACGGGCCGCGCTACATCTGGTGGAACTTCGTCTCCTCCCGGCGCGAGCGCATCGAGGACGCCAAGAACGACTGGCGCGAGGGGCGCTTCGCGTCGGTGCCGGGCGAGACGGAGTTCATCCCGCTGCCCGAGCGGTGAGGGTTCCGAGGGCGGTGCGCGAACCCGGCAGCGTCCGCTGCGTTTGCCTCGTCGACGAAAGCCAAGCGACGACGAGGAGCCGTTCATGGCCGACGACAAGCGCACCTCCCACGGTCCGCCCGAGACGACCAAGCCGCTCGCCCCGGGCGACGAGGCCGCGCCGGGCACGCCCGGCACCGGCGAGAACGTCTGCCCGGACTGCCGCGGCACCGGGCGGCTGGAGAACCGACCCTGCCCGACCTGCGGCGGCACGGGGATCGTCGAGGAGGGGATCGGCGGGGCGTGATCGGCGATTGGCGCGCGCCGCCGTTCCGGGCTACAGCGGGGCGGTGCGCCGGCGCGGCGCCGCCCGCAGCCCAGAGAGACCGATGACAGAGCCCGCGATCGTCCTCACGCTGTCCTGCCCCAATCGGCCCGGCATCGTCGCCGCGGTCTCGGCGCATCTCTTCGAGAACGCCTGCAACATCCTGGACGCGCAGCAGTACGACGACACGCAGACGGGCAACTTCTTCATGCGCGTCGTGCTCAATCGCCTCGACGGTGCCGCGCCGGTCGACGCGCTGCGCGAGGGCTTCGCGCCGCTCGCCGCGCGCTTCGGCATGGCCTGGTCGATGCGCGGCACCGACGCGCGTCGGCGGGTGATGATCCTCACCTCGAGGTTCGATCATTGCCTCGCCGACCTGCTCTACCGCTGGCGCACCGGCGAGCTCGCCATGGACCTCGCGGCGATCGTGTCGAACCATCCGCGCGAGACCTTCGCGCATCTCGACTTCGGCGGCGTGCCCTTCCACCACCTGCCCGTCACGAAGGAGACCAAGCTCGAGCAGGAGAGCGAGCTGTGGCGGCTCGTCCAGGAGGTCGGGCCCGATCTCGTGGTGCTCGCGCGGTACATGCAGGTTCTGTCGGACGGCCTGTCGGCCAAGCTGACCGGGCGCTGCATCAACATCCACCATTCCTTCCTGCCCGGCTTCAAGGGCGCCAGGCCGTATCACCAGGCGCACACGCGCGGGGTGAAGCTGATCGGGGCGACGGCCCACTACGTCACCTCGGAGCTCGACGAGGGGCCGATCGTCGAGCAGGACGTCGAGCGCATCTCCCATCGCGACACGCCGGACGACCTCGTGCGCAAGGGCCGCGACATCGAGCGGCGCGTTCTCGCGCGCGCGGTCCGGTTGCACATCGAGGATCGTGTCGTGCTCAACGGCGGCAAGACGGTGGTCTTCACCGACTGACCGCCGCGTGGTCGCCGATTTTTCGCCTATCCTCCCTGTCAAATGAACGGTCCGTCGCTATGATCGCGCCGCGCCGCGGGGAGGCGCGGCCAGGAAGAGGACCTGACATGACACGACACAAGCGCTTTCGCGCGCGTCGCCTCGCGCTGATGGCCGGCGTCGCCGCCGCGGTGCTCGCACTGGGCGACCTCGGCGTCTCGCCCCTGCGCATCGAGCTGGCCCCCGGGGAGGGCCGTATCGGCATCGAGGCCGTGCGGCTGGAGGGCGGGCTGTTCGCCGTCGCCTTCGCACAGAGCGCGGTCACGCTCGAGAACGTGACGATCGACGCCGGCCCGAGCGTCTACCGCCTGCCGCGCGTCACCGTCGAGGGCTCGAGCCTGACGCGCGAGGCGCTTCTCGACGCCCTGCAGGGCAAGACCGACGCGCCCTGGCACGAGGCGCTCGCCGGGATCTCGGCCGAGCGGATCGTCGCGCCGGAGCTGATCATCGAGCAGGAGGTCGAGGGCGCGACGACCGCCTTCACCTATCGCGACCTCGGCGCGGAAGGCGTAAGCGAGGGCGTCATCGCGCCGCTCCCGTCGGCGTCGGCGGGCGTCGCCGCCGAGGGGCCGGACGGCCGGCCTTTCGAGGGCACGATCGGCGAGACCGCGGTCGAGAACTTCGACCTGCCCTTCGCGGTGCGCTGGTACATCGACGGCGCGCCGGACGACGGGGAGAACCCGTTCCGCACGATCTACGACTCGTTCTCCGTCGCCGAGATGCGCTTCGGCGACGCCGAGGCGACGGTCTCGGTCGGGCGTGTCGCCGGCGCGTCGGTCGAGGGGCGGCTGATGCGCGAGCCCTTCACGCAGATGATGCCCGAGCTCGAGGCCTTGGCCGAGGCGGGCGACGAGCCCGACGAGGCGCAGACGCGCCGCATGCTCGGCATGATGGCCGACATGATGGGGGCCGTGCGCGTCGGCCAGGTCGTCGTCGAGGACATCGCCGTCACCGCGGCCGAGATGGGCGACGACCCGGTGTTCGGCATCGACCGGCTCACCTTCGGCGGGGACGCGCCCGCGCGGGCGGAGACGATCCGCGTCGACGTGGAGGAGGCGCAGATCGCCATCGCCTCCATCGTCTCCGAGGGCTTCTCGATCGAGCCGATGATCGAGGGCATGCGGCGCATCGCCGACGAGGAGCTGGAGCTCGATGCCGGCACCGCCCGCGCCCTGCTGCCGACGATCGGCACGGTGCGGCTCGAGGATCTCACGGCGACCGTCGTGCCCGAGGGCCGGACCGAGCCGGTCAGCGTGGCGCTCGCCGCCTTCGCCATGACCGCGGACGAGCCCTTCGAAGGCGCCCCCACCAACGTGCGCGT
>JBNPEA010000161.1:0-22866 GCA_051117315.1 Salinarimonas sp. | reverse complement strand
CGACGAGACGGAGGGGGTGCGCCGCAGGCGCGCTTCGGCGGAGCCGAAATCGGCACGCGTGGAGCCGGGGGACCCCGCCCCTGATCCGCTTCGCGGATCGTCCCCGCCCCAATGAGGCAGGAGCGCGGCAAGCATCCCGAAACCATCCCCGCCCACGAGCGCTTAACCTGAACGCGTGTTGACGCTTTCGGATTAACCCCCCGCCAAGACGGATCGATCACCTTCGTCGTACGAACCAACACACCGGTCGCATCGACAAAGACCGGGGAGGCGTCGAACATGATCGATCAAGCTTTGCGCGAATTCTCGGATAATGTCTGCGAACACCGGACGATGACCCTCGAGGACGTGACGCGCCTGCGTGCCATCGTCCTCGAGGTCGGCGTCTCCACGCGGGAGGAGGCCGACGTCCTCATCGCGCTGGACCGCACGGTGAAGCGGGCCGACGAGGCCGCCGCGCAGGCCTGGGCGGAGCTGTTCGCATCCCTGCTCGTCGACTTCGTCGTCTGGGGCGCGCGCCCCACGGGCGTCGTCGACGCGGCGCTGGCGCGCTGGCTCGTCACCTCGGTGAACGCCTGCGGCGGGCCGAGCGAGAACGCCCGGCGCGCCGTCGCCCAGATGGTGCGCGAGGCCCAGCGCGTCGACGAGGCGCTGCTCGTCTTCGTCATGCGCGGCGGTGTCATGCGGATGCGCGACGTGCTCGACGCGCCGGAGGCGCCCAAGCGGACCACGGACGGCACACGCAAGGCCACGCGTGCGGCCTGAGCCGAGGCGCCGGACCGTGGCGGACCGCGGGCATCAGCCGAAAGAGGCGTGGACGAGACGGGTGCGGGCTCGCTAGAAGCTGAGGCGTCTCATCGCCGACAGACCGGGGCCCGCGTTCCATGTTCGACAAGATCCTCATCGCAAACCGCGGCGAAATCGCCTGTCGCGTGATCAAGACCGCGCGCCGCATGGGCATCCGGACGGTCGCGGTCTATTCGGACGCCGATCGCGACGCGGTGCACGTCGAGATGGCGGACGAGGCCGTCCACATCGGCCCCGCGGCGGCCTCCGAGAGCTATCTCGTCATCGAGAAGATCGTCGAGGCCTGCGAGCGCACCGGCGCGCAGGCGGTGCATCCGGGCTACGGCTTCCTCTCCGAGCGCGAGGCCTTCCCCAAGGCGCTGGCACAGGCCGGCATCGTCTTCATCGGCCCCAATCCCGGCGCCATCGCCGCCATGGGCGACAAGATCGAATCGAAGAAGGCGGCGGCCGCGGCCAAGGTGTCGACCGTCCCCGGCTTCCTCGGCGTGATCGAGAGCCCCGAGCACGCGGTCGCCATCGCCGAGGAGATCGGCTTTCCGGTGATGCTCAAGGCGTCCGCCGGCGGCGGCGGCAAGGGCATGCGCATCGCCTACGCGAAGGACGAGGTGGCCGAGGGCTTCGCGCGGGCGAAGTCGGAGGCGGCGAGCTCCTTCGGCGACGACCGGGTCTTCGTCGAGAAGTTCATCACCCAGCCGCGCCACATCGAGATCCAGGTGCTGGGCGACAAGCACGGCAACTGCATCTGGGTGTCCGAGCGCGAATGCTCCATCCAGCGCCGCAACCAGAAGGTCGTCGAGGAGGCGCCCTCGCCGCTGCTCGACCCCGAGACGCGCCGCCTCATGGGCGAGCAGGCGGTCGCCTTGGCGAAGGCGGTGGGCTACGACAGCGCCGGCACCGTGGAATTCGTCGCGGGGCAGGACAAGTCGTTCTACTTCCTCGAGATGAACACCCGTCTCCAGGTCGAGCACCCGGTCACCGAGATGATCACCGGCATCGACCTCGTCGAGGAGATGATCCGCGTCGCGGCCGGCGAGCGGCTCCGCCATGCCCAGGACGACGTCCAGCTGAACGGCTGGTCCGTCGAGAGCCGCATCTACGCCGAGGACCCGACCCGCAACTTCCTGCCCTCCACGGGCCGGCTGACCATCTACCGGCCGCCGGAGGAGGGGACGGTCGACGGGGTGAGCGTTCGCAACGACACCGGCGTCGAGGAAGGCGGCGAGATCTCGATCTACTACGACCCGATGATCGCCAAGCTCGTCACCCACGCCCCCACCCGCGAGGCGGCGATCGACGCTCAGGCGCGTGCCCTCGACGCCTTCGCCATCGACGGCATCCGCCACAACATCCCCTTCCTCACCGCCATCATGCAGAACCGGCGCTGGCGCGAGGGGGCGCTGTCCACGGCCTTCATCGCCGAGGAGTTCCCCGACGGCTTCGCGGCGCCGGCGCCCGCGGGCGCGGTGGCGACGCGCATGGCGGCGGTGGCGGCCTGGATCGACTACCTCGAGGCCACGCGCAAGCGCACCATCTCCGGCCAGATGCTCGGGCGCGAGCTGCACGTCTCGCGCGAGCGCGTCGTGCTCCTCGACAAGCAGCGCTTCGACGTCACCGTCGACGCGGGCGCCGACGGCGTCGTCGTGATCGGCTTCTCGGACGGGTCGGCCTTCCCGGTGACGAGCGACTGGCGGCCCGGCCACCCGGTCTGGCGCGGCAGCGTCGGCGACGTGCCGATCGCGGTCCAGGTGCGCCCGATCGTCAACGGCGTCTTCCTGCAGCACCAGGGCGCCTCGGCCAAGGCCAAGGCTTTCACCGCCGCGGAGGCGCGCTTCGTCGAGCTGATGCCGGAGAAGGTGCCGGCGGACACCTCGAAGCAGCTGCTGTGCCCGATGCCGGGCCTCGTCAAGGCGCTCACCGCCGCCGTCGGCCAGGAGGTGAAGGCGGGCGAGCCGCTCGCCATCGTCGAGGCGATGAAGATGGAGAACGTGCTGCGCGCCGAGCGCGACGGCACCATCAAGGCGATCCACGCCAAGGAGGGCGACAGCCTCGCCGTCGACGCCGTGATCCTCGAGTTCGCCTGACGACCCGCGCCCGATGCCGCTCTACTTCGCCTACGGCTCCAACATGGACGGCGCGCAGATGGCGGCGCGCTGCCCGGCCTCGCGGCCGGTTGGCACCGCACGGCTGATGCGCCACCGCATCGTCATCATGCGCGAGGGCTGGGCGAGCGTGGCGCGCGCGCCGCAGGGCGCGGTCTGGGGCGTGCTCTGGGAGCTGGCGCTGCGCGACGTCTCTGCGCTCGACCGCTACGAGAGCGTCCACACCGGCCTCTACGCCAAGGTCGTCCAGCCCGTCCTGACGGAGCGCGGCGCGCGCCGGGCGCTCGTCTACGTCGGCCGCGCGGGGGAGGGGGGCACGCCCCAGCCCGGCTACCTCGAATCGGTCGTGGCCGCCGCGGAGGCCGCCGCGCTGCCGCCGAGCTGGCTCGCGACGCTGCGCGCGCTGCATCCGGATGCGGCGCAACGGCGCAGTTCGTGACCGTCGCACCCGTACGGGCCGACAAATTCGAACATCTGTAACCGACAACCCTTCCTAGACGGCTCGGCTTCGCGCATACTCGGGAAAAACACGGATGCGGGAGGCTCGATGAGCGAGAACGAACGACGCAGTGCACTCTACGCGCCGACCTTCATCGCCGTGGCCCCGAACGGGGGGCGGCGCACGAAGGCGGACCATCCCGCGCTGCCGTTGACGATCACCGAGAGCGCCGCGGCGGCGCGGGCCGCGCAGAGCGCGGGCGCCGCGATGGTTCATCTTCACGTGCGCGACGGGCAGGGTCGCCACAGCCTCGATCCCGGCCTCTATCGCGAGGCGATCGCCGCGGTGCGCGAGGTGGCGGGCGCGCGCATGGTGGTGCAGATCACCACAGAGTCCATCGGCCGCTACGCGCCCGACGAGCAGGCCGCCGTCGTCAAGGCGGTGAAGCCGGAGGCCGTGTCGATGGCGCTGCGCGAGATCGCGCCCGCCGAATCCGACGCCAAGCGCCTGTCCGACCTCCTCGCCTTCTGCGAGGACGAGCGCATCGCCCCGCAGATCATCGCCTACGACCGCACCGACGCCGATCGCCTGGCGCGCTGGGCGCATGCGCGGGTGATCAACGCGCGGCAGGTCTCGGTCCTGTTCGTCGGCGGGCGCTACGACCCGCCGACCCAGGCGCGGCCGGCGGACCTCGTGCCGATGATCGAGAGCTGCGCGGACATCTACCGCGACTTCATGGTCTGCGCCTTCGGCCCCCGCGAGGCCGGCTGCGGCGTGCTGGCCGGCCTGCTCGGTGGCCACGTGCGCTGCGGCTTCGAGAACAATCTAACGCTCCCCGACGGCTCGCCGGCCACCGACAACGCGGCGATCGTCGCCGCACAGGCCAAGGCGCTGACGGCGGCGGGCCTGACGATCGGCGACGCGATCGCCCTGCGCTCGCTGTGGGGGATCGAGGGGCGCTGAGATCAGCCGTAGCGCGGCTCTTTGACGACGAGGCACGCGCGGGCTATGTGAGGGGCGTCACAAGAGAGGAAGGGCGCGGCACCGCGAGGTGCGCCCCTCGCATCGTTGATCGAGATCGTCATTGCCGCGGCCCTGATCGGGCTGAACGGCCTGTTCGCCCTTTCGGAGCTCGCCGTCGTGTCGGCCCGCCGGGCGCGTCTGCGCGCACTCGCGGAACAGGGGAGACGGGGCGCCGCTACCGCTCTCGCCCTCGCCGAGGACCCGGGACGATTCCTGTCCACCGTTCAGATCGGCATCACGCTCGTGGGCATCCTCGCCGGAGCGTTCTCAGGCGCGGTGCTGGGCCAGCGCCTCGACGCCGTGCTCGAGCGCTACGGGGTGCCGGTATCGGTTTCCGAGCCGCTCGCCTACGTCGTCGTCCTCGGCGCGATCACCTACCTGTCCGTGATCGTCGGTGAGCTCGTACCGAAGAACCTCGCGCTGCGGAATGCGGAGGGCATCGCCTGCGCCGTCGCGCCGGCGATGAACGCGGTCTCGCGCGCCGCCGCGCCGGTGGTCTGGCTGCTGGACGCCTCCACGAAGCTGATCTTCCGCGTAGCCGGTATCGGGACGGAGGCCCAGGTCTCGATCACCGATCAGGACATCCGTGCGCTGATGGCGGAGGCGGAGACTGCGGGCGTCATCGAGACGGACGAGCGCCGGATGATCGCCGGCGTGATGCGGCTCGCCGACCGCGCCGTGCGCGGCCTGATGAAGCCCCGCACGGAGGTCGATTGGATCGATCTCGCCGATACACAGGAGGAAATCCGCACCACGCTGCTGACGACGACGCACTCCCGTCTGCCCGTCGCGGACGGCGGGGCGGACAACGTGATCGGCGTCGTCCAGGTCCGCGAGCTGCTCGCGCCGCTGCTCCGCGGCGAGTCTTTCGACCTGCGGGCCGTCGTGCGCCCGGCGCCGGTCATCCCCGACACGGTGGATGCGCTCGTCGCGCTCGCCGTCCTGAGGCGGGCAGCGGTGCCGATGGCGCTCGTCCACGACGAGTACGGCCACTTCGAAGGGATCGTCACGCCGGGGGACGTGCTCGACGCCATCACCGGCGCGTTCAGGTCGGACGAGCCCGATGCGGGCGAGCCGGAGGCGGTGCGGCGCCCGGACGGGAGCTGGCTCGTCGCCGGCTCGATGCACGCCGACGAGATGGCGGAGCAGCTGGGGCTCGCCCTTCCGGCCGATCGCGACTACGAGACCGTCGCCGGTCTCGTGCTGACCGCTTTCGAGCGCCTGCCCGCGACGGGCGAGGCGATCGAGGCGCACGGCTGGCGCTTCGAGGTGATCGATCTCGACGGGCGGCGTATCGACAAGGTGCTCGCGACCCGCCTCCCGTCCTGAGGCGCCGCTCGTCCGGTTCCGTGAACGGCGACCGCGCGGTGGGTCGCTATCGTTCGTAGCACGGCCGCGAGACTGCCCGAGGTCTGCTCGCGGCTCGGATCGCGCTCTCCGGCGCGACTGCCGGAGCCTCCGCGAACGCCCGCGCCGGAACAAGGCACGGCAGCAGCGTCACCCCCGCCGCGAGCACGAACACGCCCTCGCGCCCGAGCGCCGGCGACAGCGCCCCGCCCACGAGCGGCCCGATCATCGCGCCGACGGTGAAGACGAGGAAGGTCGCCCCGAAGCCGGCGGACGGCCGCTGCCGGAACACGCGCAGGCTCCACACGCCGAGGAGCCCCGTCACGAAGATGAAGGCGGCGCCGAACACCGCGCCCGAGCCGACGATCGCCGCGCCGGAGGCCGGCGCGAGGCCGATCAGCAGGCAGGCGGTCGCGATCGCCGCGAGCGTGCCGCGGGTGACGAGCGGCAGCCCGCGCCGGTTCACCGCGTCCCCGGTCAGCGCGCCGACGAGGCCCGAGACGCCGGTCAGCGCCCAGAAGGCGATCTCCGGCCGCGCGAGGGCGCCGAGCGAGCCCCCCGCCTCCGAGATCGTGGCGATGGAGAAGGTCCAGTACACGGACGTGGTCAGGCCGGCGACGAGCGCGCTCGCATAGAGCGGCAGCGCAGTGGGCCGGAGCAGGTCGGCAGCGGTGAAGCGGGGCGCCTGCGGCAGGTTGCGGCCGGGAGGGTAAGGGGGGGCGAGGGCGATCGCGCCGGACCCGAGCAGGACGCAGGCGAGGGCGAAGGCCGCCCAGGCGTGCTGCCACAGATCCGCCGGCATGAGCGCGAAGGGCGCGGCCAGGATCACGCCTGCGCCGGTGCCCGCGTTCATCACCGCGAACAGCCGGTTGCGCCCCTCCTCGCGCGCCACGATCGACACCCAGTCCGACAAAGCGGGGAAGACGAGCCCGGGGCTCGCTCCCGCCAGCGCGATGCCGATGGCGAGGACGACGAGCCCGTCCGCGAGCGCCACGATCGCCGCGCCTCCGGACGCTGCGGCGACGCCGAGCGCGATCGGCAGGCGCGGCCCGAGCCGGCCCGACGCCCACGCGGCGGCGATCGTCGCCAGCACGTAGGACGCATAGGCGCCGCTGGCGACGAGGCCCTGCATGGCCAAGTCCATCCCGAAGGTCTCGGCCATGCGCGGCAGGAACAGGCCGTAGCCGTAGCGCGCGATGCCGAAGGAGACGCCGACGAGCGCCAGCCCAGCGGCGGCCGTCCAGAACAAGGGGGAGGGACGGAGCATCGCGACCTCGCTGGCGAGAACCTATACACACGTGTATATTCGCTTGGTCGACGCGAGTCGAATGCTCCGATGTCACGGCCTCTGCGCCGCGATGGAGGCGGCGCACGGGAGAGATGATCGATGCAGGACAGCCACGATATGATCGTGCGGACGTCGAACGACGTATTCTACCGGCTCGGATTCGTCGGTGTCAGCGTCGAGGAACTGCTATCGGCTTCGGGCCTGTCCCGCGGGACCTTCTACAAGCACTTCCGCAGCAAGCACGAGGCCGTCCTCGCCGTCCTCGCCTACCGCGCCGGGCTGTTCGAGGACGCGATCACCCGAAGGGTGGAGCAGGCCGCCGGCGTGCCGGCGCTCGTGGACGCGCTGTTCGATGCCTTGGCCGAGTGGCACGTTGTCCACGGCGCCCGCGGCTGCCTGTTCCAGACCGCGGCCTCGGAATACGGCCGGCATCACGCCGATGTCGTCCGCCTCGCGCGCGACCACAAGGTCCGCGTGCGCGCCCGGCTCGAGACGGCGCTGGCGCGCGCGGGCATGCGCCATCCGCGGCCCGGGGCCGAGCAGCTGATGCTCCTGATGGAGGGCGCGGTCGCGCTCGGGCAGCTCGACGATCAGGCACGCCAGATCGACGCGGCGCGGCACACGGCGTCGGCGCTGTTCGGCTAGGCGCGCGGACCCCGCCTCACGCCTCCGGGCGGCGATACACCCACACCCGCGCCGGCGGCAGGTTCAGCCAGATCCGCTGCGAGGGGGTCGCGGTGTATTCGCTCGGGTGCTTGGGGATCGGCGGCACCACGGCGTAGGTGAACTGCACGAAGGGCGCGCCGGGGCGCGAGAGGTCGTGCGCCGCGCGCAGGAGCGCGAGGCGCTGCTCCACGGGCTTCGTGAACAGCGGCAGCGACGAGATCGTCGCCACGGCGGGCTCCGACAGGAGCTCGCTCACCGTGGTGCGGATGTCGTAGGCGTCGCCCTGGACGATCGTCGCGCGCGGGAAGCGGCGGCGCAGCAGCAGGCAGAAATCCGGGTTGAACTCGACGAGGACGAGCCGCTCCTGGTCGACGCCGCGGCGCACCAGCGCATCCGTCACCGGGCCGGTGCCGGGGCCGAGCTCGATGATCGGGCCGGGCAGGCGCGGGTCGACGTAGGCCGCCATGGTCCGCGCCAGCAGCTTGCCGGACGGGGTGACCGCGCCCGTGACGAGGGGTCGCTCGATCCAGGAGCGCAGGAAGCGGGCCTCGTCGTCGAGCTCGACCGGAACCTTCTTCTGCGTTTGCCGATTGGAGCTTGGCAGCACGCCTGATTCCTTTCCTGGAGGCGACCCGGACGCGCGGGCAAGCCGTATAGAACAACGACACCGACGCCCGTCAAGCCCGTCCGGTTCCGCCGAAGAACTCGCGCACCCGGTTGAGGAAGCCGTGGCTCTCGGGATGCGTGTCCCGTGAGCATTCGGCCTCGAACTCCTGCAGGAGCTCCCTCTGCCTTTTCGTGAGATTCTGTGGCGTCTCGATGACGACCTGGATGTAGAGGTCCCCCACATCCCGCGAGCGCAGCACCGGCATGCCCTTGCCGCGCAAGCGGAATTGCTTCCCGGTCTGGGTGCCGGCGGGGATCGTCGCCTTCGCGTCCGAGCCGTCGATCGTCGGCACCGTGACGTCGCCGCCGATCGCCGCCTTGACCATCGGGATCGGCACGCGCGCGAACAGGTCCGCCCCGTCGCGCTGGAAGAAGGAATGCGGGGCGATCGACAGGAATATATACAGATCCCCCGCCGGCCCGCCGCGCAACCCCGCCTCGCCCTCGCCGGCGAGGCGGATGCGGGTGCCCTCCTCGACGCCGGCGGGGATGTTGACCGACAGCGTGCGCTCGCGGGTGACGCGGCCGGCGCCCTGGCAGATCTCGCAGGGGTCCTCGATCACCTCGCCGCGGCCCTGGCAGGTCGGGCAGGTGCGCTCGATGGTGAAGAAGCCCTGCGTGGCGCGCACGCGGCCGTAGCCGTTGCAGGTGGCGCAGGCCTTCGGCTTCGAGCCGGGCTTCGCGCCCGAGCCGCCGCAGGCCTCGCAGGCGATGGCGGTGGGGATCTTCAGGTCTTCCGTGCGGCCCTTGTAGGCGTCCTCGAGCGTGATCTCGAGATTGTAGCGCAGGTCCGCCCCGCGCTCGCGGCCGGTGCCGCCGCCGCCGCCGCCGCGCCCGCCGCGCCGCGGGCCGCCCTCGCCGAAGAAGTTCTCGAAGATGTCCGACATGAAGTCGGAAAAGTCCGGCCCGAAGCCGGGTCCGCCGCCCGGCCCGCCGCCGCCCTGGAAGGCGCCGTGGCCGAAGCGGTCGTAGGCCGCGCGCTTCTGGGAGTCCGAGAGCACCTGGTAGGCCTCGTTGAGCTCCTTGAACTTGAGCTCCGCATCGGCATTGCCCGGGTTCCGGTCCGGATGCCATTGCATGGCGAGCTTGCGGAAGGCGCTCTTGAGGGCCTTCTCGTCAGCCGTCTTCTCGACGCCGAGGATCTCGTAGTAGTCGCGCTTCGACATCGGGGCAGGTGCCTTCGGTCAGTCGCCTCGCCGGGTCGGCGAGCGGCCGGGGCTGGGACCCGGCCGGATGGTCGTCGGATGAGCTCGTCCGCGTGTCCCGCGCGCGGGCTGCGCACGCGGGACACGCGGACGCCGCGCCCGCCGGGCCACGAGGGCCCGATCGGACGCGGCGCCGATCAGGAGCGCGTGCGTATCACGCGCGCTTCTTCTTGTCCTCGTCGTCGACTTCCTGGAAGTCGGCGTCGATGACGTCCTCGTCGCTCTTCTGCTCGCCGCCCTCGGCGGAAGCATCGCCCTCGCCGCCGTCGCCGGCTTCGGCCTGGGCCTTGTACATGGCTTCGCCGAGCTTCATCGAGGCCTGCATCAGGTCGTTGGTGCGCGACTTGATGGTCTCGAGCTCGTCGCCGCCGAGGGCCTCGCGCAGCGCGTCGATCGCGGTCTGGATGCTCTGGCGGTCCTCCTCGGAGACCTTGTCGCCGTAGTCCTTCAGCGACTTCTCGGTGGAGTGCACCAGCGCCTCGCCGTGGTTCCTGGCCTCGACCAGCTCGCGGCGCACCTTGTCCTCGGCGGCGTGCGCCTCGGCGTCCTTGACCATCTTCTCGATGTCGGCGTCCGACAGGCCACCGGAGGCCTGGATGCGGATCGCCTGCTCCTTGCCGGTCGCCTTGTCCTTGGCCTGGACGTTGACGATGCCGTTGGCGTCGATGTCGAAGGCGACCTCGACCTGCGGCACGCCGCGCGGCGCCGGGGGGATGCCGACGAGGTCGAACTGGCCGAGCATCTTGTTGTCGGCCGCCATCTCGCGCTCGCCCTGGAAGACCCGGATCGTCACGGCGTTCTGGTTGTCCTCGGCCGTGGAGAAGACCTGCGCCTTCTTGGTCGGGATCGTGGTGTTGCGCTCGATCAGGCGGGTGAACACGCCACCCAGCGTCTCGATGCCGAGCGACAGCGGGGTCACGTCGAGCAGCAGCACGTCCTTGACGTCGCCCTGCAGCACGCCGGCCTGGACCGCGGCACCGATGGCGACGACCTCGTCCGGGTTGACGCCCTTGTGCGGCTCCTTGCCGAAGAAGCCCTTCACCGTCTCCTGCACCTTCGGCATGCGGGTCATGCCGCCGACGAGGACGACCTCGTCGATCTCGCCGGCCGAGAGGCCCGCGTCCTTGAGCGCCTTGCGGCAGGGCTCGACGGTGCGCTGGATCAGGTCGTCGACCAGGCTCTCGAACTTGGCGCGCGAGAGCTTGAGC
Source organism: Salinarimonas sp. (assembly GCA_051117315.1). Lineage (GTDB taxonomy): Bacteria > Pseudomonadota > Alphaproteobacteria > Rhizobiales > Beijerinckiaceae > Salinarimonas. The sequence goes on along the minus strand of JBNPEA010000161.1, from coordinate 12,118 downwards.
GCGAGGTGCTTCGGCCCCGAGGCGTCGGCGGTGATGTAGGGCAGGTTGATCTCGGTCTGCGTCGTGGACGAGAGCTCGATCTTCGCCTTCTCGGCGGCCTCCTTGAGGCGCTGGAGCGCGAGCTTGTCCTTGGTCAGGTCGATGCCCTGCTCCTTCTTGAACTCCGCCGCGAGGTACTCGACCACGCGCATGTCGAAGTCCTCGCCGCCGAGGAAGGTGTCGCCGTTGGTCGACTTCACCTCGAACACGCCGTCGCCGATCTCGAGGATCGACACGTCGAAGGTGCCGCCGCCCAGGTCGTAGACCGCGATGGTGCCGGTCTGCTTCTTGTCGAGCCCGTAGGCGAGCGCCGCCGCCGTCGGCTCGTTGATGATGCGCAGCACCTCGAGGCCGGCGATCTTGCCGGCGTCCTTGGTGGCCTGGCGCTGGGCGTCGTTGAAGTAGGCCGGCACGGTGATGACGGCCTGGGTGACCGGCTGCCCGAGATGGCTCTCGGCCGTCTCCTTCATCTTCTGAAGGGTGAAGGCGGAGATCTGCGAGGGCGAATACTGCTTGCCGTCGGCCTCGACCCATGCGTCGCCGTTGCCGCCGCGCACGATCTTGTAGGGGACCAGATCCTGGTCCTTCTTCGTGGTCGGATCCTCGAAGGTGCGCCCGATCAGGCGCTTGATCGCGAAGAAGGTGCGCTCCGGATTGGTGACGGCCTGGCGCTTGGCCGGCTGGCCGACGAGGCGCTCGCCCTCGTCGGTGAACGCGACGATCGAAGGCGTGGTGCGCGAGCCTTCCGCGTTCTCGATGACCTTGGGCGTCGTGCCCTCCATCACCGCGACGCAGGAATTCGTCGTACCCAAATCGATACCGATGACCTTACCCATGGCGGGATCCCTCACTTTCAAGCAGACCGCCGAGCCCCGAAGCGACTCGGCCCATGGCTGACTTCCACGTTGTTTCGTTACGGCTGGAGCCGGGCGCCCCCCAAGGCTTCCGGCCCCGTTCGAATCGCGGCTGATATAGGCCTGCCCAAATCACGCCGCAAGGCGGGACATGGGCTGCGGGGCGCGGCGGTTCAAGGGTGATGGTGGCTCCGATCTCGTTCCTGCACGTGCCTGGACGCCCCGCGATGGACTCGCGCACGCGCCTCGCCTAGGGTCGCGCCGTCCCAATCGTGCGGAAGTCCGTTCTTGTCTCCCAAGACCCTCAGCGTCCTCGCGTTCTCGCTTCTCGCCGGCCCCGTGGCGGCGCAGCCGCTGGAGCTGCCGGGGGCGCAGTTCTCGAACCCTCCGGTGCAGCTCGGGCAACCGCCGGCCGGCCCGTCGCAGCCCGTGGCGCCCGTCTCGCCGGCGGCGCCGACGCCACCCGCCGCCCCGGGCGCGCCGAGCCTGGCCGCGCCCGACCCGGCCGCTCCGACGGGCGTCGCCGATCCTTCGGCCGCCGTGGCCCTGCCGGCGCCGGCGGACCTCACCGAGCTGACGCTCCACCGCGACGCACGCGAGGGCGCCCTCGACATCGACCGCTCGTCGCAGGGGCTCACCGCCACGCTGACGCTGGAGGGTCGCGGCATCTCCGATCCGCAGGAGGCGTGCGCCGTCACCATTGCGGAAGGCGAGGCGGGCGTGGCGCTGGCGCCGGTGACGCCGCTCGGGCGCTACGCCCGCTATCGCCTCGCGGCCCCGGCCTGCCCGGTGGTGATGACACTCTTCGCCGACGCGGCGCTCGTCTGGAACGACGGGCCGTGCACCTTCGAGGCGGCCGATTGCCGGGTCGATCCCAACGGCCTCTGGGGTCCGCAGCCCGACGCGCTGCCCACCGACCCCGCCCGGCTGGAGCGCGAGCTCGTCGAGGCCGACGAGGCGGTGCGCGCCGGCTTCCGGACGCTGGCGGAGCGCAGCGCCGGCGACGCCCTCCGGGCCGTTCTGTCCGAGCAGGCGGGCTTCTCGGCCGAGCGGGTCACCGCCTGCGCGCGCTATGCCGGCGAGGAGGAGCAGGGCCTGTGCGCCGCCCGCTGGACCCAGGCCCGCGCGGCCTCGCTGCAGGAGCGCCTCGGCGCCACCCCGCCGCCGGCGCCGAGTGCCGAGGAAGCGGCACCCGCCGCCGGGCCGGCGCCGCTGTCGATCCTGCCGACCGACAACTGAGCCTCAGCCGCTGCGTCCCGTCTCGCGGCGCGCCTTCTCCCAGCGCTTGATCGCCCGCTCCCGGCGCACGCGGGTGAGCCGGCGCAGCCAGAAGATCCCGTCGAGCTGGTCGATCTCGTGCTGCAGGCAGGCGGCGCGAAAGCCGTCGGCCTGCTCCTCGTGCGCCGCGCCGTCGAGACCGATGTAGGCGACGCGCACCCGCGCCGGGCGCTCCACCTCGTCGGTGATGCCGGGCATCGACACGGAGCCTTCCGTGAAGCGCGCCGTCTCGTCGGAGGCCCAGGTCACGCGCGGGTCGCAATAGACGGCGGGGGCCGCGTCACCAGCCTCGTTTCTTGGCAGCTCCAGCACCACGATCCGGCGCAGCGCGCCGACGTGCGGGCCGGTGATGCCGACGCCGGGGGCCGCGCGCATCGTCTCGAGGAGATCGGCCGCGAGCGCGTGGATCTCCGCGTCGGGCGTGCCGACGGCGGCCGCCGGCGCGGAGAGCAACGGGTCCGGCCAGCGCAGGATCGGGCGCACCGGCATCAGCCGTCCTCGGAGAGCGTGCGCTCGAGCAGCCGGTCGATCGCCTGCTGGGCGGCCTCGACCTCGGCCTCGTCGGGCAGCTCCCGGCCGCCGGAATTGAGGAAGGCGCTCGCCCGCGCGATCAGGCGCCTGAGCGCAGGGCCCGTCACCTCGGCGACGTGGGCGGCGTCGAGCGGCTCGCAGGGCGGGCGCAGCGCCCGGATGGCGGTGCTCGCGAGGCGATCCATGGCGGCGACGAGGCCCTCGAACGCATCGCGTCGCTCGGCCGGCAGCGCCTCGTAGGCGGCGCGCGCGGCCGGCGCCCGGCGCAGCTGCGAGGCGGCGAAATAGGTCGGATAGTCCACCGGCCGCCAGGCGGCGAGATCGTCGAACGCCTCCGCGTCCTCGGCCGCCAGCTCGACGAGCATGAGGACCTCGCTGAAGTGGTTCAGGTAATCGTTCGAGAGGCCGCCAGCCGTGGCGTCGGCGGCCTCTGGCGCCGCAGTCGCTAGCGTCTCGTCGATCGGGCCGTGCATGGATGGTGCGCCGTCGGGATCGGGGAAGTCACGCATCCTGGCGCACGGGGCCGAATAAAGCGTTACTCTCGCAGGCGAGGCACGGGAACGACGAGGTGCGACATGTGCGGCCGGTTCATCATCACGTCGACGCCGGACGTGTTTCGCGAAACCTTCGGCTATGCGGAGGCGCCGAACTTCCCGGCGCGCTACAACGTCGCGCCGACGCAGCCCGTGCCCGTCGTCGTCCACGACAACGGCGCCCCGCGGTTCCGGCTGGTGCGCTGGGGCTTCCTCCCCTCCTGGACGAAGGACCCGAAGGACTTCCCGCTCGTCATCAACGCCCGTGCCGAGACGCTGCTCGAGAAGCCCACCTTCAAGGCCGCGATGAAGCGCCGGCGCTGCGTCTTCCTCGCCGACGGCTTCTACGAGTGGCGTCGCGAGGGCCGCGTCAAGGCGCCCTACCTGATCCGCATGGCGTCGGGCGGCCCGATGCCGATCGCCGGCGTGTGGGAGACCTATGCGGACCCGAGCGGCGGCGAGATCGACACCGCCGCCATCGTCACCACCGACGCCAACGGCACGCTGTCGGCCATCCACCACCGCATGCCGGCGATCCTCTCAATGGGCGGCGTCGGCCGCTGGCTCGACGCCGCCGCCATCGGCGACGCCGAGGCGCGCGCCCTGGCGCGGCCCTGCCCCGACGACTGGATCTCCATGGTCCCGGTGTCGCCGCGGGTGAACAAGGTCGCCAACGACGACGCGCAGAACATCGTGCCGCTCGAGACCGAGGCGCCTGCGCCGGAGGGCGCCCGCGCGCCGCGGAAGGCGGCGACGCGCAATGCGGACGAGGACGGGCAGGGGAGGCTGTTCTGACGGGCGGCTGGTCGCAGTCCGTCCGTGTGAATGGATGAGCACGACTCGAAGGACGCTTGAAAGGTTGCTTTAGCGTCTGCATCCCTACATATGACACTCCTGACAGTGAGCTTTCTGCGCTGTCTGCCGTCGAATGGGCGGGCAGCGGAGCCCAGGAGTTCATCCTGCGTCGACTCGACGAGCCGTTCCGCATGGACACGATCGCTTCGGTGTGAAAGCATCTCTTCCAAACGTGCATTCGGCTGCCGAGCGGTCGATGAGGAGCGGCAATGGTCTCGCGATTTCTGCAACGCAGCGCGGACGAGTCGGCTTCCGAAACCGCAGCTGAGCGGCAGGCGCGCATCGTCCAGGAGCGCGAGCTGATCGAGGAGGCGCGGCGGGAGCTCGCGGACGGCCACGGGATCAAGGGCGAGGACGCCCGCGAGCTGCTGCGCGCCTTGCGCGAGGGACGTCCGATCTCGATCCCCGACACGTCGGCGCCGCGACTGAGCTGACGATCGATGCCGGCCCGTCTCGAGATCGCGCCTGCGGCCGCTCGGGATCTCGATGCCATCCGGTACTGGCTCACCCAGCCGGGCGCCAACCGAGGAGCAGCCGAGGTTCTGCTCCAGGTCTTGAATGCGATCGACGATCTCGCCATTGCGCCTTTTCGTTGGGCTGCCAGCAGAGATCACCCCGGCATGCGGGTCCGATACGTGCGGGGGCACGCAATCGTCTACGAGACGGAGCCCCAGCAGGCCGGCACGCCGCATGACGACGTCGATGTCCTGATCCTGAGGGTGTTCGCGCCGGGGCAAAGCCGCACCAAGCTGGAGCCGTCGCGCGTTCATCGAGATCCCCCGGGCACTTTCCTCCCACGTCCCGCCGTCCTATACCGCCATGGCACGCTGGAGGAGAGCGCGATGAGCGATATGCGGCTCGCCGTTGTCGGCGCGTCCGGGCGGATGGGCCGGATGCTGGTGAGGACGATCGCGGAGACGCCGGGCTGCGTCCTGTCCGGCGCCTGCGAGCGCGCGGGCGCGGACGCGGTCGGCGCCGATGCCGGCGTGCTCGCCGGCCTGCCGGCGCTCGGCGTCGCGATCGGCGACGACCCCGCGCGCGCCCTCGCGGACGCCGAGGCCGTGATCGACTTCACCGCCCCCGCCGCCACGACGGCGTTGGCGGCGCTGTGCGCCGAGCGCGGCATCGCCCACGTGGTGGGCACCACCGGCCTCTCGGCGGAGGATCTCGCCGTCCTGCGCACGGCCGCCGAGCGCTGCTGCGTCGTGCAGTCCGGCAACATGTCGCTCGGGGTCAATCTGCTCGCGAGCCTCGTGCGGCGCGCCGCCCGCGCGCTCGGACCCGACTTCGACGTCGAGATCGTCGAGATGCACCACCGGCACAAGGTGGACGCACCGTCCGGCACCGCGCTCTTGCTGGGCGCGGCAGCGGCCGAGGGGCGGGGCGTCTCGCTCGAGGAGGCCGCCGTGCGCAGCCGCGACGGCCACACCGGCCCGCGGCCGGAGGGCGCGATCGGTTTCGCCACCCTGCGCGGCGGCACCGTCGTCGGCGAGCACGCCGTCGTTCTCGCCGGGCCCGGCGAGCGCATCGAGCTGCGTCACGTCGCCGAGGACCGCGGCCTGTTCGCCCGCGGTGCGCTCAAGGCGGCGCTGTGGGCGCGGGGCCGTGCACCGGGCTTCCATTCCATGGCCGACGTGCTCGGCCTCTCCTGACATGTCCCTCGCGAACGACAAGGATCATCCGCCCATGGAGCGCCTCCTCGTGCTCGCCCGTCACGGGCAGAGCGACTGGAACAAGAAGAACCTCTTCACCGGCTGGAAGGACCCCGACCTGACCGAGCTCGGTGTCGAGGAGGCGAAGCTCGGCGGCATGCGGCTCAAGGATCGCGGCTATCGCTTCGACGTCGCCTTCACCTCGGCGCTCGTGCGCGCCCAGCACACCTGCCGGATCATGCTTTCCGAGCTCGGCCAGGAAGGCCTGCACACGATCGCCGACGCGGCGATCAACGAGCGCGACTACGGCGACCTCGCCGGGCTGAACAAGGACGACGCCCGCGCCAAGTGGGGCGAGGACCAGGTCTTCCTCTGGCGCCGCTCCTACGACGTGCAGCCGCCGGGCGGCGAGAGCCTGAAGGACACCGTCGCCCGCGTGCTGCCCTACTACATCCGCGAGATCCTGCCGCGCGTGATGCAGGGCGAGAAGGTGCTCGTCGCCGCCCACGGCAACTCCTTGCGCGCACTGATGATGGTGCTCGACGGGATGACGACCGAGGAGGTGTCGAAGCTCGAGCTGCCCACCGGCATCCCGTTCGTCTACCGGCTCGGCGAGGACACCCGCGTCGTCTCCAAGGAGACGATCGACACGTGAGCGCGCCGCGGCTCGCGCTGGCGCCGGGGCTGCTGCACGTCCCCGGCTATCTCGACCGGGCGGCGCAGGAGCGCCTGCGCGACGCCCTGCGCGCGGTGGTGCGGGCCGCGCCGCTGTTCACGCCGCGCATGCCGCGCACGGGAAAGCCCTTCTCCGTGCGCATGACGAATTGCGGCGCCCTCGGCTGGGTGGCGGACGAAACCGGCTATCGCTACCAGCCGACCCATCCCGACACCGGCGCGCCCTGGCCGGCGATGCCGGACATGGTCCGCGCCGCCTGGGACGATCTCGCGGACCATCCGCATCCGCCGGAAGCCTGCCTCGTCAACTGGTACGAGCCCGCCGCGCGGATGGGCCTGCACCAGGACCGCGACGAGGCCGATCTCGACGCGCCCGTGGTCTCGCTGTCGCTCGGCGACACCGCCGTGTTCCGCTTCGGCGGCACCGAGCGCAAGGCGCCGACACGCTCGATCCGGCTCGCCTCCGGGGACGCCGTGGTGATCGGCGGGCCGTCGCGGCTCGTCTTCCACGGCGTCGACCGTATCTTGCCCGGCACCGCGACGCTGCTCGACGCGCCCGGGCGCATCAATCTCACCCTGCGCCGGGTGACCCCGCCCGGCTGACCCGACATCCGCCGGGCCCGCGCCCGGCGCCTACCCTCGGAGGATCTCGATGACCGCACGCACCAGCCGCCTCCGCCTCGTCGCAGCTATCGCTTACGCGGCGCTCGCCGGCGTGCCCGCCCTGGCGCAGCAGGACGCGGCACCCGCCGCAGACCCGGCCGCGCCCTCGGCCGAGACCCGCCCGGTCGCCCAGATGACCTTCCTGCCGGGCGCCTCGATCGGTGTCGCGCCGCTTCCGGGCATGCGGCCGTCGACCCGTTTCCTCGGCTTCGAGAACCCGCAGGACGGCACCTTCATCGCGCTGATCACGGCGCCGGCGGAGGAGTGGGAGGCGATCTCCGAGCGCTATGCGCTGGAGAACCTGCCAGCGCAGGGCTATTCCGACCCGACCCGCGAGGAGATCGCCATCGAGGGGGCCTCGGAGGCCTTTCTCGTCTCCGGCGAGCAGCGGCTCCAGCAGAGCCTCGCCGTCGACAAGTGGGTGGTGGCGGCGCGCACGCCCGAGCAGACCGCGATGGTGATCGCCCAGCGCGTGCCGCTCCAGCCCGCCTATACGCGCCAGGCCATCGAGGCGGCGCTCGAGACGATCACCCTGCGCGCGCCGCCCGGCATCGAGGAGCAGATCGCCGCGCTGCCCTTCGCGATCGGCGAGCTCGCGGGCTTCCGGCCCGTGCGCGTCACCGGCGGCAACTCCGTGCTCCTGACGGAAGGCGAGGACAACGTCGTCCAGGCGGCGGATCAGCCGGTCGTCATCGTCGCCGCCTCGCAGGAGATCTCCCCGCCGGAGGACCGCCGCGACGACTTCGCGCGCCGGGCGCTGAACGGGCTCGCGGGGCTGACCGAGGTGCGCATCGAGCGCGCCCAGGGCTTCCGCCAGGACAATGCCGAATGGCACGAGATCCAGGCCACCGCGACGGAGCCCTCCGGCGTGCCGGTCGTGGTGCAGCAGACGCTGCGCTTCACCGATACGGGCTTCATCCGGGTGATCGGCGTCGCCAAGGACGCCGAGCGCGAGACCTGGACGCCGCGCTTCCGCGCGCTGGCGGATTCGCTCGTGCCGCGCTGAGGCGCTACTCGATCTGCGCGGCCGAGGGGCGCTCGATCGTCCGGTGCAGCTGCAGGCGCAGCATCAGCGTCGAGGCGCCGAGCGCCCAGGCCGCGCCGACGGTCCAGCCGGCGAGCACGTCGGTCGGCCAGTGCACGCCGACATAGACCCGGCTCACGCCGACGAGCAGGGTCAGGAGCACCGCGACGCCGACGAGGTAGGCCCGCAGCCGGCGTCGGCGCAGCACCCGCGCCATCAGCGCGGCGAGGGTCAGGTAGACGGTCGCCGCCATCATCGAATGGCCTGAGGGGAAGCTCGCCGAGTAGACGATGCTGCCGTGTGGCACGAGGTCGGGCCGCGGCCGGTCGAAGCCCGACTTCAGCAGCGTCGAGAGCAGGATGCCGCCGCCGATGGCGAGCGCCACCGCGAGCGCGGCGCGCGGCAGCTTGGCGACGAGCAGGAAGCCGACGACCGCGATCGTCAGCAGCGTCAGCACGCCGGTGCCGCCGAGCGCCGTGAAGTCGCGCATCATCTCCTCGAGCCAGCCCGGCCCCAGCGGGTCCGACAGGTCGCCCGGCACGCGCAGCGCCACCAGGATCGCCTCGTCGATGGCGTGCGTCTCGCCTTCGAGGACCTCGTCGGCGAGCTCGATGAAGGCCCACAGCCCGCCGGCGAGGAGGGCGAGGACGAGGAGGGTGAAGCGGTGCTCGCGGGCGGTGCGGAGGAGGAGGCGCAGGTTCGTCATCGCGCCGGCAACGCGCGGCGCGCGCGGATCGATCCGCCGGCCCGTCACGGCAGCACGCCCCGCGTCGGGCTCGGCAGGCGCCAGGCGACGAGCGCGGCGATCGCCGCCCACGCGGACGCGAGCCACAGGGCCGCCGTGTACCCGGACAGGAAGGCCCCCTCGAGCGCCGCCCGCGCGGGATCGCCCGGCGAGGGCAGCACGCCGAAGCGCGCCTGCGGCCCCGCCGCCGCGCCAGCCTCCGCCAGGAACAGCGCGCTCGCCACCGAGCCCGCGATCGCGACACCGAACAGCCCGGCGAGCCGGCTCGCGGCGTTGTTGACGCCCGACGCCGCACCGGCGCGGCTCTCGTCCACCGCGTTCATCACGCTGGTGGTGAGCGGCGCCACGGCGAGCGCCATGCCGCAGGCCATCGTCATCACCGGCCCGACGATGCCGATCCAGTAGCTCGGCACCGCCAGCGCGAGCCAGGCCGCGCCGACGGCGACGAGGCCGGAGCCCAGCGCGAGCAGCGCGTTGGGGCCCGTCCGGTCCGCGAGGGCGCCGGAGAAGCGCGAGCCCGTGCCGATGATCAGCCCGATCGGCAGCATGGTGAGGCCCACCTCGGTGGCGGAGAGCCCGCGCCGGCTCTGCAGCTCGAAGGGCAGCAGGAACAGCGTCGTGATGAAGGCCGCGTAGAGGAAGAGCGTGAGCAGGTTCGCGCCGCTGAAGCAGCGGCTCGAGAACAGCGACAGCGGCATCAGCGGGCTCGGCGCCCGCGCCTCCACGGCGACGAAGGCGACGAGCGCGGCGATCCCGGCGGCCAGGAGCCCGGCGAGGACGAGGGCGGCGACGTCCGCTTCCGAGGCGAGGGTGAGCGCGAGGGTGACGAGGCCGAAGCCCGCCACCGCGAGCGACGCCCCGGGCCAGTCGAGCGGGCCGTGCGCCGCGCCGGCGCCGCGGTCCGCCGGCATGTGGGCCAGCGCGATCCAGATGGCGACCGCGGACAGCGGCAGGTTGATCCAGAACACGGCGCGCCAGGACAGCGCGTCGACGAGGAAGCCGCCGAGCGGCGGGCCGAGCGAGGTCGTGATGGCGGAGAAGCCCGCCCAGACGCCGATGGCGCGCCCGCGGACCTCCTTGGGGAACGCCGCCGCGATGATCGCGAGCGATTGCGGGACGAGCAGCGCCGCCCCGATGCCCTGCACCAGCCGCGCCGCGACGAGGGCGCCGGCGCTCGGCGCCAGCGCGCAGGCGAGGGAGGCCAGCGCGAAGACGGCGATGCCCCACACGAACACCCGCCGCCGCCCGACCCGGTCCCCGAGCGCGCCGCCCACCAGGATCAACCCGCCGAGCGTGAGCGCGTAGCCGTTCACGACCCATTGCAGCGCCGTGAACCCGGCGTCGAGATCGCGCTGCAGCGCGGGGAGGGCGACGTGGACCACCGTCCCGTCGATGAAGGCCATGGCGGAGGCGAGGATGGTGCCGGCGAGCACCCAGGCGCGGGCGCCGCCGGGGAGAGCGGGGGCTGCGGCCTCGGTCTGCGTCATCCGCCTCCCTCCCGCCCCGCGAGGGCCGCTCAGCCGCGGTAGGGCGGCTTGTCCCAGCCGTTGGGGGAGAGCGTGAAGATCTCACAGCCGGTCTCGGTCACGCCGACCGTGTGCTCGAACTGGGCCGAGAGCGATCGGTCGCGCGTCACCGCCGTCCAGCCGTCGCCGAGCACCTTCACGTGCGGGCGGCCGAGGTTGATCATCGGCTCGATGGTGAAGAGCATGCCGGGCTTCAAGGGCACGTCGTAGGACGGCTCGACGAAGTGCAGGATGGTGGGCGCGTCGTGGAACACCCGCCCGAGCCCGTGGCCGCAGAAGTCGCGGACCACGGAGCAGCGCTCGCCCTCGGCATAGGCCTGGATCGCCGCGCCGATGGCGTTGGTGGTGGCGCCGGGCTTGACCGCGGCGATGCCGCGCATCAGCGCCTCCCAGGTGATCTCGCACAGCCGCTCGGCCTTTCGCGGCACGGCGCCGACGAAGAACATCCGGCTCGAATCACCGTGCCACCCGTCGACGATCAGCGTGATGTCGATGTTGACGATGTCGCCCTCGCGCAGCGGCTTGTCGTTGGGAATGCCGTGGCAGACGACGTGGTTGATCGAGGTGCAGATCGCCTTCGGATAGCCGCGGTAGAACAGGGGCGCCGGATAGGCGCCGTGGTCCATGGCGAACTCGAAGGCGAGCTTGTCGAGCGCCTCCGTCGTGACGCCGGGCACCACGTGCGCCATCATCAGGTCGAGCGCCTTCGCCGTGAGCTGGCCGGCGCGGCGCATGGCCTCGAAGGCCTCCGCCCCGTGGATCGGAGGCTGCTTGTGGCCGGTGCGGCGTTCGATCTGGTCGGTATCGTCGAGCGTCATCTCGTCCCGTTCCTGTTGCGGGGGACCATAGCCCCCGTGGTGGTGCCGCGCAAAGGGTCCGAGCGGCGCAGGGGTGAGCTCGGCGCCGTCGCGCTTGCCCCGCCGCGCCGGGAATGGCAGGAAGGCGCGCTCCCGGAGGACCGCGAGCGGCGCGCCCGCGCCGCGCGGCCCCTCGGAGCATGTAAGGTCGAGATCCGTGACGAACGAGCCCGCGCCCTACGGCGCCCATTCTCCCGAAGGCCTGGTGCGCTGGCTGATCGAGCGGACCCGCGCCGCCGGCGACGGCTGGCTGTCCAAGCGCGTCTCCTTCATGCTGCGCCGCCTCGCCGTCAAGCGGCTTCGCGGGCGACCGGTGGACATCGAGACCCCCGGGGCAAAGTTCCGGCTCTACCCGTACAACAATGTCTGCGAGAAGCGGGTCCTGTTACCGGCGCAAAATTTCCACGGGGTGGAGCGGGAGATCCTGGCCGGGCGCATCGGGCCCGGCTTCACCTTCATCGACATCGGCGCCAACATCGGCGCCTATGCCCTGTTCGTGGCCGCCCGCGCGGGGCACGACGCCCGCATCCTGTGCGTCGAGCCGCAGCCGGACGTGTTCGACCGGCTCGTCTACAATGTCCGCCTCAACCCGTTCGCCACCGTCAAGGCGATCGACTGCGCGGTGGCGGACAAGCCGGGCGAGCTGACGCTGTTCCTCGAGCCGTCGAACTCGGGCGAGACCTCGATGAAGATCGTCGCGTCCGGCGGCGCGAGCGCGATCCGCGTGCCGGCGACGACGCTCCTCGACCTGGTCCGCGCGGAGGGCTTCGAGCGCGTCGACGCGATCAAGCTCGACGTGGAGGGCGCCGAGGACATCATCCTCGAGCCGTTCCTGCGCGAGGCGCCCCGGGAGCTCTGGCCGAGCCTGATGATCGTCGAGGACGGC
>JBNPEA010000061.1:20504-23003 GCA_051117315.1 Salinarimonas sp. | reverse complement strand
TGTGCGGACGCTGCTGGAGCTCGCCTATCGCGGCTTCCTTCCCGTACGTCCGTACCTGGTGCGCATGGTCGTTTGGCGCAGTCGAAAATAGTATCACACGGTATCACGTCCCTGCTTCACACGATGCGTGTCGTCTCTCGTCCGCGCGGATGTTCGCGACGGTCAACGGTCCATTCAGGTTTCCAATTTACGAAACTGGCAATGCCGGGTCAGTGACGGAGACCGAGATCGTGAACGCATCGCAAGGCTCGACGGAGATCAAGGCCGCCGGCGCGCCCGCGCGCGCGTCCCGCGGCGGCATTCGCGTGCGCATCGCCGCCGGATTCGCGGCTCTGCTGGTGCTCGCGCTCGGGGTCGCGCTGTTCGCCGCCTGGAACGTCTCGAGCCTGACGCGCGACTTCGACGCCTACGCGCAGGTCGTCTCCGAGAGCGAGCGCGCCCAGGCGATCAACCTCTCCCTCGTCGAGCTCTCGCTCGCCGCCCGCGACGCGCTCGCGGCGGGCGACGAGGTGGCGCTCGCCGGCATCGCCACGCGCAAGGCCTCCCTCGACGCCGCCATCGGCGAGGCGCTCGCCGCCACCACGGAGCCGCGCCGGCGCGCCTTGGTCGAGGGCATCGCCGCGCGGTTCGGCGCCTTCTCCGAGGGGCTCGACCGCCTCTTCGCCGACAGTGCCGCCCTCGACGCCGTGATCGCGGACGTGATCGACCCCGCCGTCGAGGCGGCGATCGGCACGATGAACATGGCGATCTACACGGCCTCGATCGATCAGGACACGCAGTCCTCGATGGGGCTCGCCATCGCGATGAAGGACCTGCTCGTCGCTCAGGTGGCGCTCGGCCGCTACCTCTCCGGCGCCGCCGACGACCCGGCGCTCGCCACCAACAGCATCGATCTCGCGCTGGACCGGGCCGGCGGGCTCTATTCCAGCGTTTCGCACGCGGGACGCAAGGCGCAGCTCGGCGAGGTGCTCGGCCAGATGGAGACGTTCCGCCGCGGCATCGCCGGGGCGGGGGCGCTCGCGGGCGACCCGCCGGGCCTGCGCCTCGCGGTGCGCGGGGCGGCCGGGCGGTCCGTGGGCGAGGCCTCGACCGCCATCGCCGCCGACGCCGGGCGGGAAGCGGCGGCGATCGGCGAGGGCACGACGGCCTCCGCCGACACCACGGTCGCCCTGACGCTCGCGACCTCCGCCGGCCTCGCCGTGCTCGGCATCGCCATCGCCGTGCTGATCGGTCGCTCGATCGCCCAGCCGGTGTCGGCGATGACCGCCGCGATGAACCGGCTCGCCGAGGGCGATACCGCGATCGACGTGCCCGGGCGCACGCGCCGCGACGAGATCGGCGCCATGGCGGCGGCGGTCGAGGTGTTCCGCAGGAACGCCATCGAGCGCGCCCGGCTCGCCGGCGAGACCGAGTCGGAGGCGCACGCGCGCGCCGGCCGCCAGCGGGCGGTGGAGACCCTGGTCGGCGAGTTCCGCGGCGAGGTCGGCACCCTGCTGGCGCGCGTATCCGAGCAGATGGAGCGCATGCGCGAGACCGCGGGAACGCTCATCGCGATCGCCGCCGAGACCGCGCGCGCCACCGACGAGACGGCCACCGAGAGCCGCGAGAGCGCCCAGACCGCGACCGTCGCGGCCGAGGCGGCGGCGAGCCTCGCCGCGGCCATCGACGAAATCGCCCGCACGGTGGGCCAGACCACGGAGGTCGTCTCGCGGGCGACGCGCACGGCCGACGAGACCAGCGGCCGCGTCGCCGGGCTCGCCGAGGCCGCGAGGCGCATCGGCGACGTGGTCGACCTGATCCGCTCCATCGCCGAGCAGACCAACCTGCTGGCGCTCAACGCCACCATCGAGGCTGCCCGCGCGGGCGAGGCCGGCAAGGGCTTCGCCGTCGTCGCCGGCGAGGTGAAGTCGCTCGCCGACCAGACCGCCAGGGCCACCGCCGAGATCGGCCAGCAGATCGCCGGCATCCAGTCCGAGACCGGCGACGCCGTTTCCGCCATCGAGCGGATCGCCACGATCATGAAGGAGGTCGACGTCCACACTACCGCCATCGCGGCGGCGGTGGAGGAGCAGGGCGCCTCGACGAGCGAGATCTCCCGCAACGTCGAGACGGCGGCGCGCACCAGCGAGGCCGCCGCCCTCAACATCGGCACCGTCCAGGCCTCCACGGCCCGCGCCACCAGCTCCGCCGACGCCGTCGACGAAGCCTCCCGCGCCGCCGCCGACGAGACCCGCCGGCTGTCGCAGACGATCGACCGGTTCCTGGAGCGGGTCGCGGCGGCGTGAGGGGGTAGGGAGCGCGAGGCGCGAGGGTCGTCATCCCGGACGGCGAAGCCGATCCGGGACCCAGAACCGCAGGTGTTCATTGAGCGGCGCGCCAGCGCCGCGGCGGGGACGGCCTCCGGCAGCGTCCGTGGACGCGCGCGCTCCCGCGCACGCTGAGCAGAACGGCAGTGGTTCTGGGCCCCGGGCCCGCTTCGCGACCCGGGGTGACAGAGGG
>JBNPEA010000061.1:0-20404 GCA_051117315.1 Salinarimonas sp. | reverse complement strand
GTGGACGCGCGCGCTCCCGCGCACGCTGAGCAGAACGGCAGTGGTTCTGGGCCCCGGGCCCGCTTCGCGACCCGGGGTGACAGAGGGTGTCATCCCGGACGGCGAAGCCGATCCGGGACCCAGAACCACAGGTGCTGTTCGAGCGGCGCGCCAGCGCCGTGGCGGGGAGGGCTTCCATCCGCGTTCGTGGACGCGCGCGCTCCCGCGCACGCTGAGCAGAACGGCAGTGGTTCTGGGCCCCGGGCCCGCTTCGCGACCCGGGGTGACAGAGGGTGTCATCCCGGACGGCGAAGCCGATCCGGGACCCAGAACCACAGGTGCTGTTCGAGCGGCGCGCCAGCGCCGTGGCGGGGAGGGCTTCCATCCGCGTTCGTGGACGCGCGCGCTCCCGCGCACGCTGAGCAGAACGGCAGTGGTTCTGGGCCCCGGGCCCGCTTCGCGACCCGGGGTGACAGAGGGTGTCATCCCGGACGGCGAAGCCGATCCGGGACCCAGAACCGCAGGTGTTCATTGAGCGACGCGCCAGCGCCGCGGCGGGGACGGCCTCCGGCAGCGTCCGTGGACGCGCGCGCTCCCGCGCACGCTGAGCAGAACGGCAGTGGTTCTGGGCCCCGGGCCCGCTTCGCGACCCGGGGTGACAGAGGGTGTCATCCCGGACGGCGAAGCCGATCCGGGACCCAGAACCACAGGTGCTGTTCGAGCGGCGCGCCAGCGCCGTGGCGGGGAGGGCTGCCGGCAGCGTTCGTGGACGCGCGCGCTCCCGCGCACGCTGAGCAGAACGGCAGTGGTTCTGGGCCCCGGGCCCGCTTCGCGACCCGGGGTGACAGAGGCCGGCCGCCTCCCACCCCCGTCATCCCCCTTGCCCCCCGCCCCCCGAACCCCGACCATGCCCGCACCCGCCCCGGAGCCCGCATGGACGCCTATCTCCCTCAAGCCTTCGCCTTCCTCCTGGGCGCCATCCTCGCTCCGCCGCTGTTCAAGCGGCTGGGGCTCGGCACCGCCGTGGGGTATCTCGCGGCGGGGGTGGTGATCGGGCCGTCGGGGCTCGCGGTGTTCGACGATGCCGATGCGGTGATGGGGCTCTCCCAGCTCGGCATCGTGCTGCTGCTCTTCGTCATCGGCCTCGACACGCGCCTCTCGCGGCTCGCCGCGATGAAGGGGGACATCGTCGGGCTCGGGCTCGGCCAGGTGCTCGTCACCGGCGCGGCGCTCGGCGGCATCGCCTGGTGGCTCGGCCTCGGGCCCGCCGCCGCGGGCCTCGTGGGCTTCGCCTTCGCGCTCTCGGGCACGGCCATCGCCCTGCAGATCCTGGAGGAGCGCGGCGCGCTGTCGTGCCCCTACGGGCGGCGCTCCTTCGCGGCGCTGCTGACGCAGGACGTGCTCACCGTGCCCGTTCTGGCGCTGGCGCCGATCCTGTTCGGCGCCGCCGCGCTGCGCGAGACCGCCACGGGCTCCGCCCTGGGGGACGCGGCGCTGGCGCTCGGCGTCGTCGTCGGCATCGTGCTCGCCGGGCGCTACCTGCTCGATCACCTGTTCCGGCTCGTCGCCTCGGCGGGCGCGCGGGAGGTGATGACGGCGGCGGCGCTCCTCGTCGTGCTCGCCGCGGCGCTCGCGGCGCGCGCGGCGGGGCTGTCGATGGCGCTCGGTGCCTTCCTCGCGGGCGTGATGCTCGCCGGCTCCTCCTACCGCCACCAGCTCCAGGCCGACGTCGAGCCCTTCCGCGGGCTGCTGCTGGCCCTGTTCTTCATGTCGGTGGGCATGCTGATCGAGGTCGCCGACCTCCTCGCCCGCCTCGACCTCGTGCTCGGCCTGCTCGCGCTCTACCTCGCGGTGAAGGTCGCGGCGACGGCGCTCGTGGCGCGGCTCACCGGCTCGACGTCGCGCGAGGCGATCAAGATCGCGCTCGTGCTCGGCGCCGCCGGCGAGTTCGCCTTCGTCCTCGCCCCCCTCGCCGGCGCGCTCGGTCTCGTCGGGCCGGCGGATGTCGGGTTGATGATCGCGCTCGCGGCGCTCTCCATGGTCGCCGGCCCGCCGCTGGCCGCGCTCGGCCAGCGCATCCTCGCGGCCACCGCGCCGCGGGAGCGGATGGAGGAGGATTTCGCCGGCGCCGGCGGCTCGGCCATCCTGATCGGCTTCGGCCGCTTCGGCCAGATCGCCTCGCAGATGCTGCTCGCGGAGGGCATCGAGACGACGCTGATCGACCGGGCGCCCGACCGGGTGCGCAACGCCGCGCGTTTCGGCTTCAAAGTCTATTTCGGCGACGGCAACCGGCTCGACGTGCTGCGCGCCGCAGGCGTGGAGGAGGCGCGGCTCGTCTTCGTGTGCATCAAGGACCCGGACACGTCACTGTCCATCTGCACGCGCCTGCGCGAGGCCTATCCGCTGCTCGCGATCTACGCCCGCGCCTACGACCGCACCCATGCCATCGCCCTCGACGAGGCCGGCATCACCCTGTCCGTGCGCGACACGTTCGAGAGCGCGGTGCGGGCCGGGCGGGAGGTGCTGATCGAGCTCGGCGTCGAGCCCGAGCGCGCGCAGGTGGTGGAGGCGGACGTGCGCCGGCGCGACCTCGAGCGGCTCGAGGCGCAGAAGCGCGCCGGCATCGAGGCCGGCAAAGACATCCTCCACCAGAAGACCATGCGCCCCGAGCCGCTCAGGCCACCCACGCGCAAGGGCCGGGCGCTGAACGACGAGGCGCGGGAGGTCGTGGAGCAGGAGGAGGAGGATGCGCGGGACGGGGAGCGGCCGGCGGCGGAGTAGATCGGGCGAACCGCGCTACCGGCCGGGACGCGCCGATGCACCTGTCACGCCGCCGCGGACGACAGCCGAGGCCTCGACGCGGTTCTGCATCGAGGGCTCCGCGTGCCGTCGCCGGGATCTCACCGCTCGCCTTGCGTCAGCAGCTCCGCGGCCCGGCCCGCCTCCACCGCGTCGAGGAGCGCGCGCACCTCGGCGAGGCCGCCGTTCTCGAGGAGGCGGGTGTGGCCCTCGCCCTCGAAGCCGACGAAGCGCTTGGGCTCGGCCGCGGCCTCGTAGAGGGCGCGACCCTGGGCGAAGGGGGTGATCGGGTCGTCGGTGCCGTGCATCACGAGCAGCGGCTCGTCCACCGCGCCGATACGCGCGGCGCTGTCGAACTGGTCGTGCATCAGGAAGCCGATCGGCACGAACGGGTAGCGCGTGCGCGCCACGTCCGCCGCCGAGGTGAAGGGTGCATCGAGCACCGCCGCGCCGACCTCGACCTCGGCGGCGAGCGCCACGACGACGCCGGTGCCGAGCGACTCGCCGTAGAGCACGATGAGCTCGGCCGGCGCGTGCGCGCGGGCGAAGGCGAGCGCCGCACGACCGTCGGCGATCAGGCCCTCCTCGCTGGGGGAGCCGGTGGAGCCGGAATAGCCGCGATAGGAGCTGATCAGCACGCCCCGACCGCCCTCGGCGAGGGCGGCCGCGCGGGGCGCGCGCTGGCGGATCGAGCCGGCATTGCCGTGGAAGTAGACGACCAGGGCGCGGCCGGGCTCGGGCGGGCGGAAGTAGGCGCGGATGCGCTCGCCGTCGGCGGTCTCGAGCATCACGTCGACGAAGCCGTCCGCGCCCGCCTCGGCGGCCGAGGCGACGCCTTGCGGCGCGGGGTACTGCAGCGGGCGCTGGTAGAGGAAGAGCGCGCCGACGAGGGCGGCGTAGACGCCGGCGGCGAGGACGATGGCGCGTGCGAGCCGCGAACGCATGATCCGCTCCCCGCCCGTGCCCCGCCTCCGGTCACATCGACTTGACGATCTCGTCGACCATCTTCTTGGCGTCGCCGAACAGCATCATCGTGTTGTCGCGGAAGAACAGCTCGTTCTCGACGCCGGCATAGCCCGAGCCCATGCCGCGCTTGAGGAACAGCACCGTGCCCGCCTTCTCCACGTCGAGGATCGGCATGCCGTAGATGGCGGAGGTCTTGTCCGTCTTGGCGGCGGGGTTCGTCACGTCGTTGGCGCCGATGACGAAGGCGACGTCCGCCTGGGCGAACTCGCCGTTGATGTCCTCGAGCTCGAAGACCTCGTCGTACGGCACCTGCGCCTCGGCGAGCAGCACGTTCATGTGGCCCGGCATGCGGCCCGCGACCGGGTGGATCGCGTACTTGACCGTGACGCCCTCCGCCTTGAGCAGGTCCGCCATCTCGCGCAGCGTGTGCTGGGCCTGGGCCACCGCCATGCCGTAGCCCGGGACGATGATGACCTTGGCGGCGTTCTTCATGATGAACGCGGCGTCCTCCGCCGAGCCCTTCTTCACCGGCCGGCTCTCGGCCTCGCCGCCGGCGGCGGCCGTCGTCTCGCCACCGAAGCCGCCGAGGATGACGGAGATGAAGCTGCGGTTCATCCCCTTGCACATGATGTAGGAGAGGATCGCACCCGAGGACCCGACCAGCGCGCCCGTGATGATCAGCGCGAGGTTGCCCAGCGTGAAGCCGATGCCCGCGGCCGCCCAGCCGGAATAGGAGTTCAGCATCGAGACCACGACCGGCATGTCCGCACCGCCGATCGGGATGATCAGGAGCACGCCGAGCGCCAGCGCGATGGCGACGAGCAGCCAGAAGGCGAGCGCCGATTCGGTGCCCATGAAGAGCCCGGTCAGGATCACGGCGCCGGCGGCGAGCGCGATGTTGATGACGTGCCGCGAGGGCAGCATGATCGGCTTGCCGGACATGCGCCCGTCGAGCTTGAGGAAGGCGATGATCGAGCCGGTGAAGGTGATCGCGCCGATCGCGGCGCCGAGCGCCATCTCGAACAGGCTCGCGCCCTTGATCGCCCCGGGCGCGCCGATGGCGAAGGCCTGTGGCGCGTAGAGCGCCGCGGCGGCGACCAGCACGGCGGCGAGGCCGACGAGGGAGTGGAAGCCCGCGACCAGCTGCGGCATCGCCGTCATCGGCACGCGCTGCGCGATGAGCGCACCGATGCCGCCGCCGATTCCGATGCCGACGATCACGAGCAGCCAGCCGCCGAGCGCCGGCGGGGCGTAGATCAGCGTCGTGCCGACGGCGATGGCCATGCCGACCATGCCGTAGATGTTGCCCTGGCGCGACGTCGTCGGGTGCGAGAGCCCCCGCAGCGCCAGGATGAAGAGCACCCCCGAGACGAGGTAGAGCAGGTTCGCGAGTTCGGCGCCCATCGTCTCAGCCCTTCTTCTTGTACATGGCGAGCATCCGCGCCGTGACGAGGAACCCGCCGAAGATGTTCACCGAGGCGAGGACGAGGGCGATGAAGCCGAGCACCGTCGCCCCCCAGGCGGCGCCGGAGGAGGCGACGTCTGCCACCTGGACGCCCACCGCGAGCAGCGCACCCACGACGATCACCGAGGAGATCGCGTTGGTCACGCTCATCAGCGGCGTGTGCAGCGCCGGCGTCACCGACCAGACGACGTAGTAGCCCACGAAGATCGCGAGCACGAAGATGGCGAAGCGGAACACCGTCGGGTCGATCGCCCCGCCCGTGGCGGCCGCGACGCCGGTCGCCACCATGTCGGAGGCGATCATGTCGGCGTAGGACTGCGCCGCGTTCGCGGCCTCGCGCGCGGCCTCGGCGGCGGCCTGGGCCCGGTCGAGAGCCTGCTCGGGAGTGAGAGTGGCCATTCCTGTCCCCAATCTGTCTCGGTGCGTGCCGTCAGGCGGCGGGCTCGGGCTGCGGCTTCGGCTGGAAGCTCGGATGGACGACGGCGCCGTCGCGCGTCAGCAGCGTCGCCTTGACGAGCTCGTCGTCCCAGTCCGGCGCGAGCGCCTTCTTCTCCTTGTCGACCATGGTCTCGACGAAGGCGAGGAGGTTCCTGGCGTAGAGGCTGGAGGCCGTCGCCGCGAGGCGGCCGGGGACGTTGAGGTAGCCGACGACCTTCACGCCGTCGTGGTCCACCACCTCGCCCGGCTGCGAGAGCTCGCAATTGCCGCCGCGCTCGACGGCGAGGTCGATCACCACGGAGCCCGGGCGCATCGATTCGACCATCTCGCGGGTGACGAGCTTCGGCGCGGGCCGGCCCGGGATCAGCGCGGTGGTGATCACGATGTCCTGCTTGGCGATGTGGGAGGCGACGAGCTCGGCCTGCTTGGCACGGTACTCCGCCGACATCTCCTTGGCGTAGCCGCCGGAGGTCTCGGCCTGCTTGAACTCGTCGTCCTCGACCGCGACGAACTTCGCGCCGAGCGATTCGACCTGTTCCTTCGAGGCGGGGCGGACGTCGGTGGCGGACACCACGGCGCCCAGGCGGCGGGCGGTGGCGATCGCCTGGAGGCCGGCGACGCCGGCGCCCATCACGAAGACGCGCGCCGCGGGCACCGTGCCGGCGGCGGTCATCATCATCGGCATGGCCCGGCCGTAGACCGCGGACGCGTCGATCACCGAGCGGTAGCCGGCGAGGTTCGCCTGGGAGGAGAGCACGTCCATCACCTGCGCGCGGGTGATGCGGGGCATCAGCTCCATCGAGAAGGCGGCGAGCTTGCGCTCGGCCATGGCCTGGAGCGCGGCCTCGTTGCCGTAGGGGTCCATCGTCGCGACGACGACGGCGCCCTCCTTGATGGCGGCGAGGCGCTCGCCCTCGGGGCGGCGCACGAGGAGCACGGCGTCGGCGTCCCCCGCGGCGGCGGCGGCGTCCGGCGCGATCGTCGCGCCGGCGGCCTCGTAGTCGGCGTCCCGCAGGCCCGATTCGGCGCCGGCGCCGGACTGGATCACGACCGTGGCCCCGAGCCCGACGAGCTTCTTCACCGTGTCGGGCGTCGCGGCCACGCGGGCCTCGTTGGCGTCCGTTTCCGTGAGGACGGCGATGCGCATGCCCTCTCCCCCCTGTGACGTCGTTCTTCGGGTGAGCGCGCCCGCGCCGGCCGGATCGGGCCGCGCGGCGCGCCCGCGCGGCTGGTTCAGGCCAGAAGGAAGGCGATCAGCATCAGGCCGACGACGACGCCCGGCGCGCGCCATCCCACCTTCGGGAACAGCGCGCCGATGCCGCCGGCGATCATCGAGGCGACGACGCCCACGATGCCGGTGAGCCAGGCGCCCTTGACGCCGCCGAGCGCGAGCGCGAGCACCCACGCGATCACGACGAGAGAGGAGATCGTGGTGAACACGATGAAGCCGTTGTAGGTGGTCTCGTGGGTCTTCCCGTCCATCTCCGGCCGGTAGCCCTCGTTGGGGTGACGCTCGTTGTGCACCATCGTCGCCATCGTCCTGGTCATCCTTCCGCGCAAACGACCTCGGCTTTAGCCGAAGCGCGCGCGGGCCGCAATGCGTCAATGGAAGATGAGCGTCGGGGGACGCGCCCGTGCAGCATCCCCCCGCTGTCGTAGCCGCGAGGTCGGGATCGTCCGCGTCTCGGGTCCAGATCGTTCGCAGGCCCCGGGTTGCTTCTGCATTACTCGCAGATTGCCAGGGAACGTTCGGTTCATTAGAACGGTGGCATGGCTGCCCTGAACTACCACCACCTGCGCTATTTCTGGTGCATCGCCAACGAGGGCGGGCTCACCCGTGCCGCGCGCCGGCTCAACGTCTCGCAATCGGCGCTCTCGGTGCAGCTGCGCTCCCTCGAGGAACAGCTCGGCCACCCGCTCTTCACCCGCGAGGGCAAGCGGCTCGTGCTCACCGAAGCCGGGCGCATCGCCCTCGACTATGCCCAGAGCGTGTTCAAGACCGGCGATGAGCTGGTCTCGACCCTGAACGAGCGCCCCGGCGGTACGCGCCGGGCGCTGCGGGTCGGCGCGATCGCCACGCTCTCGCGCAACTTTCAGCTCGGGCTGCTGCGCCCGCTCATCGGCCGCTCCGACGTCGACCTCGTGCTGCGCTCGGGGACGCTGCGGGAGCTGCTGGCGCGTCTCGATACGCACGAGCTCGATCTCGTGCTCGCCAACGCCCCGGCGCCGCGCGACGCCGCCGCCCCGCGCGAGAGCCGCCTCCTCGACGAGCAGCCGGTCTCCATCGTCGGCCGCCCGGTCCCGGGCGACGCCGCGCCCCTGCGCGTGCCGGAGGATCTCGACGGCGCGGCCATGGTGCTGCCCTCCGCGGAGAGCGAGATACGCCTCGCCTTCGACCGAATCTGCGATGCGGCGCGGGTGCGCCCCACGATCCTCGCCGAGGTCGACGACATGGCCATGCTGCGCCTCCTCGCCCGCGAGAGCGACGGGCTCACCCTCGTCCCGCCCATCGTGGTGCGCGACGAGCTCGCCGCCGGCGTCCTCGTCGAGCGGGCGCGGGTGCCGCTCCTCTCGGAGAGCTTCTACGCCATCACCCTGAAGCGGCGCTTCCCCAACCCACTGGTGGGCGAGCTGCTGGAGAGCTGAGAGGCGCTCGGCTCTCTGCCGCTCAGCCCAGGCCCGCGAGGCCGAAGGCGAGCGCGATCAGCGCGCCCTGCGAGGCGAGGAAGCCGAGCGCCGCGCCCGTCCAGCGCGGGGCGGGGAGGGGGGTCGCGGAGAGCGCGCCCATCACCGTGCCTCCCCGCCGAGATCCACGGTAGGCGCCAGCGAGACGATCCGCACCAGCCGCGAGGCGCCGCCGTCGGGCAGGGTCTGCCGGCACAGCGGCGCGGCCTGCAGCCAGGGGCGCGGGTCGCAGGCGCGGGGAGTGTCCGCCTCCGGCGCGGCGGGCGCGGCGGCAGCAGGCGGTGCGATCATGGCATCGGCGGAGGCGTTGGCGTCGGCGGTCGCCGCGCGCAGCACCAGCACGGTGAGGCCGGCGAGGACGAGCGCCGAGACGAGGTGCAGGGCCCGCGAGCCATGGCTCGGGCGGCCCGAGGCGCGCGGCGCGGTGGGGGCGGGGAGGACGACGAGGCGGTTGCGCGGGCGGGTCATGGCGGGTCTCCGGGAGCGCGGCGCGACGGGCGCGGCTTGCGGTCTCGGAGGCTTCGTCGGATCGTCGGCGCAGAAGGTTCGACGGTGCTGCCCTATTCGCACAGCGGGTAGGTCACGACCGGGAGGCCCGTCCACAGCGTCGCGACCAGCGCCGCCAGCGTCAGGGCGACCGTCGTGCCGGCGATCAGCGCCGGCGTTCGCTCCAGAGCGTCCCGGGCAGGCCGGCCGCGCCAGGCGAGGGCGAGGAGCGCGGCGAGGAGCGCCACGTGCACGGCCCAGGCGACGACGAGCGCGAGCCGCAGCCAGCTCGTCGGCCCGACGACGCGCGCCTCCCAGCCCCAGGCGCAGCCCAGCGCATGCAGGCCGTAGAGCACGAGGAAGGCCGACGACCAGAGCAGGAATCCGGCGACGAGGCCGATCAGGCCGACGGGGCGGGCGTAGAGGCTCATCGCAGCGCCTCCGGCGCGAAGAGCGCGAGCGCCAGCGCCACGAGGCCCGCCGCCCCCGTGTAGAGCTGCCACAGGCTGGCGACCTCGACCGGCAGCCGCCGGACCGGTGAGGCGTAGCCGCGCAGGAGCTGCGCCAGCGCGAAGACGCTCGCGACGAGGCCGACGACGACGTGCAAGACCGTATAGCCGAGGAGCGCGCCGACGACGGCGTCGTGCGCGTGGGCGGCGGGCGCGAGGTCGCGCGCGAGCCAAGCCAAGGCGCCGAGGGCGGCAACGCTCGCCGCGGCGCAGAGCGCCAGCAGCCCGTCGCGCGCCATGCCGGTCGCCACGCTCCCGTGCCGGTTCGCTCCCGCCGCCGCCGGCGCGGCGAGCCCCGCGACCGCGAGCGCGATCGCCGCGACGAGCCCCGCCGTCCCGGACAGCACCGGCGGGCTCGCCGCCGGCCAGGCCGGGGCGAAAGCGGCGAGGAAGATCGCGCCGAAGGCCAGCGAGGCGAACAGGATCGCGTCGGCGAGGAGCAGGAAGACGACGCCCCACCAGGCGGGGGGATGCGTCGCGGCGACGTGCAGCGGCAGCCGCACCCCGCGTCCGGCGTCCTCGAGCGGGGGATCCTCGGCGACGGCGTCGCGGGCCGCCCAGCGCCAGGCGAAGACGAGCGTCGGCACGAGCCCGAGCGGCGCGAGCCAATAGAGCCCCGCGAGCATCGCCCCGAAGAAGGTGGCGAGCGACAGCGCCGTCCACAGCGGCCCGTAATCCTGGTTGGGCAGCACGAGGATCTGCTCGGGCCGGGCGTCGACCATGGAGACGGCGAGCGTCTCCATCCGGCCCTCGCGCACCCGCCCGAGATAGCCCTCGCCGGCGGCGAGGCATTGCGGCAGGGCGGGGTCGTCGTGGAGCGGGTCGCGGCCGGAGACGTGGGGCAGGCTCGCGAAATTGTAGGGTGCCGGCGGGGTCGGCATCGCCCATTCGAGGGTGCCGGCCTTCCACGGGTTGCGCCGAAACGACCTGCCGTGGCGCGTCTGCAGGAAGACGTCGAGCGCGACGAGGGCGAAGCCGGCGGTGAGCAGGAACGAGCCGACCGACGAGATCAGGTTCGGCAGGTCCCAGCCGAGCCCCGGCGCATAGGTGAACACCCGCCGCGGCATGCCGAGCAGGCCGGTCCAGTGCATCACCAGGAAGGTCAGGTTGAAGCCGGCGAAGATCAGCCAGAAGGC
This sequence comes from Salinarimonas sp., assembly GCA_051117315.1. GTDB lineage: Bacteria > Pseudomonadota > Alphaproteobacteria > Rhizobiales > Beijerinckiaceae > Salinarimonas. The sequence goes on along the minus strand of JBNPEA010000061.1, from coordinate 9,941 downwards.
GGTCTTGCCGACGCCGAACACCGCCAGCCGCCCGCTGATCTGCGGCAGCCAGTAGTACATGCCGGCGATCGCCGGCAGGACGAAGCCGCCGATGAGCACGTAGTGCAGGTGAGCGACCACGAAATGCGTATCGTGCACCTGCTCGTCGAACGGCACCACCGCCACCATCACGCCGGTGAGCCCGCCCGCGACGAAGACGAAGAAGAAGCCCAAGATGTAGAGCATCGGCAGCGTGAGCACCGGGCGGCCCTTCGCCAGCGTCGCCAGCCACGCGAAGATCTGCACCGCCTGGGGTACGGTGACGAGGAGCGAGGCCGCCGAGAAGAAGGCGAGCGAGAGCCGCGGCAGGCCCGTCGCGAACATGTGGTGCACCCACAGGCCGAACGAGAGGAAGCCCACCGCCACCACCGCCGCCACGACCCAGGAATAGCCCACGATCGGCCGGCGGGCGAAGACCGGCAGCACGGTGGAGATCACGCCGGCGGCGGGGATGAAGATGATGTAGACCTCCGGGTGCCCGAACAGCCAGAACAGGTGCTGCCACAGGAGCGGGTCGCCGCCGCCCTCGGGATCGAAGAAGGGCCAGCCGAAGGCGCGCTCCACCTCGAGCAGGATCGAGCCGAGGATGAGCGGCGGGAAGCCGCCCAGGATCATGAAGGCGGTGACGAGGAGGTACCAGGCCAGGAGCGGCATGCGCCCGAGCGACATGCCCGGCGCGCGCACCTTGAGGATCGTTACCACGATCTCCACCGCCGCGGCGATGGCGGAGACCTCGACGAAGGTGATGCCCAGCAGCCAGACGTCGGCGCCGATCCCCGGCGAGTAGGGCTTCGTCGACAGCGGCGTGTACATGAACCAGCCGCCGTCCGGCGCCGCGCCGAAGGCGATCGACCCGAGCACCGTCGAGCCGCCGAGGAGATAGCACCAGTAGCCGAAGGCGGAGAGCCGCGGGAAGGCGAGGTCGCGCGCGCCGAGCAGCTTCGGCAGGAGGTAGATCGCCATGCCCTCGATGAAGGGGATGGCGAACAGGAACATCATCACCGTACCGTGGGTCGTGACGATCTGGTTGTAGGCGTCCGGCCCGAGGAAGTCGTTGCCCGGCACCGCGAGCTGCGTGCGCACGAGCATGGCCAGGATGCCGGCGGCGGCGAAGAAGACGAGCGCGGTCAGCATGAAGCGCCGACCGACGATGGTGTGGTTCACCGCCGCGAGCTGGGGCAGCCCGGGCGGCGTGCTCCAGATGGCGAAGAGCGCGCGATGCAGCCGGATGGCGCGGGCGCGGCGGGCGGCGACGATGGGATCGTTCATCGGCCGGCCTTTCGCAGGCGCGCATCGCCCTGCCGTTCCGCGAGCCGCGCCAGCGCCCCGGGATAGGCGGAGGCCTCGTGCGCGACGACCTCGAAGGTCATGCCGGCATGTCCCCGGCCGCAGAACTCGGCACAGAGCCCACCGTAGACGCCCGGCCGTTCGGCGAGGATCGTGATCGTGTTGACCCGCCCGGGTATGGCGTCGCGCTTTCCGGCCAGCCGCGGCACCCAGAAGGAATGGATCACGTCGGCGCTCGTGATCGCCACCTCGACCGGGCGCCCGGCGGGGACGTGCAGGCGTCCCGCGACCGCGAGTGGCCCGCCCGGCGCGTCCCGATGCGTGAAGGTCCAGTCCCATTGCCGCGCCAGCGCCTCGACACGCACGGAAGCGGTTCCGGTTCGCGCCGCGTCGTCGATCGGGTCGATGGCGAAGGCGTAGACGAGGAGCGCGAGCAGCGTCACCAGCGGGAAGGCGAGGCCTCCGCCCCACAGCCAGACGCCGTCGCGCGGCATCCGCGATGAAACCGCCGCGCCCCGCCGGGCTTGAAGGAAGGGGATCAGCGCGAGCAGGCAGACGCCGACGAGGATGAGCGTCGCGCCGGCGAGCATGATCCACCACAGGGTCGCGACCCGCTCCGCCGCCGGCCGGGCGGGGTCGAGGGTCGACAGCGGCCCCGCGCAGCCGGCGAGCGTCGCCGCCGCCGCGATGGACGAGGCTCGGAGCAAGAAGGATCCCCGATGCGCCCCCACCGGTCCAACGCCATCGAGACGACCCTCGGCAAGCCCGACGCGCTCGGCGATCTCGACAGTCGCGTCGCCCTCTTCGGCCATCCGATCCACGCGATGCTGGTGGCTTTCCCGATCGCCGGCGTGTTCTGGGTCGCGGGCTCGGACGCCGCCTATTGGTGGACGCTCGACCCGTTCTTCGCCCGCGCCGGCCTGTGGGGCGCGGGCGCGGCCTTCGTGATGGGCTGCGCCGCCGCCCTCTCGGGCTTCGGCGAGATGATGCTCGTCCCCGGCGCGCGCCGCCGCGCCGCCGGCTGGACGCACGGCGTGATCGCCATGACGCTGGTGGGCGTGCTCGCCCTCAGCTGGGCGCATCGCATCGACGACCATCTCGCCGCCGTGCTGCCCTGGGGCCTCGTGCTCTCGGGCCTGCAGGTCGTCCTCGTCGGCTTCGCCGGCTGGCACGGCGGCAAGCTCGTGTTCGAGCACCGTTTCGGCATCGCCGCTCCGGAAGAGGAGGAGGAGCGGGCCGGCGGCGGCGACTTCGTGCACGAGCCCTGAGCCTCGCCCGAGCCCCGAGAGCAGGCCGTCGAGCAGGCCCGCCGGGAAGCCTTCGGGCCGTCCCTCGCGCAGGAAGGCGGGGAACACGTCCTCGCCGATCGCGGGCTTGCCGAGGACGAACCCTAGGACCGTGAAGATCAGCACGAGAGCGACGAGCACGATCGTCGCGCGGACCGCCGGGCCCGGCTCGAACCGCCGGGTGCGCCGCGCGAGGCCGCGCCCGATCAGCATGTGCAGGAGCCCCATCCCTCCCACCGCCGTGAGCTTCACGGCGAGCCAGGGCGTCTCCCAGGACGCGACGAAGACGAGCGCCGTCCCGGTCGCCACGGTGAACACGGCCGCCGGCGAGACCACGATCTCGAAGGCGAGCCGGGTGAAGCGCATGCGGCGCGCATACTCGCCCGCATCGGGCTCGGTGCGCGGCCCGATCAGGGCGGGAAGCGCCACGAGCCCCGCGGCCCAGAGCGAGAGGAAGGCGATGTGGGCGGCCTTGAGCCAGATCTCGAGCATGCCGGTCCGATGCGGGAATGGTCGCCCGGACAATGTCCCGGGCGGCCCGCCCGTTCCGATCGGCGTGCGCCGGCCGACCCGGATCTCAGCCGAGCACTTCCATGCGCACCTGGGCGACGCCGCTCGCGAGCATGCCGACGGCACGGGCCGCGCCGCGGGAGAGGTCGATCTCGCGCCCGCGCACGAAGGGGCCGCGATCGGTGATGCGCACGACGACGGACTTGCCGTTGGAGACGTTCGTCACCCGCACCTCGGTGCCGAAGGGCAGCGTCTTGTGGGCCGCGGTCAGCGCGTCCATGTCGTAGCGCTCGCCGCTGGCGGTGCGCCGGCCGTGGAAGCCGGGGCCGTACCAAGAGGCGTGCACCGTCGCCGCGTGGATCGCGCCGGCGGCGCCTCCGACGGGATGCGCCTGGGCCGGGGCGGCGAGGAGGGTGGTCGCAAGGAGTGCGGCCGCTGCCGCCTGCTGGATGAGCTTCATCGGATCGTCCGTCGCGGGTTCATCGGGTGCCTCTGCGGCGGCCCCCGTAGACGGTTCGTTCCGGGCGCGAATGCGGTCCCGGATGGGGCCGCTCTGGGCGATTTCCGGGCGGGCTTGTCACATTTCGCGAACGGCCGCGGTCTCGCCGGGGGAGGGCGGGGCGCCGCCGGCCTCGTCGAGCAGCGCCAGCGACGGCGTCAGCGCGAGCAGCGTGCGGGCGTAGTCCGTTCGCGGGCCGGCGAAGAACGCCTCGCTCTCGCCGGCCTCGACGAGCCGCCCGTCCTTCATCACCGCGATCCGGTCTGCCATCTGGCGCACCACCGCGAGATCGTGGCTGATGAACAGGATCGAGAGGGAGAAGCGCTCCTGCAGGTCCTTCAGGAGGTTGAGCACCTGCGCCTGCACCGAGACGTCGAGCGCCGAGGTCGGCTCGTCGCAGACGAGCACGTCGGGGCGGGCCAGCAGCGCGCGGGCGATGGCGATGCGCTGGCGCTGGCCGCCGGAGAACTGGTGCGGATAGCGCTCGGCGGCGTCCTCCGGCAGGCCGACGAGGGCGAGCATGGCCCGCGCGAGCCGGTCGCGCGCCGCGGCGTCGGGCTCGATCCGGTAGAGCGACAGCGGCTCGGCCAGGATCGCGCCGATGCGCCGGCGCGAGTTCAGCGACGAGTAGGGGTCCTGGAACACCATCTGGATCGCCCGCCGCGCCGGGTGCGACCGCGGCCGCGACCGGCCGGGCGGCAACGGGGTGCCGTCGTGGCGCATCACGCCCGCGGTGGGCTGGACGAGGCCCAGGATCGCCTTGGCGAGCGTCGACTTGCCCGAGCCGCTCTCGCCGACGAGGCCCAGCACCGACCCGCGGGGGAGGGCGAGGGCGACGTCGGACACGGCGAGGAACGGCTCGCCCTTGCGGAACAGCCCGCGCCGCGGGCCGGGGAAGGCGACGGTCAGGTTCTCGACGGCGAGCGCCTCGCCGGAACGCGGCGGGGCGGCGTCGGCACGGGCCTTCAGCCAGGCCTCCGCCTGCGCCGCGCCTTCCGGACGGACGATGGCCGGCGCGCCCTCCATCGCGATCAGCGGGAAGCGCGCGAGCCGGCGCTCGAGCCGCGGCACGGAGGCCATGAGGCTTCGCGTATAGGCCGCCTGCGGAGAGCCCAGCACCGCCGCCGTCGGCCCGGCTTCCACCACGCGGCCGTGGCGCAGCACGGTGACCCGGTCGGTCACCTGCGCGATCACGCCGATGTCGTGGGTGATCAGCACCATCCCGATGCCGCGCTCGTCGACGAGCCCGCGGATCAGCGCCAGCACCTGCGACTGAACGGCGACATCGAGCGCCGTCGTCGGCTCGTCGGCGATGACGAGCTCGGGGTTCGTGCAGAGCGCGAGCGCGATCACGACACGCTGGCGCATGCCCCCGGAGAACTGGTGCGGATAGGCTTTCATGCGCCGTTCGGCGTCGCGAATGCCGGTCTCGGAAAGGAGTGCGGCCGCTCGCGCCCGCGCCGCCGTCTCGCCGAGGCCGGGCTCGTGGGCGAGGATCGTCTCGACGAGCTGCGCCTCGATGGTCATCAAGGGGTTGAGGCTCGTCTGCGGGTCCTGGAAGATCATGGAGATGCGCTTGCCGCGCGCGGCGTGGCGCGCCGCCGGCGGGAGCGCCAGGAGGTCCGTCTCGCCGAGGCGGATCGCTCCCGCCGCGACGCGGCCGGGCTCGGGCAGGAGCCCGGTGATCGCGGCGGCGATGGTCGACTTGCCGGCGCCGCTCTCGCCGACGAGCCCGTGGATCTCGCCCGGCGCGACGGACAGGCTCACGTCCTCCACCGCCGTGAACACTCCCCGGCGGCCGGGGAACTCCACCGTGAGGCCCTCCACTTTCAGGAGGTCTTCCGCCAGCATCAGCGCAGCCTCGGATTGAAGACGTCACGCAGGAAGTCGCCGATGACGTTGATGGCGACGACGAGCACGACGAGGAAGGCCGTGGGCAGCCAGAGGATCCACCACTCCCCCGAGAGCAGGAACTGCATGCCGATGCGGATCAGCGTGCCGAGCGAGGGCGCATCCGCCGGCAGGCCCACGCCGAGGAAGGACAGCGTCGCCTCGAGCAGGATCGCCGAGGCGAGGTCGACGGTGGCGATGACCAGCAGCGGGCCGACGATGTTGGGCAGGATGTCGACGAGGAGGATGCGTGCCGGGTGGACGCCCATGGCGATGGCGGCCTGGACGTAGTCCTCGTTCTTGGCGCGGAAGGTCGAGGCGCGGGCGGTGCGGGCGAAATTCACCCACAGCGACAGGCCGATCGCCACGATCAGCACCGCGACGCGGGTCTCCTCCTGCGCGTCCCGCGGCAGCAGCCCGCGGGCGACGCCGTCGACGAGAAGCGCCGTCAGGATCGCCGGCAGCGCGAGCTGCACGTCGGCGATGCGCATCACCACGGCATCGAAACGCCCGCCGATCCAGCCGGCCGCGAGGCCGAGCCCGACGCCGAGCACGGCGGCGAAGGCCATGGCCGAGAGGCCGATCACCAGCGAGAGCCGGGCGCCGTAGAGGATGGCCGAGACCATGTCGCGGCCCTGGTCGTCGGTGCCGAGCAGGAAGCGCGCGTCGCCACCCTCCAGGAAGGCGGGCGGGCGCAGGCCGTCGATCAGGCTGAAGCTCGCCAGATCGTAGGGGTCGGTCGGCGCGATCCACGGCGCCAGAGCCGCGCCGGCGAGGATCGCGAGCGCGACGAGCCCGCAGGTCATCACCAAGGGGCTCCTCACCAGGAGATGGACGACCTCCGAGTCGCGGACGAGGGCGCGCAGCATCTCAGGCGGCCCCCGTGACGCGGATGCGCGGGTCGATCGCCGCATAGAGGAGATCGACGAGGAGGTTGAGCATGACGAAGACGAAGCCGATCAGCACCAGGTAGACGGCCATCACGGGGATGTCGACGAAGCGGATCGACTCGAGGAACAGGAGCCCGAGCCCCGGCCATTGGAACACGCTCTCGGTGACGATCGAGAAGGCGATCACGCCCCCGAACTGGAGCGCGACGATGGTGACGACCGGCACCAGCGTGTTGCCGAACGCGTGCCGGTAGTGGATCGACCGCAGCGGCAGGCCCCGCGCCATGGCGAAGCGGATGTGGTCGGTGCGCATCACCTCCATCATCTCGGCGCGCACGAGGCGCAGGGTGAGCGTCAGCTGGTAGAGGCCGAGCGTAATCGCCGGCAGGATCAGGGCCCGCCAGCCGTCCACCGTCAGGAGCGAGGTGCGCCAGCCGCCGATCTCGACGGTGCCGCCACGTCCGAAGGTGGGCAGCCAGCCGAGCTGCACGCCGAACAGGAAGATGAGCAGGATGCCGATGACGAAGGTCGGCACCGAGACGCCGATGAGGGTCCCGACCAGCAGCGCCAGCGTCGCCGGCGAGCGCGGCTTCAAGGCGGCGTAGACCCCGCCGGGCACGCCGACGACGAGGGAGATGAGGAGAGCCACGAGGCCGAGCTCGAGAGTGGCGGGGATGCGCTGCGCGATCATCGCGCCCACCGGCTGGCGGGTGCGGTAGGAATAGCCGAAATCGAGGGTCACGAGGTCGCCGACGAAGCGGGCGAACTGGACCGGGACCGGGTCGGTCAGGCCGAGCTCGACCCGCAGCCGCTCCATGTCCTCGGGCGCGGTCTCGACGCCCGTCATCTGCGAGACCGGGTCGCCGACGAAGCGGAACAGCGCGAAAGCCAGCGCCGCGACGGCGAGCATCACGAACAGGGACTGGACGAGCCGCCGGGCGATGAAGGGGATCATCGCTCGGCGCGCTCGTGCATGAGCCGTGGAACGGCGGAGGTGCTCGGCGGGCGCGCCGAGCCTTTTCCTTCCCTGTAGGGGAAGGTGGCTCGGCGAAGCCGAGACGGATGGGGCGCGCCGAAGGCGCGTTCGGCGAAGCCGAATCGGTGCAAGGCTCGACGGGGCAAGGCTGGACGGCGGAGTGGGGCCCGATTTCCGCTTTGCGGAACACGCCTCCGGCGTGCCCCATCCGTCCCGCCGCTTCGCGTCGGTCCACCTTCCCCTACAGGGAAGGAAAATGCCCAGGACGGCTCGGGAGCGGGCAAGTCAATTCACCCGCACCCAGCGCAGCATGAAGAAATTGTCCGGCCGCTGCACCAGGTCGATGGTCTCCTTCGCCGCCCAGATCAGCGGCTCGACGTAGAGCGGCACGTAGGCCACCTCCGCCTGGAGGATCGCGGCGATCTCGTCGAGCATGGCCTGGCGGGCGGCGGGGTCGAGCTCCTGCTGGACGAGGGGCAGCAGCTCGTCGACGCGCGGGTTCGAGTAGCCGCCGAAGTTCCACGAGCCCACCCGGGTCTCTTCGTTGGGCGTCGCGGCGAGGAAGCGGATCGGGTGCTCGGCGTCGAACGTGCCGGGCGACCAGCCCAGCAGGTACATGTCGAAGTTGTCGGCGCGCAGCTCCTCCCAGTAGGTGCGTACCGGCATGACGGTGAGCTCGGCGTCGATCCCGACCCGCGCCAGCATCGAGGCGACCGCGCGGCACACGGCCTCGTCGTTGATGTAGCGGTCGTTGGTGCACATCAGGCCGAAGGAGAAGCCGTCCGGGTAGCCGGCCTCGGCCAGCAGCGCGCGGGCGCCGGCCTCGTCGAAGGTCACGGGCGCGTCGTTCGCCTCCGAATAGCCGCTCAGGCCCGCCGGCAGGAGCTGGCTCGCGGGCGCCGACCGTCCGCGCATGATCACCCGATCGATCGTGCCGACGTCGATGGCGAGCGCCACGGCGCGGCGCACGCGCGCGTCGAGGAAGGGGTTGGGCGCGCCCGCGTCGGCGCCGTACTTCAGCGTCTCGCGGTCGTGGCCGAAGCCGAGCATGATCACGCGGGTCTCGAGCCCGCCCAGCACCTGGAAGCCCTCGCGGCTCTCCACCTGCTCCACGTCCTGCAGCGGGATCGGCGAGATCATGTCGATCTCGCCCGAGAGCAGCGCGGCGAGCCCGGTCGCGGCGTTGCCGATCGGTGTGTAGACCGCTTCCGTGATGTTGTGCTCGACCTCGCCCCACCAGCCGGCGAAGGGCGCGAGCCGCGTCTCGATGCCGGGATCGCGGGAGACGAGCCGGAACGGCCCCGTGCCGTTGGCGTCGCGGGTGGCGGCGTTCTCGGCGTCGCGGGCGGGGCGGGTGGCCTCGTTCGCCTCGGCCCAGCCGCGGTCCATGATCAGGAAGTTCGCGATCGAATCCGGGAAGAGCGGGTTCGGCGCACTGGTGACGAAGTCGATGGTCAGGTCGTCGACGACGCGCACCTCGGAGACCGGCGCGAACCAGGAGCGCACGTCGCTCTCCTCGGAGGCGGCACGCTCGTAGGAGAACAGCACGTCGTCGGCGGTGAGGTCCGCCCCGTCGTGGAACGTCACGCCCTCGCGCAGGTTGAAGCGCCAGCCGTCCTCGCCGTCGAGCGGCGCCCAGGCGGTGGCGAGCGAAGGCTCGATCGCCATCTCGGCGTTGCGGCGCACCAGACCCTCGTAGACATTGTTGAGAAAGGAGGTCACCGGCGCGGCGTTGACGGCGTGCGGGTCCATGGTCTGCGGGTCGGTCGCGCTCGACCAGCGGAACGTCTCGGCGGAGGCCGGCACGGCGCAGGCGACGACGCCCGCGGCGAGAGCGGCGAGCTTCAGGACGGGGCGCATGGTCGGGAACCTCCGGAGTGCTTTTGCACGGGAAAGCGTGTGGAATTCGACTTTCCACGCAGCCTGCAACACATCTTCCGCTGCGACAATCCGCGTCCACGGCGCTCGCGAGATCGTGTACGCCGCCGCCTCCTGCGTCTCGCCCGGGCGCCCCGGTCAGCCCCGGTCCCGCTCCGCGCGCAGCCGCTTGATGCGGTCCAGCACCGATGCCGGATCGTAGGGCTTGGGCAGGTCGGGCCCCTGCTCGCAGATGTCCGAGGCATGGCCGACGGCGGTCTCGAGCGAGCCGGCGAGCACGACGTTGACCTTGGGATAGGTCGTCGCGATCCAGCTGCGCAGGGCGAAGGCCGTCTCGCTGCCCGGCAGGCGGGCGTCGATGAGGGCGATGTCGATGCCCAGGCTCGCCTCGGCGAGGAAGGTGCGCGCCTCGGCGGCGCTCGACGCCTCGACCACGCGCAGGCCGCAATCCCGCAGGAATTCCGTCAGGTGATGGCGCACGATGACGTCGGCATCGACGACGAGCACGGTCTGCATCGGGGGACCTCCCTGGGCTGCTATGTGGAGCATCATCTCATCCACCGTAAGCGATACGAGCGCCCCGTACTTCTCGGGGGTTCGGCATGAGGATAGCTTTCACCTCGTTTGCTGGGCGAGGTGGTCGGGATGGATTGGCGGCAGGAACGGCGAGGCGCGTATAACGGATC
>JBNPEA010000082.1:0-23182 GCA_051117315.1 Salinarimonas sp. | reverse complement strand
GGGCGGGGAAGACGGGGCGGAGCCCGAGCTCCACCGCGATCGCGACGCGCGCCAGGCGCACCGCGACGAGCGGCGCGATCGACAGCGTGAGCGCGATCAGGACGATCGCGCTCACCGCGTACTGACCGCCGTACCAGAGCGTCTGCTGAGGGTGCAGGGAGCCCGCCGCCGAGAGGAGAGCCACGGCGGACGGCAGCAGGAACAAGCCGACGTCGGCGGCGTGCGCGCGCAGGCGGTCGACGGCCAGCAGCACGAGACCCATGCCGGCGCCCACGAAGGCGAGCACCGCGATGCGACCGACGAGCGGCAGCAGCACGACCGACAGCAGCACGATCATGGCGAGGAGGACGCGCGCCTGCGGCAGCGACACGGCGAGCGTCGTGCCGTCGCGGCGCGGCGCGGAGATCGTGGCGGCTTGGTGCCCGCTCGTCACGGCAGATCCCCCGGCACATCCCTCGGCAGATCGCGCCGCGGGCGGCGCGGCAAGCCGCGCTCGCGCAGATGGGCGAGGCAGCGGCCGGCGACGTGACGGAACGTGTCCGGGTCGACGGCCGCGGCCCGCAGGGCGCCGCCGATCGAGCCGGCCTTGTAGTCCTCGACGAAGCGCGCCCACGCCGCGCGCCGACGCACGCTCGCCAGATGCAGAGCGAGCGCCCGCCGGGTGCCGGCGTCGGCGTCGGCGGGAAGCCCGGCGAGCGCGGCGTTGTCCGCGTCGCGCAGGGCCTCCAGGTCGGCGGCGCGATGGCGCGCGGTGAGCGAGCGGTCGTGAACCGCATAGCGGTAGAGCGGCCGGCCGAGCGTCCGCCAGCGGGCGCCGGCGAGGAGGCAGGCGAGCGCGAAGGCGTAATCCTCGGCGAAACGCATCCGCTCGGGATAGGCGAGCCCGTGCCGGGCGAGGAAGTCCCGGCGAACGAGAGGCTTGAGGAAGCCCGATCCGCGGCGGGGCGCGCGCGGGTCGGGCAGGTCCGCCAGCGCGAAGGAAGCGGCGTCGAGGACAGGCGGCAGGCCGGACGGGCCGAACATCGGCCCGAGGCTCGCGCCGCTGTCACCGTCGACGAGGAGGAGGTCGTCGCACGCCATCTCCGCCCCCTCGTCCTCGGCGAGCCGGACGAGGGCCTCGAGCCGGGTCGGCGCGAAGGTGTCGTCCGCATCGAGGACCGCGACGTAGCGACCACGCGCGACGGCGATGCCGGCGTTGCGCGCGCCGGCGGGACCGCTGTTCTCGCCCAGCGTCACGAGCCGCAGCCGCGGGTCGCCTCCGGCGACGGCGCGCGCCGCCTCGGCGGTGGCGTCCCGCGAGGCGTCGTCGACGACGACGACCTCGATCTCGTGCAGGCTCTGCGCGAGGGCCGACGCCACCGCGGGGCCTATCGTTCCGGCGGCGTCGTGGGCGGCGACGATGACGCTGGCCGCGATCATGCCGCGCGCTCCCCGCGGCGGGAGACCCCGGCCGGCGCGCCGGCGCGCACCTCCGCCGGCGCCGTGGCTCGCATCTCGGCCCGCGTCTCGGCCTCGGTGCGCGACCCCTGCCAGGAGACGAAGTGCCGCCCCGCCATCGCCCGCATCACGCCCCACCCGGAGGCGGCGAGGAAGGCGACGAGCACCAGCACGCGGCGCGCCCGCAGGCTCACGACGGCCGCGAGAGCGGTGACGAGAAGGCCCCCTGCGGCGATCGCGAGCAGGCCCTGCGGGCCGACGGCACGCCAGAGGATCACGCCGAGGAGGAGGCCGATGAGGGCGAGCTGGAAGGGCAGCAGCCAGCGCAGGAACTTGTGGAAGACGTAGAAGGCCTTGACCCGCCCCGGCAGCTCGTGCAGCCGCTCGCGGAAGTGCAGGTGGGTACAGAACGAGTTGCAGGCGACGCGGACCTTGCGCCCGAGCTCGGAGCGCAGGCTCGTGCGCCCGACCTCGTAGGCCGCCCGCTCGGGATGGAGCGCGATGCGGCGCCCGGCGAGCAGGACGTCGAAGGCCATCGCCTGGTCGTCCGCCATGCCCGGCACCAGCGTGCGCAGGCAGTCCGGACGCACGGCGCAGGCGCTGCCGTCGAGATGCACCATGGAGGCGAGGCGCGTCTCCAGCGCGCAGACCTCGAGGTCGGAGCGGGCATAGCCCCCCAGCGCGCCGGCGAGCTCGGCGTCGTCCTGCCTGTTCTCGACGACGAGTTGGACCGCGCCGAGCCCCTCGTCGGCGAAGCGCCGCAGCGCGCGGCGCACCGCGTCGGGCTCCAGGAAGACGTTGACGTCGCTCATGACGGCGACGTCGGCGCGGGCCCGCGCGAGCAGGCGCTCCAGTCCCGCGATCTTGCCGACGCGACGCGGCGACGCCTCGATCTCCACGCCGACGCTCCGCGCCGCATCGATCGACGGCACCTCGCCGCCGTCGACGAACAGCAGCGCCCGGCTGCCGGGGACCGCCGCCCGGCAGGCCGCGAGATTGGCGATCTTGTCCGCGATCAGCGCCTCGTCGGCGCGTGTGCAGGTGAGAAAGGCGACACGAAACGCCGGTGCGGAACCCGGGGAGCCCGCCTCGGCGGCACCTGTCTCGGCGAGGCGCGTCTCGGGAACGCCACGCACCATCCGGCGCAGCGCCAGCCGATAGAGCGACACGGTCGTGGCCGCGACGAGGACGAGCAGGAAGGCGGCGAGTTCGAGCATGGGGGCTCCCGAGAGCGGGCGACGGAGGGGGGCGGCGGGAGGGCTACGGTCGGTACGCGACCGTCGGCGGGCGACGGTCGGCGCGGGTAGCAGGCCGACGATCCGCACCGCGAACGCGACGGCTCGCCGTTGGTTTCGTGCACGACGCGAGGATCGAAACGCGGCCTGTCGCGTTCGAGGGCAGTCCCGGGCGAGCGCGCGGGGTGCCCCCCTCAAGTGTCCAGGAGACCGTCTCGATGAGGAACTCGTACTCGCGCGCCATGCCGCTCGTCGCGCCGCTCTTGCTGACCTTCGCCTTGCCCGTGCCGGCACAGGCGCAGGATGCGCGCACCGGCGCGTCGTTCGTCGAGACCTTCGAGGACGAGCAGCTCGACCGCGACCGTTGGTACGTATCCCAGGGATGGGTGAATACGCCCGACTACGATTGCACCTGGAGCGTCGACGCGTTGCGCAAGCCCGGGGATCGCCTCGTGTTCAGCGTCGAGCGGGCGCCGACGGCCGAGCGCGACTTCATCTGCGCCGAGGTCCAGTCGACGGACGTCTTCTCCTACGGGATCTACGAGGTGCGGATGCGCGCCGCACGCGGCCAGGGCATCATGAGCGCCTTCTTCACCTACACGGGACCCTATTTCGGCGATCCCCACGACGAGGTCGACATCGAGCTGCCCGGCGCGCGTTCCGAGAGCGTCGAGCTCAACGCCTGGATCGATGGCTCGGACGGCGACGGGCCGAGGACGCACGCTCTGGGCTTCGACACGTCCGAGGCTTTCCACGACTACGCGTTCGACTGGAGCCCCGAGCACATCCGCTTCTACGTCGATGGGACGATGGTGGGAGAGATCACGGACGCAGACCTGATCCCGCGGACCGCCGGCAAGATCTTCCTCGCGCTCTACAGCGGGCGCGGTCGGTACGAGCCGTGGCTCGGACGCTTCGTCGAAACCGACCCCGCCCCGACGATGGAGGTCGAGCGCGTCGCCTACACCGCGCCGGGCGACCCGTGCCAGTTTCCCGAGTCGATCGTCTGCGGGCGCCCGCGATGATCGCGCCGTCCACGCCCGGCAGCGTCGCCATTTGCGTGTGCAGCTACGAGCGCCCCTCGAGCCTCGCGCGCTGCCTCGCCTCGCTCGAGCGGCTCGAGACGGCGGACCTCCCCGACGCGGCGGTGCGGATCGTCGTCGTAGACAACTCCGAGACCGGTTCGGCGCATGACGTCGTCGCCACGCACGCGAGCCGAAGCCGGTACGCGGTACGCTACGTCCACGAACCGGCGAAGGGCCTCTCGCGAGCCCGCAACGCGGCGCTGGCCGCGGTCCGCGACGGCGGCGAGGAGGCGCTCGCCTTCATCGACGACGACGAGGTCGCGACGCCGGCCTGGCTCGGCGCCCTGCGCGCGGCGCTCGTGCGCACCGCCGCGCCGGCGGCGGTCGGGCCGGTCCACCCGATCTTCGAGGAACGCCCGCCGGAATACGCATTGCGCGGCGGCTTCTTCGCCGACGGCAATCCGCACGATGCCATCTATGCCGACGAGGGCCGCACCAACAACGTCCTGATCGCCTGCGCCCCGCTCGCCCGAGCCGGGGTCGGCTTCGACGACGCCTTCGACGAGCTCGGTGGCGAGGACACGGCGTTCTTCCGGGCGCTTGCAGCCCGAGGCTGGCGCATAGCCGTCGCCCACGACGCCATCGTGCACGAATGGGTGCCCCCACGACGCGTTCGGCTCGCTTGGCTGGCGCAGCGCTGGTACCGAACCGGGGCCGTGGAGGCGCGCACGCAGCGCCACCCGTACGGATCCGCGTCCGGCCGCGCGACCGCTCTCGCCCGCGGCATCGTACGGATCGGCGCGGGTGGGCTGCTCGCCGTCGGCACCGCCCTCGCGGGCGGCTGGCGCGACCCGAGCCGGCTGGTGCGACGGGTGTTCACGATCGCGCGAGGCGCCGGCCTCGTCGCCAGCGCTTTCGGCCACGAGCGACGCGAATATGCCACGCCGCAGATCGACGCGCGCGGTCAGGCACCGTCGCCCGTCCCGGGGCCGCGTGCGGAGACGCGCCCGGAGATACACCCGGAGCTACGCCCATGAGCGGTGCGGCCCCGATCGTCGCGGTCTTCGGTCACGACGCCTACGACAGCACGGTGCGCAAGCGCATATCCGGGTTCCAGGACGCCGGCCGGCACGTCCTCGGCTTCACCTTCGCCCGCCCGCGCCCGGAGGACGCGCATCCGCCCGAGATCTCCTGGGAGAACGTCCCCCTCGGCGCGACGCGCGACCGCAACTACGCGCGGCGCCTGCCGATCCTTGCCTCGGCCCTGCCCCGGGTGCTCCGGCATGCCGACGCCCTGCGGGAGGCGCGGGTGATCTATGCGCGCAACATCGACATGATGGCGCTCGCCCTCGCAGCCAAGCGCCTGAGCCGCTCGAAGGCGGCGCTGGTCTACGAGGTGCTCGACGTGCAGCGCGTGTTCCTGCGCGACGACGGCCTCGGCCGTGCCTTCCGCGCCGCCGAGCGGGGAGCGCTGCGCCGGGCCGATTGCCTCGTGGTCAGCGCGCCCGCCTTCGTCTCGCGCTATTTCGAGCCGGTGCAGGCCTATGCGGGTCCCTGGCGGCTGCTCGAGAACAAGATCCCGGCCGGCCGGATCGCCGCGGCGCCGGATCGGTTCGCGCGGCGGCTGCGGCATCCGCCCCTCGACGGGCCGGTCGTCATCGGCTGGTTCGGCGTGCTGCGCTGTGCACGCAGCCTCGATCTGCTCGAGGAGATCGCCGCACGGCTCGGCCCGCGCGTGCGGATCGTCCTGCGCGGCAAGCTGGCGCCCGAGGACATTTCCCGCGAGCGCCTCGAGGCGGCGCAGGCGCGCTGCCCGAATCTCGTCTTCGAGGGCTCCTATGCGAGCCCCGACGACCTCGCCGATCTCTATGGCGGCGTGCACTACACCTGGGCGCTCGACTACACCGACGCCGGCGCGAACTCGGACTGGCTGCTGCCGAACCGTCTCTACGAGGGCGGTTATTTCGGGGCGCCGACCCTGGCGCGGACGGGGACCGAGGTCGGGCGACGGGTGGCGGCCGACGATCTCGGCCTCGCCCTCCCCGAGCCGCCGGTCGAGGCCGTTCGCACCCTGGTGGAGACGTTCGACCCGAAGGCGTACGTGGCGCAGCGCGAGCGTCTCCTCGCCCGCGATCCCGCCGCCTTCGTCGACTCCGACGATACGCGCCTGCTCCTCGACGCCGTCGAGCGCCGCTGAGGACGCCGCACCGAGGCCGGGGCGCCGCCCCGCGCCGATCACGCGGCGGTGCGGCCCCGGCGGAGCGGATAGCCCTCGTCGGTCGGGCGATGGCCGTGCGCACGCATGGCCCGCAGCCGCGCCTTGTTGATGACCCCGCCCGCGATGGTCGCGCCGTGGGCCCGCAGGCTCTCCGCCATCTCCATCAGGGCCGGCCGGTTGGTGCGCCCCCATTGCGTCACGACCACCATGGAATCGACGAGCGAGGCGATGGCGTTGGCATCCGGCACGGTCTCGAGCGCCGGCAGGTCGAGGATCGTCACCTCGTTGCGCTGGCGCGCCTCGTCGAGGAAGGCCTTCATGCGCTTGGACGCGAACAGGTCGGCGCCGCTCTGGGTCGCGGTCGGGTCGTTCTCCCCGGGGTCGCGCAGGCGCTCGATCAGGTCCTCGCTGCCCAGCGCGGAGAGGCGCCGGACCGGATCGTTGCCGGGCTCGGCATGGCCGAGGTTGGTCGTGTGCAGGTTCGCGTCGACGAGGAGCGTCGTCCGGCCGCCCAGCGCGAACAGACGGCCGAGGTTGCCGGCGACCGTCGAGGCCCCCTCCCCCGGGGAGATCGAGGCGACGCCGATGACGGCGCCCTTCCCCTCCGTCAGCCCCTGCGCGATCTGCGCCTTCACACGGCGCAGGCCGTTCGCGAAGGGCGTCCCCGGCGCGGCGGCCGCGTAGCCGAGACCGTCGATCGAGTCGCTCCGGAAGGCCTTGTCGCGTGCGACCAGGGGGACGACGCCGAGCGCCGGGATCCCCGCCTCGACCAGATGCCGTGGCAGCCGCACCGCTCGGTCGAAGCTCTCGAGCAGCATCGCGAGCGCGAGGCCGAGGCCGCCGCCCAGGATCGCCGAGACCACCAGGATGAGCGCCTTGCGCGGCCCCGTCGGCGCCAGCGGCACCAGGGCGGGGGAAATCATGCGGGCGGTGAGGAAGGGCGCGCTCTGCTGCTGGATGACGTCGGTGTAGCGGCGCAGGTAGCTCTCGAAGGCGGCCTGGAGCACCTCGGCCTCGCTCTCCAGCTGCTGGACACGCACGCCCGCCTCCGCGGTCTCGTTGGAGCGCGCGATCAGGCGCGCCATCTCGTCCTGGAGATCCTCCTCGCGGGCCCGCGCCACCTCGGCCTCGGTCCGCAGGCGCCCAGCGAGCCGTTCCAGCTCGGCGCGGATCGCGTCCTCGGTGCGGGCGGCCTCGCGCCGCACCGCCTCGAGGGCCGGGCTCCCCTCCGCGAGACGGGAGGCGCGCTCGGCCTCGCGCTCGGCGAGCTCGAGCCAGCGCGCACGCAGCTCGGAGATCACCGAGCTCTCGCCCGCATCGATGGACTCGACGGCGTAGTCCTCGTTGGCGAGCGCACGCTCGATGCGCGCGACGCGCGCCTGCGCCTCCGCCGTCTCGCTGGCCGCCGTGACGAGGCGCTCGTTCACCGCCGAGAGCGCCTGCTGGTTGATGAGGCCGCGCCCGCCGCCGGTCTCGACGATCTCGTTCTCGGCACGGAAGGCCTGGACCTGCCGCGCCGTTTCGCTGAATCGACCCTGCAGCTCGGAGATTCGGGCCCGCAACCACGACGCAGCGTTCTCGGCCGCGTCGAAGCGCGCCTCGAGCCGGTTTCGGACGTAGGCCTCCGCGACGGCGTTGGCGATCTCGGCCGCCATCTCGGGATGATTGCCTTCGTAGCGCACCTCGACGGCCTGGGAGGAGCCGAGGCGGTAGACGCTGAGATTGGCGCGCAGCGTCACCGCCGCGCGCTCGCGGGGGGTCAGCGGCGGACCCGCATCCGCCGCCTGCCCGCCCGTGCGACCGGCGACCGGGGCCTCCGCCTGGAAGGCCGCGTCGAGACGTTCGCGCAGGCTCGTGCGCAGCCACCCGACGGCACCGGTGAGGACATCGGGCCGGTTCGGGATGAAGCGAGGTTCCTCCACCAGGTCGAGGGCGTCGACCACGCTGAGCGCCACCTCCTGCGAGCGGATGATCTGCATCTGCGTCTCGATCGCGGTCCGGCTCTCGGCGCTCTCCACCAGCCCCGTCCCGAGCCGGCCGGCATCGGTCTGCGGATCGTCGATGATGAGCCCCGCCACCGCCGCGAACTTCGGCTGCGCCGTGAAGGCGTAGGCGCCACCGAGCGCGATGCAGGCGAGCATGACCAGAGCGATGAGCCCGAAGCGCCGCCGCAGGAAGGTGGCGACCGCGGGCATGTCGATTCGTAGGCGGGGCTCTTCGTCCGGACGGCCTTCTTCGAGGAACGGCATGGGACTCCCTGGGGATCCTGATGGGGTGCGATGGGACGTTCGATGCGGACGTGTCAGCGAGCGCGGACGGCGGTGCGTGGGAGGCCCTCGGCCGCCGCCAGACGCGCCTCCCAGGCGAGCGCCTGCTCGACGATGGTCTCGAGGTCGTCGAAGCGCGGCGTCCAGTCGAGCGTCTCGCGCAGGCGCGTCGCATCGGCGACGAGCCTGGCGGGGTCGCCCGGGCGCCGCGGGGCGCTCGTCACCGGGAAGTCGACAGCGGCGACGCGCTTGACCGTCTCGACCACCTCCCGAACGGAAGCGCCGCGGCCGTAGCCGCAGTTCAGGACCAGGCTCTCGCCCCCGGCCCGGAGATGCCGCAGCGCAGCGACGTGAGCCTCGGCGAGATCGCTGACGTGGATGTAGTCGCGCACGCAGGTCCCGTCCGGCGTGGCGTAGTCCTCGCCGTAGATCGACAGGCCCAGCCGCCGGCCGAGCGCGGCCTGGCAGGCGAGCTTCACGAGATGGGTCGCGTCCCGCGAGCACTGGCCCGCGCGGCCGTCCGGATCGGCGCCGGCCACGTTGAAATAGCGCAGGACGACGGTCGCGAGGCCGTGGGCCCGCCCGGCGTCGGCGATCATCCATTCGCTCATCAGCTTCGAGCGGCCGTAGGGATTGATCGGCGCGAGCGGCGCGTCCTCGGAGAGCGCGCGCGCGGCGGGCTCGCCGTAGACGGCGGCGGTGGACGAGAACACGAGCCGGCGTACGCCGCCCTCCACCGCCGCCGCGAGGAGCGCTCGGGTCTTGACCGTGTTCGCCTCGTAGAAGAGCAGCGGATCCGCGACGGATGCCGCGACCTCGATCCTGGCGGCGAAGTGGAGCACCTCCTCGATACCGTGTGCGGCGATCACCCGGGAGACCAGCGCCCGGTCCGCGACGTCACCGACGACGAGCTCGGCCTGCGGCGGCACGTTCTCGCGCACGCCGGTCGAGAGGTCGTCGAGCACGATGACGCGCTCGCCATTCTCGACGAGCGCGAGCGCCGCGTGCGCGCCGATATAGCCGGCGCCGCCGGTGACGAGGACGGGCATCGTCGCGAATTCTCCTCGGAGGGCGGGCCAGGCTGGACCCGCGTCGGGCCCTCAACGTCCTCTGGCGAGCGACGTTCCGCGGACTGCGCGTCCGGGGCGATGCGGCCCGCGGCTCTCGCGCGATCCGCGTGCGGTGCGAGGAACCAAACACCCGCCCCGTCGGTTCGCCGCGCGATCTCCTGACCATGCGCCCACCCCGCGGAGCGCCGACCCGATCGCCACGCTCGGGTGGACCGCATTCCCATAAACTCATCGGCGGACAATGATACGGCAATACAAGAAGCTGCTCTGGCTCCTCGACGCCCGCGAGAAGCGACGCGGCGCGGCTCTCTTCGTCCTGATGCTGGTCGCCGCGGCGGCGGAGGTGATCGGCGTCGCCGCCGTGCCCGCCTTCGTCGGCCTCGTCGTCGATCCGGAACGCATGCAACGCATCCCCCTCGTCGCCGACGCGGCCGCGATGCTCGGCATCGAGACCACGACGGACCTCGTCGTCTGGGGCGGGTTGGCGCTCGCAGCCGTGTTCACGCTGAAGACGGCCCTGCTCATCGGCAATTTCTATCTTCAGATGCGCTATGTCGCCGGCCGCCAGGTCTCGTTCGCGCGGCGGCTGACAGACGCATACCTGAGTGCGCCCTACACCTTCCATCTTCACCGCAATTCCTCGGAGATCGTGCGCAACGTGAACCGCGAGGTCTCCGTGGTGTCGAGCCAGATCATCGCGGCGACGCTCGAATTGTGCACGCGCGTCGTCATCCTGATCGCTGTGCTCGGCTTCCTGTTCGCCGTCGAGCCGTGGATCACGCTCTACTGGATCCTGTTCTTCGGCGTGATCGGGGGAGCCGGCGTGGCCTTCGGCAGCGAGCGGCTTCGGCGTTACGGGGAGCGCGAGCAGACCGAGGGCCGGCGCGTGCTCAAGGCGATCACCCAGTCCTTCGGCGGCATCAAGGAGGTCCGGGTGCTGGGTCGCGAGAGGTACTTCTCCCGGCAGGTCGCCGCGGCGGTCACCAAGATCGCGCAGGTCCTGCGCTACCGGCAGCTCGCCATGAAGGTCATCGGCCCCGTGATCGAGCTCGGCGCCATCGTCGGCCTGCTCGCGCTCGTCGCCTGGCTGGTGCTCGCCGGCACGCCGACCGACGAGGTTCTCGTGACGCTGTCGCTCTTCGTGGTCGGGCTCGTGCGCCTGCGCGAGGCGCTCACCTCCGCCATGAGCCATCTGGCGGGCCTGCGCTACAACCTCGTCTCCGTCAACCCGATCTACGAAGACCTGCGAGAGCTCGAGCACGATCGATACAAGACGGTCGGCAAGGCCCGGGGAAAGCCGACGCCGCTGCACGATGCGATCGAGCTGCGCGGTGTCTCCTACCGCTACCAGGACACCGATAGCTGGGCGCTGAAGGACGTCGACGTCTCCATTCCGCGCGGCAGCGCGGTCGGCTTCGTCGGGTCCACGGGCGCCGGCAAGTCGACGCTGGTCGACACGCTGCTCGCCCTCGTCGAGCCCGAGGAGGGAGGCGTCTACGTGGACGGCGTCGACATCCGCGAGAGCGGCGTGCGCGCATGGCAGCGCGCCGTCGGCTACGTGCCTCAGTCGATCTACCTGCTCGACGACACGATCCGCGCCAACATCGCCTTCGGCATCCCCGAGGACGAGGTCGACGAGGTGGCCGTGCAGCGCGCGGTCGGCATCGCGCAGCTCGAGCGCTTCGTGGAGCGCCAGCCGCAGGGCCTCGAGACGCGGGTCGGCGAGCGCGGCGTGCGGCTCTCCGGCGGCGAGCGCCAGCGCATCGGCATCGCCCGCGCGCTCTACCAGGACCCCCAGGTGCTGGTCTTCGACGAGGCGACATCCGCGCTCGACAACAGCACGGAGCGGGCGATCATCGGCTCGGTGGAGGCCCTGCGGGGCGATCGCACCGTCATCATGATCGCCCACCGCCTGAGCACGCTGCGCAATTGCGACACCCTGTACTTCCTCAAGGCCGGGCGGATCGAGGCCAGCGGCGGCTACGAAGAGTTGCAGGACCGGCATTCCGACTTCCGCGTCATGGCCGCGACCGGCTGAGAGGGCACATGCGAACCGATCCTGCGACCGCCACCCGCACCACGGCTCCGGGCCGTCTCCCCTGGCTGCGCGGCCCCTTGCGCGCCCGCGTCGCGCGCGTTCCCGAACGCGCGGTGCGCGCGGGCCTCGTCCCGCCCGCCTGGTTCGACTGGCGCTGGGTGCGCGAGGAGCCGCTCGATTCCGTCGTGGCGCGCGGGAATGCGCTCTCCCACGAACGGATCCACGAGCCCGCCGTCGCGGACAACCCGCTGCCGCGCAACGTCGCGCGGCGCGAGGATCTCCCCGACGAGGCCGGCTGGTGGGGCTACGCCATGCGCGACGTGCCGACACGTGCGAGCGGGCGCACGCTGCTCGCCACCCTTCCGGAACGCCGCATCGTCGCCTTCACCGAGCCGAGCAAGCGCAACTACTATCCGGTCGTGCTCGACCGCCGCGGGCGTTCCGCCTTCCTGCGCGAGATGCCCTTCCGGCCGGGCCATCGCGAGGCGCTGGCGCGCGGTGCGCCGGCGCAGCGCCGCGAGCGGGTCGCCTGGATCGCGGAGCGCGTCTACCACAACCACTCGCATTGGCTCACCGCCCACGTGCCCAAGCTGTGCCTGCTCGAGGAGCGCGGCCTGCTCGGGGATCTCGCGCTGCCGGCGCGGTCGAACCCGGCGATCGACGCGACGCTGCGCATGTTCGGCCTCGACCCCGCGGCCGTCTGCACGATCGATCCCGACCTCCCGCTGGAGGTCGGGGAGCTCACCCTCGTCGACACCGACCGGTTCCGGCCCGAGCTGCTGCGGCTCGTGCGCGACAGGCTCGGCCCGGTTCCCGAGCGCGCGCCATGGAGGCGCGTGCTGATCTCGCGGGCCAAGGCGCGCGGGCGTCGGCTCGAGAACGAGGCTGCGCTCGAGCCGCTCCTCGCCAAGGCCGGGTTCGAGTCGGTCGTGATGGAGGAGCTCGGCTTCGCCGAGCAGGCCCGGCTGATGTCGGAGACCGCCGTGCTGCTCGCCCCGCACGGGGCGGGACTGACCAACATGATCTTCTGCCGCCCGGGAACGCAGATCGTCGAGATCGCCGATCTCTCGTTCCCGAACCCCAATTTCTATGCGCTCGCGAGCGCGATGGGCCTCGGCTACTGGCTGGTCGAGGGCCGCTTCTGCGGCGACCCGGCGCTCGCGCCGCTCGATCGCGACCTCGCCGTCGAGCCCGCCCGGGTCGAGGCGGTGCTGCGGGCGCTCGGGGGCTGAGCCGATGCGGATTTCGATCGTCGTTCCCGTCCTCGATGGCGAGGCCTTCCTCGCCCAGACCCTGCGCAGCGTCACGGCGCAGACGCTGCGCCCCGCCGAGGTGATCGTCGTCGACAACGGCTCGACGGATCGCAGCGTTTCGATCGCGGAGAGCTTCGCGCCGCTCGCGCGTGTGATCCGGGTGCCCGCCGAAGGCGCCTCCGCGGCACGCGTCGCCGGCGCGGCGGAGGCGGTCGGCGAGGCGATCATGTTCCTCGACGCGGACGACCTGCTCGGGCCGACCGTGCTCGAGGAGCTCGCCGCCGTGCTGCGCGAGGCACCCGGGGCGATCGCGGCCTGCGCCTGGATGCGCTACGAGCTCACCGGCGGCGCCTGGCACGCCGCGCCGCAATCCTGCGCGCCCCGACGGCGCTCGGACGACGATCTCTCCGCCTGGCTGCGGGGCTGGTACCATCCGCCGTGCGCCCTGTTGTGGTCGCGGGAGGCCTACGAGAGGAGCGGCGGCTGGGACCCGCAGGTGAAGGTCAACACCGACGGGGACGTAGCGATGCGCGCCTTCGTCGCCGGCGTCCCGCTGATCCGCACCGCGGGCGGGGTCTCCTACTATCGCCGGCTTCCCGGCGAGGCGGTCTCGCTCAGCGGCCGGCGCGCGACGCGCAAGGGGCTCACGTCGCGGCTCTTCGTGGTGGACCGGATCGCGCAGCTGCTCGCCGACGCGGGACGCCTCGCGCCCTACCGGCACGCCCTGGCCGACGCCTACGACGGCCTCGCGCGCGACGCCGGCACGGCACAGCCCGATCTCGCCGAGCGGGCGCTCACCTCGGCCCGGGAGCACGGCGGCGGGGACGGAACGCGCGCGCTCCGACGGCGCCTGCACGAACGCGTTCCGGTGATCCCGGACGCGCGCCTGCCGGTGAGGCCGTCCGTCGCCGCGCGCACGCCGGCGCCCGATCGCGCGCTCGTGGAGCCGGACGAGCCGCTCGTCAGCGTCGTCGTCCCCACCTTCGAACGGGGCGCCCTCCTCGCCCGCGCTCTGCGCGGGGTCGTGGCCCAGTCCTACGCGAACCTCGAGGCGATCGTCGTCGACGACGCGTCGCGGCGGGAGGACATCGCCGCCGTGGTCGCCGGGTTCGGCGATCCGCGGCTGCGCTACGTGCGCCAGCCGGAGAACGGCGGCGTCGCCGCGGCCCGCAACCGCGGCATGGACGAGGCCCGCGGCTCGCTGATCGCCTTCCTCGATTCCGACGACGAGTGGCTCCCCGAGAAGCTCGCGCGCCAGGTCGCGCTGATGCATCGCCGGCCCGACGGCGTCGGCTTGTGCTACACCGGCGTGCTCGAGCACGGCGCCGACGGGGACCGCATCGAGAAGCCGGCGAGCCTGCGCGGGGATCTCTGGCCCGAGTTCCTGCGGCGCAACCCGATCACCAGCGCCAGCGGGGTGATGATCCGCCGGTCCGTCGTCGACGCGGTCGGCGGTTTCGACACGACGCTCCCGGCGATCGAGGACTACGAGTACTGGGCGCGCATCGCCCGCTTCTACGAGGTCGACTGCGTGCCCGACATGCTGACGATCTACCACGACGAGGGCGGCGAGGCCGGGGGTGGCGGCGCGGTGCCGGGCGAGGCGGGGCGCCGCTCTCGGCACTTCGACGCCAACATGGCGGCGCGTGCCGCCTTCGCCGCGCGGTTCGCCCACGACGCCAAGCGCGCGGGTGTGCGCCACCTCTTCCTGCTCGACAGCGCACGCCGCGAGATACGCTCGGAATTCGGCTCCCCCCGCCGGGCCGCGCTCGACCTCGCGCGCGCGATCAAGAGCCGCCCGACGGAGCCGCGCCTGTGGGCGTGGCTCGGCTATTGCGCCCTTCCGCGGCGCCCCCGCGAGGCGCTGCGTCCCGGCCTCGCCGCCCTGCGCGCCCGCGTGCCGGAGCGGATCTGGGCCGGCGGTGGGCGGCTCTAGGCGGCCTGGCGGAACCGCCTCCGCGGCACGCGAGTTGCTCGCGCTCCAGGGGAGCTGAACCATGACCGCTGTCACCACCATCCGAGAGACCCGCGATCGGCGCGCGGCCCACGACTCGCTCGTGCCGAGAGAGCGGAGCCTGCGCGCCGCCGTGTCGCTGCGGCTCGGCGTCGCGCTGCGCCGTCGGCGCGCGCTCTGGGAAGGTCGCGGCACGCGCCGGCGGCTGCGCGCCACGGGGAAGGACGCCGCGCGCACGCTCGGCCTGGACGATCTGCACGAGCTCCTGCACCGCTACGAGCGGCCGCGCTTGTTCTCCTACTCCGCCGAGGCCTTCGTCGCGCGCGGCGAGGAGCGCGCCGCCTTCCTCGACGCGCTGCCGGCGCCGTCCGGCGGCCGGGGTGCGGGGCGGCGCAGCCTCGAGATCGGCTGCATGGACGGCATGGTATCCGCCGGGCTCGCCCGCCGAGGCTGGGACGCGATCGCGATCGACCCCGCATCCGACGCCTTCGATCAGCGGGCGAGGGACGCCGGAGCCTCCCTGCGATGCATGCACGCCGAGGCGCTGGAGCTGCCCGACGACAGCATCGACCTCGCGTTCTCCTACGACGCCTTCGAGCACGTCGCCGACCCGGCCGTCGCATTCCGCGAGGTCCTGCGGGTCGTGAGCCCGGGCGGGCTCGTCTACCTGAACTTCGGGCCGCTCTACAATTCGCGCCTGGGCCTGCACGCCTACCGCCAGATCCCGATCCCGTTCTGCCAGTTCCTGTTCGATCGCGAGACGCTCGACGCCTATTGCCGGGAGAACGAGCTGCGGCCGATCAAGTACGAGCAGCTCAACGGCTGGCCGCTCGCGCGCTTTCGCGCCGTGTGGCGTGACGAGCGGGCGCGCATGCGCACTCTCCGCTACGTCGAGACCTTCTCGAGCGACGGCATGGATCTCGTCGAACGCTACCCGGAGCTGTTTCGCCGAGACGGCCTCGACTACGAGGAGCTCGCCTGCGAGAACATCGAGGCCCTGTTCGAGGTCCGGACGTGACGGCCGGCGACGGGCGGACGCACGGCCTCGCCGGCGTCGCCCGCGACGGGGCGCGCGACGTGGCGCGCCTCGCCCGCGGGGTCGGGCGGCGCGGCAAGATCGTCTGGCGCGCGCGGCGCTTCCCCCGCCGCGGCGAGCGCCTGCTCGCCGGCATCGCGCACGATCCCGCGCCGCGCGACGCCTTCGACGATCTCGTCCGCTATTTCGCGCTCGGCTTTCAGCGCCACCGCACCAGCGGCGGCGCGGGCGCCGACTATCCCGGCTTCCCGAACGCCTACGAGCCGCGCAACGATCGCCTGGAGGGCTTCGCCCGCATCGCGCCGTTGCTCGCTGCCTGGTGCGCCTCGGGCCGCCCGCACGCGATCCCCCTCCTCGACGGCGAGACGCTCGACGCCCGCGAGACCGTGGCGCGCGGGATCGTCACGGGGACCGACCCGTCGCACCCGGAATACTGGGGCGCCTTCTCCCGCGACAAGGACCAGCGCATGGTCGAGGCGGCCGACGTCGCGCTCGCGCTGTGGCTCCTGCGCGGGGAGGTCTGGGACACGCTCGACCAAGCGCGGCAGGACACGATCGTGGACTGGTTCTCCGGCTTCGCACGCTATGCGACGCCCGAGAGCAACTGGCACCTCTTCGCCGTGCTGGTGGACCGCGTGTTCGCCGCCCTCGGCCGGCCGGGCGTGGTGCCGGACGCGCGCGAGCGCTTCGCACGGATCAAGAGCTTCCATCTCGGCGACGGCTGGTTCGAGGACGGTCCCGGCGGCGCCGTCGACTACTACAGCGCCTGGGGCTTCCACTACGCGCTCTCCTGGATCGACCGCATCGACCCGGGCTTCGATCCGCACTTCATCCGCCCCTGCCAGCGCGCCTTCCTCGAGAGCTACAGGCACCTCGTCGGACCCGACGGCATCCCGGTGATGGGACGCTCGATCCCCTACCGCATCGCCGCGGCGGCGCCGC
Organism: Salinarimonas sp.; assembly: GCA_051117315.1. Taxonomy (GTDB): domain Bacteria; phylum Pseudomonadota; class Alphaproteobacteria; order Rhizobiales; family Beijerinckiaceae; genus Salinarimonas. The sequence continues at coordinate 6,707 of JBNPEA010000082.1, read as the reverse complement.
TCGTCTTCGGCCAGCGCACCGACCCCGATCTCGTCGGCCCGGGCGAGGCGCGCCGGGCGCTCGCGACGACGTGGCGCTATTTCGCGGCGCACGGAGCCCTGCGCCACGGCGTCCCGACGCAGGGCTACTTCGCACGCGACCTGCGTCTCCTCGAGCGCTATTCCGGGCCCGCGAGCCCGCTCTGGTCGCTGCGCTCGCTGATCGCGGCCTACGCGCTGCCGGAGGCGGACGCGTTCTGGACCGAGCCGGAAGCGCCGCTGGCGGTCGAGCGGGGTGCCTTCGACATCGTGGCCGCCGCGGGCCGCTGGAGGGTGCGGGGCGAGCCGGACGAGAGGCGCGTCACGATCGAGATCCTGGACAATCCGCCGGGCGCCGCGCCGCCGCTCGAGCCCTTCGGCCACATCGACCAGATCCGCTCGCTCGCCTTCGGGCATCCCGCGAGGCCCTGGAACGCACGGGCCAAGTACGGAGGGCGACGCTACCCGTCGCATCCGCCCTTCTTCGCTTAGGTCCCCCCTCCGCTGCGCCGCGCCTCGCCTCGCCTCGCCCGGGGGGGCGGGCGTCGATGAACCCGACCGCGCCGGCGGCGTTCGCCGTCACGAGCCCCTTCCCGCGTCACGAACCCTGAGCCCCCATGCTCGATCGCACCGCCATCCGCTCGCCCGCATCCCACCGCCCCTCGACCCGTGCGCTGAAGATCGCCTTCCGGGTCGGCCGCTTCCCGACCCTGAGCGAGACCTTCGTCGCGCGCCAGGTGGCGGGAATGGTGGCGCGCGGCCACGACGTCTCGGTTCTCGCCGACGAGCAGGCCGGCGATCCCGCGACCTCCCCGATCGCCTTCGATCCCGACCTGCGGATCGCGACGACGCGCCCGCGCCGGCCGGCCCTGGCGCGCCTGCAGGGACGCCTGCCCTGGCGCGTGCGGCGCGGCCTCGAGGCGGCGATCGAGCGGCGAGCCTGCGCCGCCCAGGACGTCGTCGTGTGCAACTTCGGCTGGTTCGGCGCCGCGCTCGCCCAGGCGACCCGTCGGCGGCGCCGGCGGGCGAAGCTCGTCACGATCTTCCATGGCGACGATGTCTCGCGCGCTCTCACCTCGCCGCGGATCTACGACGATCTGTTCGCCCAGGGCGATCTCTTCCTCGCCGTCAGCGAGATGTGGCGCGCGCGCCTGATCGCCCTCGGCGCGCCTCCGCAGCGGACATTCGTGCACCGGATGGGCGTCGACCTCTCGAGCCTGCGCTACACGCCCCGTCCGGCGAGCCGCCCCGTGCGCCGGATCGTGACCGTGGGCCGGCTCGTCGAGAAGAAGGGCACCGAGTTCCTGCTGCGCGCCCTCGCCCGCGCGCGGCGCGAGGAGCCCGATCTCGAGCTGACGATCGTCGGCACCGGGCCGCTGGAGGCGAACCTGAAGGCGCTCGCCTCGTCGCTCGGGCTCGACGACGCCGTGCGCTTTCGCGGCGCGCTCCCGCACGACGCGGTGCGCGCCGCGCTCGCCGAGGCCGACGTGTTCGCGCTGCCGAGCGTCACCGCGCAGGACGGCGACATGGAAGGCATTCCGGTCTCGCTGATGGAGGCCATGGCGGCGGGGCTGCCCGTCGTCTCCACCCGGCACAGCGGCATTCCCGAGCTGATCGGGGACGGCGAGGAGGGGCTCCTCGCGCCCGAGCGGGATTCCGACACGCTGGCAGACCATCTCGTCCGCCTCGTGCGCGACGGGGACGCACGCGCCGGCTTCACCGAGAAGGCGCGCCGGCGCATCGAGGCGCAGTTCGACAACGACATCCTCAACGATCGCCTGGAAGCCATGCTGCTCGCGCTCGCGGACGGCAGCCGGCCCGCCGGCGCGGAACGATGAGCGGCGGGAGCACAGGCAGCATGGACAGGACGACCGTCGTCATCCCGACCTACGAGCGCGCGGGCTATCTCCGCGCCGCCATCGACTCGGTGCTCGCGCAGACGCGGCCCGTCGACGAGATCCTCGTCGTCGACGACGCCTCGACCGACGGGACGGACGCGGTCGTCGCGACCTACGGCGCCCGTGTCACCTACCTGCGCAAGGACGCCAACACGGGCAAGTCGGCCTCGCTCAACCTCGCCATCGCACGCGCGGCGCATCCGTGGATCTGGATCGTCGACGACGACGACCTGGCGCGACCCGATGCCCACGAGCGGCTCGCCGGGCTGCTCGCCGCCAGTCCCGACGCCGGCTTCGCCTACGGGCGCCACGACCGTTTCGTCGAGGAGCCCGGCACCGGCGCCCGCCGCATGCTCGGCACGGGCTACTGGCGCGCCGCCGCGCCCGACGATTTCCTCGTTGCGACACTGGAGGACTTCTTCGCCCACCAGCCCGGCATGCTGGTGCGCAAGAGCCTCTACGAGGCGGTCGGGCCGTTCGACACGCGCCTCACCCGCAGCCAGGACTACGAGATGGCGATCCGCCTCGCGCGCGCGGCGCGCCCCGCCGTGACCGAGGCGGTGGTCTTCGACCAGCGGGTCCACGACGGCGCCCGCGGCTCGCAGACGGACAGGTTCGAGGCGGGATCGGCGCAGCGGCGCTGGCTCGAGGCCGATCAGCGGATCTTCCGGGAAGTCTATCGCACGTTCCCGTTGGGCGCCTATCTCCCCGGCGCGCCGGCCGACCTCGACGACGCGCAGAGGCGCCGGGCGCTGATCCAGCGCGCCGTGGTCCTGTCGCGCAAGCGCCTGTGGCGCGAGGCGACCCGCGACTTCCGGGCGGCGCTCCGGCTGGGCCGTGGCCCGCTCTCGTCCGAGGAGCGAGCGATCCTGGCGCGCGCCTTCGGCTCCAAGTATGGGGTGGCCGACGTGCTGGAGGACGCGAGCGCCCGCCGGGCGCTGGCGGCACTCGCGCGCTCGCGTGGCGGCGCCGGGCTCGGCGCCGGGCTCGCGCGCGGGCTGCGCTGGCGCGTCCGCGAGGCGGCGACGGGCGGCCGGCTGCGCGAGGCGGCGCTCACTCTCTCGCTGATGCTCGCGCTCGCCTCGGGCGCGGCCGTCGCGCTCGGCCCGGCCCTCCTGCGCCGGGCGCGTTGAGGCGCCGGGCACGGGAAGGCCGCGCGCAGGCGGAGGGCCCCACGCGATGGCGGCCGGTCAGTGCCGGCCGATGCTGGCGTAGGAGATGCCCATCGCGCGCATCTCCTCGGGGCGGTAGACGTTGCGCAGGTCGACGATGACCGGCGCCGCCATGATGCGTGCCAGATGCGCGAAGTCGAGCGCGCGATACGCGTTCCATTCCGTGACGATCACCGCCGCGTCGGCGCCCTCCGCGCAGGCATAGGCGTCGGGCGCGTAGGCGACGCCGTCGAGCACCTTCCTCGCCTGCTCGACGCCCTCCGGATCGGTCGCGACCACCGTCGCCCCGCCGTCCTGGAGCGCCTGGACAACGGCGATGGAGGGCGCATCGCGCATGTCGTCGGTGTTGGGCTTGAAGGTGAGCCCCAGCACGGCGATGCGCTTGCCGCGCACGGAGCCGCCGCAGGCGGCGATCACCTTGCGGCCCATGGCACGCTTGCGCTGGTCGTTCACCGCCGCGACCGTCTCGACGATACGCACCGGGCATTCCGCGTCCTGCGCGGTCTTGATCAGGGCGAGCGTGTCCTTGGGGAAGCACGAGCCGCCGTAGCCCGGCCCGGCATGCAGGAACTTCGGCCCGATGCGGTTGTCGAGCCCGATGCCGCGGGCGACGTCCTGGACGTCGGCGCCGACCTTCTCGCACAGGTCCGCGATCTCGTTGATGAAGGTGATCTTCGTGGCGAGGAAGGCGTTCGCCGCGTACTTGGTCAGCTCCGCCGTGCGCCGCGAGGTGACGATCACGGGGGCCTGGTTGAGGTAGAGCGGCCGGTAGAGGGCGCGCATCACGTCCGCGGCGCGCTCGTCCTCGGCGCCGACGACGATGCGGTCGGGCCGCTTGAAGTCGTCGATCGCCGCGCCCTCGCGCAGGAATTCCGGATTGGAGACGACGGCGAACTCGGCGTCCGGCCGCTCCTCGCGGATGATCCGCTCGACCTCGTCGCCGGTCCCGACCGGCACCGTCGACTTCGTCACCACCACCGTGTAGCCGCGCATGGCGTGGGCGATCTCGCGGGCCGCCGCGGTGACGTAGGACAGGTCGGCATGCCCGTCGCCGCGGCGCGAGGGCGTGCCGACCGCGATGAAGACGACCTCGGCGTCCGCGACGGCCTCCGACAGGTCCGTCGCGAAGGCGAGCCGGCGCTGCTCGACGTTGCGGCGCACGAGATCCTCGAGCCCCGGCTCGTAGATGGGCATCCGGCCCGCCTCGAGCGCGGCGATCTTCGCCGGGTCCTTGTCGACACAGCAGACCTCGTGGCCGAACTCGGCGAAGCAGGCCCCCGACACCAGGCCCACATAGCCCGAACCGATCATCGCGACGCGCATGTCGCACTCCCTTCCCTGGAAAAAGTATCCGACCATGACGTCGCACGGCCTGAAAAGTTTCCATGGCCGTACGCCACGCTGAGGCGCGTGCGCCGCATGCGGCGTCGCCGGCACGCCACATGCGGCGCGGACCAGGGGACCGGACCGCCGAACGAGGAACTCTCCGTCCGTCGAGCGATTGTCCACGCGCCCGTTCGCTCGCTGCAGCGCTCGGGCACATGTCCTGTCGATCCGGAGGCACGATGATCCCGACGCTCGCCGTCATGAAACGCGTCGCGGCGGTGCTGCCCGGCGCCCGGGGCGCCAGGTTGCGCGACGGCGTCGGCGTCGGCTACGAGATGGCGCCGTTCGTCCCGCCGACGCGTATCGCGCTGCGAACCGGATTGTGGCCGCGGCTCACGATCCTGGCCTGGCCGGACCGGCCCTCTCGCTACCAGGCCCTGTTCAAGCTGTGTGCCGTGAACGGCTACCGGATCACGACACGGCCCGAGGAGCCCCACGACCTGTTCTGGTACAGCTGCTACCATCTGGACCAGCACCCTGCCGCCCCGCCGGAACCGGGCGTGAACGTGCGCTGCCGCGACGTCTCCAAGCGGCGGGTGGGACAAGTCTTCGAAGAGGTGTTCGGCTATTCGCTGACGGTCGACCCCACGCAGCATCGAGGGCTTCTCGTGGAGAAGGCCGATACCAACCATTCCTTCGAGGGCCGGATCGTGGAGGCCCCGATGCGGCCCGAGAATGTCCGCGCCGACCGTGTCTACCAGCGTTTCATCGACACCACGGAGGCGGGGCAGGCGCTCGACCTGCGCGTCCCGATCTACGGCGGCACCATCCCAGTCGTCTACGAGAAGCGTCGCCCCATCGACGCGGATCTGAAGGACGTTCGCACCGCGCGCATGGCGGCGCCCGAGGCGATCTTCACGGACGATGAGCGCGCCGGCCTTCTCCGCTTCGCGGACGCCATGGGGCTGGACTACGCCGAGATCGACGTTCTGCGGGACAGGGGCGACGGCCGCATCTACGTGGTCGATGCCAACAACACGCCCGCGGGCCCGCCCAAGCAGATGTCCCGCGCCGAGATCGCGCAGGCGCTGACCCTGCTCTCTCCGGCCTTCACGGCGCTCGTCGAGGCCGCGCGCGAGGCACGCGGGCGACCTCCAGCGTGAGGGTGCGGTGAGCGGCGCGGACGATCGTCGAGGGTGGACGACGACCGCGAGACGCGCGCCGCACGGCCGGGCTCAGGCCCGTCCTCTGCGGACCCGCGTCGTGCGCCTCAGCATGCGCGACAGGTCTTCGGCGGAATAGGGCTTCTTCAGCAGCTCGAAGCCGTGACGCCCCTCTTCCGCCAGCACGTGGCTGTAGCCGGACGTGAGCACGACGGGCAGCCCGGGATGCCGGCGCCGGATCTCCTCGCCGAGCTCGATCCCGCTCATGCCCGGCATGACGACGTCCGAGAACACCACGTCGAAGCCGTCGGACACGTCGAGAAGCGCGAGCGCCTCGTTGCCGTTGGGCGCCAGGGTGGGCTCGTATCCGAGATCCTGCAGGATCTGGGTCGAGAACCGGCCGACGCCGGCGTTGTCCTCCACCACGAGCACGCGCCTTCCGCGCCCATGCGCCTCGACCGAGATCGGGATCGCGTCGCCGATCGCGAGGTCCCGCGCCGGCCTGCCGTCGACACGTGGCAGGAAGAGCGTGAAGGTCGTGCCTCGACCGGCTTCACTCTCCACCAGGACGTCGCCGCCCGATTGCTTGACGAACCCGAACACCTGGCTCAGGCCAAGTCCCGTGCCCTTGCCGACCTCCTTCGTCGTGTAGAACGGCTCGAAGATCCGGTCGAGCTTGTCGGCCGGAATGCCCGATCCGGTGTCGGAAAGCCCGACGCAGACGAAGTCGCCTCCCTTCGCCGCGTGGCCTCGGATCGCCGGCACCTGCGTGGCGCGGTGGACCGTGACCGAGAGCGCCCCCTCGCCGTCCATGGCGTCACGCGCGTTCACGGCCATGTTGACGAGCGCCGTCTCGAACTGGCTGACATCGGCCATGACCCAGCACGGCTCTTCCGACACGTCGGAGACGATCGGCACCCGCGCGCCGACGATGGTGGCGAGCATCTCGGTGATCGCCTGGATGCGCGCCGCGACGTCGAAAGCCTCCGGCTTGAGCGATTGACGGCGCGCGAAGGCGAGAAGCTGCGCCGTCAGCTTGGCACCGCGATCGACCGTTTCGGAGATCGCGTCCACGTAGCGCCGACGGCGCTCGTCGGGCAGACCGGGGCGGCGCAGCAGATCGCTGGAGGT
>JBNPEA010000128.1:0-23246 GCA_051117315.1 Salinarimonas sp. | reverse complement strand
CGTCCGTCGCTCTGTCCGGCGCTCTCGCCGCGGCCCTGCTGGCGGCAACCGCGCTCACGACTCAGCCCGAGGCGCAGTCCCTGCCGATCGGCGTGCGCGCCGGCCCCGAGTCGATCGACCCGCACTGGTCGACGCTCGGCAGCCACGCCGAGGCGCTGCGGCACATCTTCGACACGCTGGTAGGGGTCGACGAGAACCTGCAGCTCGAGCCTGCGCTCGCCACCTCCTGGACGCCGGTCGACGACACGACCTGGGAGTTCAAGATCCGCGAGGGCGTGAGATTCCACGACGGCACCGAGCTCACCGCGCACGACGTCAAGTTCTCCATCGAGCGGATCCCGGTCGTCACCGGCCCGATGAGCATGACGATCTACACCAAGCGCGTCGCCGAGGCGATCGTGGTGGACGACTACACGCTGCACGTGAAGACCAACGGCCCGGCGCCCACCCTGCCGAACGACTTCATCCGCCTCTTCGTCGTGCAGGACGACATCGGCATGGACCCGCGCAACGAGGAGTTCAACTCCGGCGAGGCGGCGATCGGCACCGGCCCGTATCGGCTCGTCTCCTGGGAGCCCAAGGGCGACCTCGTGATGGAGCGCTTCGAGGATTACTGGGGCGAGGCCCCGCATTGGGAGACCGTCATCCGCAAGGAGATCCCCAACGACCCGGCCCGCGTCGCGGCGCTGAAGTCCGGCCAGGTCGACATGATCAACTATGTCCCGGCGACGGACTACGCCGCCATGCAGCGGGATTCCTCGCTGGAGACCTTCATCGGCGATAGCGTCTACATCCTCGACATCTACTTCAGCTTCGCCGACTCGCTGCCGATCAAGGTGCGGGTGAACGGTCAGGAGATCGACGAGAACCCCTTCCAGGACGCCCGCGTGCGCGAGGCCTTCGACCTCGCCATCAACCGCGACGCGCTGGTGCGCGTGGTGCTCGAGGGCCTCGGCAAGCCCGCCAACCAGCTGATGCCGCCCGACTTCTTCGGCGGCAGCATGGACCTGCCCGAGCGCGTGTACGACCTCGAGCGCGCCAAGGCGCTGCTCGCCGAGGCGGGGTATCCGGACGGCTTCGAGATCCCGTTCCAGTGCACCAACAACCGCCTGCCCGGCGACGCCGCGGTGTGCGAGGCGCTCGGCCAGATGTGGGCCCGCGCCGGCCTGACGGTGCGCGCCGAGGCGCTCAACGGCACGGTGTTCTTCCCCGCGGTGTCGCGGAAGGAATACTCGATGTGGATGTCGGGCTGGGGCACGCTCACCGGCGAGGCCTCCTACACCTACGGCTCGCTCGTCCACACGAACGATCCCGAGGTCGGGCTCGGCGCCTTCAACCGCGCGGACTACTCGAACCCGGATCTCGACACGCTGATCCAGGAGGCCGCGGCCGAGCTCGACGACGACCGTCGCGCGGAGCTGTTCAAGGAGGTCACCGAGATCTCCATGAACGAGCGCATCCTGATCCCCACCGTGCAGTTGCAGACGGTGTGGGCGGCGAAGGCCGATACGGTGGATTTCACCCCGCGCATCGACCAGGAGACCCTGGCCTACAAGATCACGCCGGCGCAGTGAGCCCCGGCTGAACCGTCCGTCCGGCCGGGAGCGCCCGCTCCCGGCCGGACCCGTCCCCTCACCGAGACGATGCGCACCGCATGATCGGCTTCTTGATCCAACGGCTCCTCCAGGCGATCGCCGTCGTCTTCGTGATGTCGCTGATCGTCTTCGTCGGCGTCTACGCCATCGGCAACCCGATCGACGTCCTGATCGACCCCGCCGCCGACCAGGCGCTGCGCGAGGCGCTGATCGTGCAATACGGCTTCGACCAGCCCCTGCCGGTGCAGTACCTCACCTTCCTCGGCAACATGCTCACCGGCGATTTCGGCCAGTCCTTCGTCTACCGGCTCCCGGTGCTCGACCTCATCCTCTCGCGCCTGCCGGCGACGCTGGAGCTCGCGCTCTCGGCCATGGTGATCGCCACCGTGGTGGGCATCCCGCTCGGGATCTGGGCCGGCTACAAGCCGGACGCGCTGTCCTCGAAGCTGATCATGGGCCTCTCCGTGCTCGGCTTCTCGGTGCCGACCTTCTGGGTCGGGCTCCTCCTCATCATGCTGTTCGCCATCGAGCTCGGCTGGCTCCCCTCGGGAGGGCGCGGGCCGACGCAGGAGATCCTCGGCGTCGAGGTCTCGATCTTCTCGTGGGAGGGGCTGTCGCACCTCGCGCTTCCGGCCTTCAACCTCGCCTTGTTCAAGCTCGGCCTGCTGATCCGGCTCGCGCGCGCGGGCATGATCGAGGTGATGAGCTCGGACTTCGTGCGCTTCGCCCGCGCGCAGGGCCTGCCCGAGCATCAGGTGGTGGGCCTGCACGCGCTCAAGAACATCTCCATCCCGATCGTGACGGTGTTCGGCCTCGAGTTCGGCTCGACCCTCGCCTTCGCCGTCGTCACCGAGACGATCTTCACCTGGCCCGGCATGGGCAAGCTGATCATCGATTCGATCATGGTGCTCGATCGCCCGGTGATGGTCGCCTACCTCATCCTGGTCGTGGTCCTGTTCGTGACGATCAACCTCGTCGTCGATCTCGTCTACGGCCAGCTCGACCCACGCATCCGCACGAAGGGCGCCGCATGACCGCCGCCGCCTCCGCCCCGAGCCGCCGGGCCCGGCTCGCCGACGTCTGGTACGACTACCGGCAGAGCCCGGTCGCGGTGATCGCGCTCGCGATCGTCTTGATCCTCCTCGTCGCGGCCGCCCTCGCGCCGCTGATCTCGCCGCAGAATCCCTACAATCAGGCGACCCTCGACCTGTTCGACGCCCGCCTCGAGCCGGGCAGCGTCGGCGGCGGCGGCTACACGCACCTGCTCGGCACGGACGGGATGGGCCGCGACCTGTTCTCCGCCATCCTCTACGGCCTGCGGGTGAGCTTCACGGTGGGGGTCGCCGCCGGCGCCGTGGCGCTCGCGCTCGGCGCGACGGTGGGCCTGATCGCCGCCTATTACGGCGGGCGGATCGAGGCCTTGATCATGCGCACCATCGACCTGCAGCTCTCGATGCCGGCGATCCTGCTCGCGCTGGTGCTGGTCGCCGTGCTCGGCCAGGGGATGATCCAGCTCATCGTCGCGCTGGTCGCCGCGCAATACGCGTACTTCGCGCGCACCACCCACGGCGCGGCGAGCGCCGAGCGGCGAAAGGACTACATCGAGGCGGCGCTCTCGACGCCGCTGCCGGCGCGCCGGGTGCTGTTCAAGCACCTCCTGCCCAACGCCCTGCCGCCGCTGATCGTGGTGGCGACGGTGCAGGTCGCGTCCGCCATCTCGCTCGAGGCGACGCTCTCCTTCCTCGGGCTCGGCCTGCCGATGACCCAGCCCTCGCTCGGCACGCTGATCTCCAACGGCTTCACCTATCTTCTCTCGGGGCGCTACTGGATCTCGATCTATCCGGGGCTGGTGCTGATGGTGCTCGTCGTCTCGATCAACCTCGTCGGCGACCAGGTGCGCCACGTGCTCAACCCGAGGCGTGGCCGATGAGCGAGGTCGTCCTCTCGGTCCAGAACCTCGCCACCGCCTTCGCCACCCGCGCGGGCAGCTTCAAGGCGGTCGACGGCGTCTCCTTCGACGTGCGCCGCGGCGAGGTCGTGGGGCTCGTCGGCGAATCGGGCTCGGGCAAGAGCGTGACCGGCTATTCGATCCTCGGCCTGATCGAGCCGCCGGGCGAGATCGTCGGCGGGCGCGTGCTGCTCGAGGGCGAGGACCTGCTCGCGCTCTCCCCCGACAAGCTGCGCCGCATGCGCGGGGCACGCGTCGCCATGGTCTTCCAGGACCCGATGATGACGCTGAACCCGGTGCTCAAGATCGGCACGCAGATGGCCGCCGCCGTGCGCGCCCACGACCGGGTGTCGAAGGCCGAGGCGCTCGCCCGCGCCCGCGACGCGCTGGGCACGGTGGGCATCCCCTCCCCCGAGGAGCGGCTCGACGCCTATCCGCATCAGCTTTCGGGCGGCATGCGCCAGCGCGTGGCGATCGCCACCGCGCTGCTGCACAGGCCGTCGGTGATCATCGCCGACGAGCCGACGACGGCGCTCGACGTCTCGATCCAGGGCCAGATCCTGGCCGAGGTGCGCCGCCTCGCCGACGAGACCGGCACGGCCTTCCTGTGGATCACGCACGATCTCGCGGTGGTCTCGAGCCTCGCCGACGAGGTCTGCGTCATGTATGCCGGGCGCATCGTCGAGCGCGGGCCGGCGCAGGACGTCATCGCCTCCCCGCGCCATCCCTACACCCAGGGGCTGCTCGCCTCGGTGCCGAGCCTGCACGAGCCGGGCGCGCGCCTGCCGCAGGTGCCGGGCTCGGCCCCGCCGCCGATGGAGCGCCCCGAGGGCTGCGCCTTCCGCCCGCGCTGCCCGCGCGCGACGGACGCCTGCCTCGTCGACCCCGCCATCCGGACCACCGACGGCGCACGCCGCGCGGCGCTGTGCCACCACCCGATCGAGCCCGACGCAGCATGGACAACCTCCTCGACATCGACGGCGTCTCGAAGCGCTTCGTGAAGCAGACGACGCTCGGCGAGCGCATCGCACGCGCGCTCGGCGCCGCCGGCGCGCCCGAGATCGTGCGCGCCGTCACCGACGTGAGCCTCGGCGTGTCGCGTGGCGAGGTGGTGGGGCTCGTGGGCGAGAGCGGCTGCGGCAAGTCCACGCTCGGGCGCATGGTGGCGGGCATCTACACGCCGAGCGACGGCGCCATCCGCTTCGACGGCGAGCCGGTGGCCGTCTCGCGCGGGCGGCGGGTGGAGAAGCTCACCACCCGCGTGCAGATGATCCACCAGGACCCCTTCGCGAGCCTCAATCCGCGCGTTCGCATCTCCGACACCGTCGCCGAGGGGCCGGTGGCGCACAAGCTGGTCTCCCAGAAAGACTCCGACGCCTACGTCGCCGACGTGCTGGAGCGCGTCGGCTTCGACGCCGCCTCGCGCCGGCGCTTTCCGCACCAGTTCTCGGGCGGGCAGCGCCAGCGCATCGCCATCGCCCGCGCGCTCGCCATGAAGCCGGACCTGCTCGTCCTCGACGAGCCGGTGGCCTCGCTGGACGTCTCGATCCAGGCGCAGGTCTTGAACCTGTTCCAGGACCTGCGCCGCGACCTCGACCTCACCGCGATCTTCGTGAGCCACGATCTCGGCGTCGTGCGCCACGTCTCCGACCGGGTCGCGATCATGTATCTCGGCCGCATCGTCGAGACGGCGCCGACCCGCACCCTCTACGCCGCGCCGGCGCATCCCTACACAAAGGCGCTGTTCGAGAGCGTGCCGAAGATCGGCGCGGGCCGCGGCGTGTTCAAGCCGATCACCGGCGAGATCCCCTCCCCGCTGGCGCCGCCGCCGGGCTGCCATTTCCACCCCCGCTGCCCCTCGGCCGGCCCCCGTTGCGGCCGCGAGGCGCCGGTGCTGAAATCGATAGCCCCCGGCCAGCGCGCCGCCTGCCACCTGCACGACGGAGGCGTCGCGTGACGCTCGCACCCTTCCGCGCCGAGATCGGCGCGATCAACGACCTGCTCTGCGCGGCCTCGGTCCTCGTCTGGGACAGCCGCACGATGATGCCCGCCGGCGGCGCCGAGACCCGCGGCCTCCAGATCGCCACCCTGACCCGCGCCGCCCGCGACCGGCTGCTCGGCGACGCCATGGCCCGCGCCCTCGACGCGGCGCGGCGCGCCGTCGAGAGCCTGCCGCAGGACCATCCCGACGCCCGCGCCGTGGCGCAGACCGAGGCCGCGGTCGCGCATCACGCCCGCGTGCCGGCGGACTTGATCGAGGCCAGGGCGGCGCTGCGCACCCGGGCGCAGGCCGCCTGGACGCAGGCGCGAGCGACCTCGGACTTCGCCCTCTTCGCCCCCCATCTCGAGGAGACGATGCGCCTCGCCCGGGATTACGCCGACGCGGTCGGCTGGGAGGCGCACCGCTACGACGCCATGGTCGGGATGTTCGAGCCCGGCGAGACCGCCGCCTCGCTCTCGGCGCTCTTCGCCACCCTGCGCGCGGGCATCGCGCCGCTGCTGGACGGCGCCCGCGGGCGTGCGCCGGCGCGCGACGACTTCCTCGCCCGCGGCTACGCCATGGAGGGCCAGCGCGCCTTCGGGCTATCGATCGCAGAGCGCTTCGGCTACGACCTGAGCCACGGCCGGCTCGACACCACCGTGCACCCGTTCGAGGTGAGCTTCACGCGCAACGACGTGCGCATCACCACGCGTTACCGGCCGGACTACCTGCCGGGCTCTCTGTTCGGCATCTTCCACGAGACCGGGCATGCGCTCTACGAGCAGAACGTCGAGCCCGCCTATACCCGCTCCGCGCTCACGACGGACCTCGTCGGCCTCTACGGGGTGGGCGGCACGAGCTTCGGCGCGCACGAGAGCCAGTCGCGCCTGTGGGAAAACCACGTCGCGCGCACGCCCACCTTCTGGGCGAACCACTTCCCCGCGCTGCAGGCGCAGTTCCCCGAGGAGCTCGCCGACGTCGACGCGGACGCCTTCTACGCGGCTGTCACCCGCGCCGAGCCCGGCTTCATCCGGGTCGAGGCGGACGAGCTGACCTACGATCTCCACATCATGCTGCGCGTCGAGCTGGAAACCGCGCTGATGGCGGGCGACCTCGCCGTGGCGGACCTGCCCGGCGCGTGGGACGCGCTGGTGCGCCGCGACCTCGGCCTCGTCGTGCCGGACGCGCGCCGCGGCGTGCTCCAGGACGTGCACTGGTCCTCGGGCTACATCGGCTCGTTTCCCACCTACACGATCGGCAACGTCATGGCGGCGCAGCTGATGGAGGCGGTGCGCGAGGACGATCCCGGTGCGATCGACGCCCTGGAGCGGGCGGACTACGCGCCGCTCGCCGACTGGCTGCGCGCCGCGGTCTGGCGCCACGGCCGGCGCTTCTCCCGCGACGAGCTGCTGGTGCAGGCGACCGGCCGCGGGCTCGACCCGGCGCCCTACCTGCGTCACCTCGCGGTGAAGTACGGCTGAGCCCTGGCTCTCTCTCTCCCCGAAGAGGGGCTCCTCGCCCCCTCACGTCTCCCCTTCAACGCCACCCGGACGAGGCGCTCGTTCGCGCCGCCGGCATACGCGTCTGCCGTATCGAGGAGGCACACGCCGGGATCGAGGGCGCGCCGAATGGTGGCGACCGCCTCGGCGGGGTCGGGCGTGCCGTAGATCGGCGTCATGCCCATGCACCCCAGCCCGATGGCGGAGACGGTGAGGTCGCCGAGGCGTCGCGCGCGCATGTTCGGCTCCCTCCCGGGCTACCGTTCAGACGATCCGGTTCGTCAGCGAGCCGATGCCGTCGATGGCGACTTCGACGCGATCGCCCGGGCGCAGCCAGCGCGGCGGCGAGAAGCCGACAGCGACGCCGGCCGGCGTTCCCGTCGCGATCACGTCGCCGGGCTGGAGGGTGATGCCGGCCGAGATCGTCGCAATGATGGTGGGGATGTCGAAGATCGGGTCGCGCACGACCGCGTCCTGACGCACCTCGCCGTTGACCCGCGTGACCAGCCGCAGAGCGGTGACGTCGACCACCGCCGACGCCGTGACGAGCGCCGGACCCATGGGGCAGAACGTGTCGGCGGATTTGCCCAGGAACCACTGCTTGTGCCTGTTCTGGACGTCGCGCGCCGTGATGTCGTTGACGATGGTGTACCCGAAGACGTGCTCCATGGCGCGTTCGCGGCTGATGCCGCGCCCGCCGCGCCCGATCACCACCGCGAGCTCGCCTTCGTAGTCGAGCGTGCCGGTCGGGTCGAGGCTGCTGTCGACGTCGTGATCGAGGCCGATGACGGAGCTCGGCGCCTTGACGCCGAGGTCACGAGACCGCCCATCACCGACGCGACAAAGCTCAGGGCCAGCGCCCGCGCCGCCAGTCCTTTCTTCGACATGGCGTAGCCGTCGAGGGTCGTCGCCGCCGCGCCGCCGGTGCCGGGAATGTTGAGCAGGATCGCGGGGATCCCGCCGCCCAGATGCGAGGCGCAATAGAGCGCCACCATGAAGGTGAGCGCCACGTCGACGTCGAAGGCGAGCGTCAGCGGCAGCAGCATGATGATGGTGTTGTGCGCCGCGAATCCCGGGATCGCGCCCATGACGATGCCGACCATCACGGCGGGGATGATCACCCACCACATGCCGGCGGAATAGAGGAAGAGCTCCGCCAGGTTGGCAAGATTCAGGTCCATGACGCCACCAGCCAGGAGACGAGGTGCTCGAAGGGGCCTCGTGGAAAGCGGGTGCCGAGGAGCACGATGAAGAACAGCCAGCCCGACAAGGCCGCGACGGCCGCGAAGGCGAGCGCGCGCCCGACGGGCCGCCGCCCGGCGAGCAGGCTCGCGAGCAGGACGAACACGAAGGTCGTCAGCGTGAACCCACCCCGGGAGACGACGAACACGTACGCGACGACGAGCGCCAGAAAGCCGATGCGCCCACCCCTGCCCTCGATCGGCCCCAGCACCGTTCCGAGATCGAACCGCGACCCTGAGTCGGCGCGCGCTCGAGGCGCTGAGCGATCGGAGCTTTCGGCGGTACACGCGCATCATCGTGATGGCGATCGGGGCCGTCTATCTGGGGCGGGCCGTGTACGGCTTCTCCTGAACGATCGCAGCGCCGATCGGTCGCCTACACGTCGTCGGCGCACCAGCCCTCTCGGGCGCCCAGACCCGCGAGCTATCCGTCGGCTTTACGAGCCGCGGCCGGCGAGACCTCGTTCCGTCTGCGCACGGCGGAGACGATGGGAAGCGCGATCGCCGCCACCACGGCAACCAGGAGAATGGCCGCGATTGGTCGCTCGACAAAGATCAACGGGCTGCCGAAGGATAGGAGCAGGGACTGGCGCAGCGACATTTCCATCAGGGAGGCAAGCACCAGAGCGAGAACCAGGGGCGGGCGAGGCACGCCGAACTTGATCATGACGTATCCGAGCGCGCCGAAGAACAGCGACATCCAGACCGTAGAGATGTCGAGGGTCGCGGCATAAGCGCCGACGAGCGAGATCCCGAGGATCGCAGGGGCGAGGTAGACGTACGGGATTCGGAGTAGCGCGGCAAAGGCTGGCGCGAGAGGTAGGTTGAGGATCAGCAGGAACAGGTTGCCGACGAACATGCTCGCGATCAGCCCCCAAACGAGCGCCGATTCCTGTGTCATTAGCTGCGGGCCCGGCCGGATACCGTGCAAGATGAGCGCGGCCAGCAGGATCGCCGTCGAGGCCGAGCCGGGGATACCGAGGGACAGCATCGGGATCGCGGCACCATGGGAGGCCGAGTTGTTCGCGGCCTCAGCCGCGGCGACCCCGTCGATGGCGCCCTTTCCGAAGTCGTCGGGCGTGGTGCTGAACTTGCGCTCCGTCAGATAGGCGAGAAGCGAAGCGACCGACGCGCCCGCGCCCGGCATAATCCCGACGAAGAGACCTATGACGCCGCCGCGAACGATCGAAAAACGGCACTTCATCCAGTCGGCCTTGGTAAGCCACATGTCGCGAAGACGGGTCCTGATCGGCTGAACCGACTCGATCCGCTCGAGCGACGCGAGGACCTCGGCAATCCCGAACACGCCGATGACGACGGGGATGAAGTCGACTCCCTTCATGAGAATCGGCTGGTCGAAGCTGAGCCGTGGCGTGCCGGTGAGCGGATCGACGCCGATGAGTGCGATCATGAGGCCGATGAGAGCCGCGGCCAGCGACTTGAGCGGCGAGCCGCCGAGGCTACCGATCGCGAGGATGCCGAGCAGCGCCAGGAGGAAGTACTCCGGCGCGTTGAACCTGAGCCCGAAGCTCGCGAGCGGCGGCGCGAGAAGCGCCACGGCGGTCACGGCCCCGATCCCCGCGATAAAGGAGCCGACGGCCGAGATCGCCAGAGCTGCGCCGGCGCGGCCCCGACGTGCCATCGCGTTTCCGTCCACGGCGGTCATCACGCCCGAGGCCTCGCCCGGGACCTTGATGAGGACCGAAGTGATCGTGCCGCCGTACTGGGCGCCGTACATGATGCCCGCCAGCATCATCACCGCCGTTACCGGCTCGAGCCCGAAGGTCAGCGGAAGAAGCAGCGCCATTCCCGCCGAAGGTCCCAGACCCGGCAAGGCGCCGACAATCTGCCCGATCAAGACGCCCAAAAAGATGAACATCAGGTTCTGCGGCTCTACGGCCGTCGCGAAACCAAGCATCAATTGGTCGAGCATGTCGCGACTCTTCCTCTGAACTCAGATGCCGAGCGGCATCGGGAGCGGAACCGACAGCCAGCGGACGAAGACGAGATGGACGAAACCTGCGACGATCACCGCCGCGAAGAGCGAGGGCAGGATGGGCCTGCGCAGCACGACGAAGAGCATCGCCAGAACGAAGGCCCCGAGAACCGGGACGAAGCCCAGGACGGGGATTCCAGCTGCGAGCGCCACGAGCGCTGCGAAGCTCGCGCCGACACGGAGAAGGCCCACCAGGGAGAGGGCGTGAATCTCGAGCCTCTCGATCCCGCGCCACTGGGCGAGGAGCAGCAAGAGCGCCACCATGGTTGCAGCGACCGCGAGGATCGCGGGAAAGAAACGTGCGCCCGGCGTCGGGCCGTCCCAGTAGTTCAGTCCTGTCGTGCCGAAGTAGACCGCGGCCGCCAGAACCAGCATGAACAGGGCCGGAACGGCCTCCACTGGACGCATCGTCTCCCCCCCGCGCCTAAGGTTCAGGTCCTACTTCGCAAGACCGATCCGGGTCAGCACATCACGGAAGGTCTGCTGCTCTCGGCCGAAATAGTCGCCGGCCTCGTCAAGCGTGACCATGTCGCTGCGATACAGGTTGTCCGACAGCCATGAGGCGAACTGTTCGGTGGCCGCGGCTTGCTGGAACTTGTCGGCCCACCAGGCTGCGACCGCCGGGTCGAGATCTGCCGGTCCGCCGACGCCCCAGAACTGGGTGTACACCACATCGACGCCCTGCTCCGTCGCGGTGGGAATTCCGGCCAGGGCCTCTTCGCTGCGGCGTTCGGCCGAGAAGATCGCGAGAGGCTTGCCGGAGCCGCCGCCTATCAACTCCAGACCTTCGGAGAGCGTCGCAAAGTGCAGCTCGACGTTCCCGCCGAGGAAGGTCGCCCGTCCCGCGCTGCCACTTTCGTGCGGGATATAGGTCAGCGTGGTGCCGGTCGCCGACTCGAGAAGGCCCGTCAGGATGTGGTCGTTGCCGCCCGACGCGCCGCCCGCGACGCGGACACGTCCGGGCTGCGCAGCTGCGGCTGAAACGACGTCCTGAAGCGAATTGAAATCGCTGTCGGGCGTTGTGAACAGAAGGAGTTCGGACTGGGCCAGAACGGCGATCGGCGTGACCTGGTCGATCACAGAGGGCGTCCCCTGAACGATCGGGGTCGTGAAGACAGGGGAAGCGAGGGTCAGAAGCGTGTTTTCGTCACCGGGCAGGCCGAGTACGTGGTTGTAGGCGTTGGAGTGCCCGGCGCCCGAACGATTCTGGACGACGATCGAGTTCTCGACGATGCCCTGCTCGTTCATGATTTGTGCATAGGTGCGCATGATCACGTCCGGCGATCCGCCGGCGCCCGAGCCGACAGTGAACTCGACGGGGCCATCGGGCGCACGCATGTCTTGCGCCACGGCTAGGCTGGCGGCCAGAAGTCCGCACAGCGTAACGGCTCCAGCGGTGAAAGTGCGTCTGAGCATTTGCAGTCCTCCCATTTTTTTTAGCGACATTGTTGCCCCCTCAGGTGTCGAGGAGCGACGGCTCGAACAGTTCCTCTGGCTCGACGAGCCGCGGCGCCAGGAACTGATCGATGGAGTAGCGGCACATGGCCGCGATCTCGGCGCGAGCGCCCCGGAACCCGTAGGGCCAGTAGTCCGCTCCCATCGTCGCGCGGGTACGTTCCATCGAGGCATTCAACCAGGGCAGGCTCAGGCGGTTGGCGGAGCCGAGCCAGACGTCGCGGAGACGGTGGAGGGCGACGTCGCGTGCGGAGCTGAACGCCTCGAACAGAGCACGGGCCAGCCATGGATGCTCCTCGGCAAGCGACCGCCTGAGGGCGATGACGTGCATGATGGGGAAAAAGCCGGTCCTGCGGTGCCATCCCCGTTCCACTGCCTCGAAATCTGGGAAGACCCGCTCGATCCGGGGGTCGCCGTCCATGAAGGCGCGTGGGGGGTTGGGCGCGAGAAGACCCTCGATGTCTCCGGCGAGAAGCAAAGACTGAAGCGTTTGGCCGTCCTGGATGGGCGTGATCCGAAGATCCGGCGGCGGGGCCAGGGCGAGCCGCTCGTACCGGACGCCCTGGTCGAGCGCGCCGGTCCGCCAGTGTACGGCCGTCGGCGCCACGCCATAGTCGTCGGCCATGATCCCCCGCATCCACAGCGCCGCCGTCATCTGGTACTCCGGCACGCCGATGGCGCGGCCCGCAAAGTCCGCCGGCGATCGGATGCCGGAGCCGGCGCGTCGATAGAAGCCGTTGTGGCGGAAGGCTCGGCTGACGAAAGCCGGGATGGCGATATAGGACGCCTCGCCGCGGGCGATCTGAAGGATGTGGCTCGAGAGCGACAATTCGGTCACGTCGAATCGCGCTTCCTGTACGGCAATGGGAAAGAGTTTCGTCGTGGGAAGGATGTGCGACGCGACGTTTACGCCTGGCACCTTCACTCGGCCGTCCTGCACCGGCATGACGCGATCATGATCCCACGTCGCGATCGTCAGAGACACGGGCGCTGCCGTCATCCCGGGGCTCCCGCCCGACGCCGGGTGCGCTCTGGCCCTCGATGGGCATGCCGTTCTTTCATGATCGACTCCCTGAACGTTTATATTGATCCGGATTGATCATTGGCAAGTCTCAATTTTCGAGACGGCTTCCAGAGGCTCGCGACACGTCGATCGTTCCCGGTCTCGATGGCCTCGGGCCGGATCGGCGTGGGCCGCGACGAGAGCTGGTGGACCATCGCCGACCCACTCATCCGGACGGTTCACGTCGCCGCATCGACCCGTCAACCATCCTCGCCCGGCGACCGCACGGCCGAATTCCGGTACGACGAACGGAGCCTGAGCGCGCGATCCCAGCGATTGGCATTGATCTAGATTGTGCCAAGCCATAAGTAGGTTGCTGAGCACGTGGAGAAGACGTTTTGACCGAGCAGGTACGAGTCGATCTCGATGAGGAGCGCGCAGACGCCGCCTTGCACGAAGTTTCCGATGCTGCCGCAGTGGCTCAACTCCGCGCCTTCATCATGGAGCGGGGCTTTGCAGCCGGTGACAGGCTGCCTCCCGAGCGGCGACTGGGGCCCGCGCTCGGTCTGCGCAGGGCGTCGCTCCGCAAGGCGCTCGAGGTGCTCGTCACGGAAGGAGTCCTGTGGCGCCATGTCGGCAAGGGCACCTTCCTCGCTAGGAGGGACGAGGGGGCCCCCATCGACGGGCTTCAGTCTCTCGCCCGCGATATCAGCCCGGCAGACGCCATGCGGGCGCGTGCGGCCTTCGAACCGGCGCTGGCGCGAGAGGCGGCGCTGCACGCATCGGCCACCGAGATCGCGCGTCTCTCGCTCCTCGCGGACCGCTCGCGCCGCTGTGCGAGCTGGCGCGAATACGAGGTTCTCGATGCCGATTTCCATCGCGGTCTGGCCGAGGCCTCGGCCTCGCCGACGCTGCTTGCGCTGTTCGACCAGCTGAATATGATCCGGCGTATGGTTTCCTTCGGAACGGTGAGGCGGGTGGGGACGAAGCCCCCCGAAACGCATCCGAGCTTCTCGGAGCACGACACTATTCTGGAAGCCATAGCCGCTCGCGATCCCGAGGCGGCCGAATGCGCCATGAGAAGGCATCTTCTCTCTGTTGCCGGTCGGCTGGAGGCCTGATCGCGCGATCCGCGTGTGATACCGCCCAACCATCACAACGGTGTGCCACCCGATCCTCACCCGGCCGAAGCGAGCAATCGTCCGCACAGCGAAGGATCGATCGAAGGCCTTCGAAGGGCGGAGGGCGGGAGCCGGAGTGCTCGGGCCTGGAACCCGGCGCCGATGACCCGGAGGCTGTCCGCCCTAGGTCTTTGCCGCACACCCAGGAGCCGAGCTCGCCGGGAGCATTCCCGAGTTCGAAGAACTGCACGATCTCGGGGTGCTCGCTTCATCTCGCCGATCGCGACGTGGTGATCAAACGACCCTCACGGTCATCGATCCAAGTCGCGCGACCTCGATCGTCATCTCGTCGTCCGGCGCGACGGCCCCGACGCCGGCTGGCGTCCCCGAGAGTATGACATCACCGGGCTTGAGCTCGAAATAATCTGACAGGTAGGCGATCATCTCGGGCACTTTCCAGATCATCTGGTTGAGATCGCCCTCCTGCCGCAGCTCGCCGTTCACCTTCAGAGCGATCCGGCCCTCGGCGAGATGACCGACCTCCTCCACCCGGCGCACCGGCCCGATCGGTGCGGAGCGCTCGAAAGCCTTCCCGATCTCCCAGGGGCGGCCGAGCTTCTTCGCCTCGCCCTGCAGGTCGCGCCGTGTCATGTCGAGGGCGAGTGCGTATCCGAAGACGCAGTCGAGCGCCTTCTCGACGGGGATGTTCCGGCCGCCGGCCTTGAGCATTACGGCGACCTCCGCCTCGTGATGCACGTCAGCGGTCTTCGCCGGATAGGGAAATTCGCCGGACGGATCGAGATTATCGGCGTTCTTCTGGAAGAAGAAAGGAGGCTCCTTGTCGGGGTCGTGCCCCATTTCAACGGCGTGGGCCGCGTAGTTGCGCCCGATGCAATAGACCCGTCGCACCGGGAAGGAGCCGCCTCCCGCCACGGGAACGGACACCGTCTCCGGCGGGGCGATCACGAATTCCGACATGGGACACGACTCCTGCTTCGACTGCCTTGCAGCTTGTCATACGGCTATCCTGTGGTAGGATCAATACCGACCAATATCGGCTTCCCGCGATTTTTCCGATTTGTTCGTCGGACACCGCGATCGTTCGAGCGAAATATGGATCAATTTCGCGACCAATCGAAGGGCATCTCCCTCTCGCCTTCTGCGGAAGCCCGCGAGGAGGACGTCGTCGAGCGGCTGCGCGCCTTCGTCCGCAGCGGCAGGTACGCCCCCGGCGACCGGATTCCGCCGGAACGCGAGCTCATCGTCAGCCTGGACCTGTCGAGAACCGCGCTGCGCAGGGCGCTCGATGCGCTGGCACGGGAGGGCGCGATCTGGCGGCACGTGGGCAAAGGCACGTTCGTGGCCAAGAGCGCGGGCGAAGCTGGAGGGGCGGGCGGGCGCCCGGTCGAACTCGGCCGCCAGCTCACCCCGTTCCGCATGATCCGGGCGCGCATCGCGATCGAGCCCGCGATCGCCCGCGAGGCAGCGATCAATGCCTCGGGCGAGGCGATGACGCGCATGCGCCTCGCCATGGAGCGGGCCGCCGCGGCCTCGACCTGGGTCGAGTACGAGGCACAGGACGACCGGTTCCACCGCTCGATCGCCGAGGCCTGCGACAACCTGCTGCTTCTCGACTTGTTCGACCACCTCAACAGGGTGCGCCGCGCGGTCGCCTGGGGCGCCGTCAGCCGCGAGACGGCGAAGCCGCCGGCGCATCATTCGAGCTTCGCCGAGCACGCGGCGATCGCCGCCGCGATCGCCGAGCGCAACCGCGAAGCCGCTTACGAAGCCATGCGCGCGCACATCCGCTCGGTCTCGGCGCGTCTGTTCGAGGGAGAGCAATGAGGGTTCGCGCGAGCACCCCCAAGAGGGTGCCGCCGGGAGGGCGCACGAAGACCGTTCAAGGGAGGAAGACGATGACAAGGACAAGACGAGTTCTCGCAAGACGCAGCCTGTTGAAGAGCATCGCCGCGATCACGGCCGCGGCCGGGCTCCTCGTTTCGGCGGGCGCGGCCCAGGCCCAAGACGACCCGCTG
Source organism: Salinarimonas sp. (assembly GCA_051117315.1). GTDB lineage: Bacteria > Pseudomonadota > Alphaproteobacteria > Rhizobiales > Beijerinckiaceae > Salinarimonas. Next base: position 7,371 of record JBNPEA010000128.1, on the reverse strand, counting down.
CGGGTCGCCCTGGGCGACATCGCCAGCGTCGAGAGCCTCAACCTGCTGATCGCGATGGAGCGAGCCGGGGAGCGCGGCGTTCCGATGGAGATGACCTTCTTCAACTCGGAGGACGTCGCGGTTCAGGCCGTGCTCTCGGGCGAGGCCGATATCGGCGTCGGCGCGCCCTACGCCTTCCTCGCCAATTCCGATGCCCCGATCCGGATGTTCTTCCGGGTGTCGACGCTCCTGTTCTTTCCGGTCGTCAATTCCGAGGTGCATTCGAGCTGGCAGGATCTCGACGGCGCGGACGTCACCGTCCACTCGCGCGGCTCCGGGACCGAAGCGCTGATGCGGCTCATGGAGCAGGTTCACGGGATCGAGTACGCGAACGTCTCCTACGTACCCGGGTCGGAGGTCCGCGCCGGCGCGATGCTGCAGGGGACGATCGATGCCTCGATCGTCGACGCCGCGAATTTCCGGCTGCTGCAGGGGCGGGGCGGCGGGAAATTCGTCCGTCTGCCGCTCGATGGCGTGAACGCCACCGACGAGGCGCTCTATGCGGGCACGCGGGTGCTCGAGACCAGGGCCGACGACCTCCAGGTCTTCGTCGAGGAATTGCTGCGCACCTGGTCCGAGGTCGCGGAGAACCCCGCAATCGTCGGCGAACTGCGCGAGACCTACGGCCTTCTCCCCGATCTCCCCGCGGACATCGTCGCGGAGGCTGTGCCCTATTACATAGAGGCCGTTGAGAACGGCATCTATCCGACCGACGGCGGCGAGCCTCTGGACGCGATCGACGACCTTCGGTTCCTGTCGGCGGCGGGGTCCTTCGAGGGCGATCCCGAAAACGTCGACCCGGCGCAGTTCTGGGACTTCTCGGTGCTGGAGGCGGCCAAGGCCGCGAACTGATCGAGGTGCGGGCCGCCCCGGTCACGCCGGGGCGGTCGGGACCTGTCCGGAGGACATCATGGCGACGGCAGGAACAGGGGCCGCCGAGACACGCGTCGTCTCCGGCCTGACGAGCCGCGCGCTCGACAGGCTCGGCGGCATGCCGCTTCTGTGGCGCCTTCTCTCGCTCGCCGTCTTCTGCGCAGCCTGGGAGATCGCGGCTCGAACCGACTTCAACTGGGCCTTCCCCACCTTCCTCGAGACCATGGCGGCCCTCGCGGGCATGGTCGCGGACGGCTCGCTGGGCGCGGCCTACCTGCGCACGCTCGAGCCGCTGGTGATCGGCCTCGTCCTCTCGCTCGGCATCGGGGTCGGCGCCGGCGTGATGATGGGGCTGCGCCGCGACGTCGAATGGCTGACGCTGCCGGTCTTCATCACCATGCAGGCCGCGCCGATGGCCGCGTTGATCCCGCTGATCACCTTCGTCTACGGCATCGGGCTCACGGCGAAGGTGCTCGCCGTGTGCATGCTGGCCATGCCCGTGATCGCCATCAACAGCTACAAGGCCGTGCGCAACGTCACGCCGTCGCTCGTCGATATGAGCCGCTCCTTCATGGGCACGCGCCGGCAGGAGGTCTTCAAGATCGTGCTTCCCGCCGCGAGCCCGATGATGTTCGCCGGCATCCGCCTCGGCGTCGCGGAAGGCTTCTCCGGCGTCGTCCTCGCCGAGCTGCTGATCACCCCCACCGGAATCGGCGATCTCATCACCTTCAACCGCTCGATCGCCAAGTTCGCCGAGATGTACGCCGTGATTTTCTCGATCGTGGTCTTCGCGGTCGTGACAGTGTCGCTGATGCACCGGCTCGAGACGATCCTCTTCCGACCCGAGAAGCGAGGCGCCTGATGGCCACGGCGATGCCGAAATCCCCGAGCGTGACGATGACGGAGGCGGCCGATCCGATCATCTGCGTGCGCGGTCTCCACAAGACCTACGGCGGCGGCGTGGTCGCGCTGAAGGACGTGTCGCTGGACTTTCACCGCGGCGAGCTGACGAGCCTTCTCGGCCCGTCCGGCTGCGGGAAGACGACGCTCCTCAAGATCGTCGCGGGCCTCCTGGAGCCGACGGAGGGCGAGGTGACGGTGAACGGCAGGCGTGTCGCCGGCCCCGGGCCGGAACGCGCCTTCGTGTTCCAGGATTTCGCGCTGATGCCCTGGGCGACGGTGGTGCGCAACGTCGCCTTCGGGCTGGAGCTGCGCGGGGTGGCCAAGGCCGAGCGCGAGGAACGCGCCAGGCACTACATCGAGGAGGTCGGCCTCGCCGGCTTCGACCGGAAATTTCCGCACGAGCTTTCCGGAGGGATGCGCCAGCGCGTCGGCCTGGCGCGCGCCTTGTGCGTCGACGCCGACGTGCTCCTCATGGACGAGCCGTTCTCGGCCGTCGACGAGCAGACGCGCCGGAAGTTCCAGGAGGATTTGCTGCGCCTGCGCGAGATCGAGAAGAAGACGTTCATCCTCGTCACCCATTCGATCGAGGAAGCGGTCTACCTCTCGGACCGGATCGTGCTGCTCTCGCCCCGCCCCGGGCGTCTCAACCGGATCGTCATGCCGCGGATCGACCGGTCGGGCGATCCCGACCTGATCCGTCGCAACGACGAGTATCTCGACCTGATAGGCGACATCTGGAAAGGCCTGCGGGCCTACGTGGAGTGACGCGATGGAGATCTACGGCTTTCGCGTCCCGAAGCTGGTGGCGCTGCTCTTCTGGGCGGCACTGTGGGAGATCGTAGGCCGGCTCGAGCTCGTCCTGCTCTTCCCACCCCTCTCGGAGGTGCTGACGTCGCTCGACGACGTCGTCGGCACACCGAGCTTCCTCGCCGCGGCCCGCGTCACGGTCGCCGCCTATATCGGCGGCCTCGCGTTGGCGATCGTCGTCGGGGTCGCGCTCGGCATGCTCATGGGCCTCGTCAAGGCCGCGGATCGGTTGCTCAACATGTGGGTCAACATCTTCCTGTCCGCGCCGCTCTCGGCGCTCGTCCCGGTGATCATGATCCTGTTCGGCATGGGCATGCCGACGGTAGTCGTCACGGTTTTCATGTTCGCCGTCTGGATCATCGCGCTCGACACCCGGGCGGGCGTGCTGCACGTCTCGCCCTCGCTCGTCGAGATGTCGCGCTCCTTCGGCGCGTCGCGCTGGCAGCGGCTGCGAATCGTGTTCTACGCGGCGCTGCCGGAGATCCTCGCCGGGATCCGGCTGGGCGTGATCCGCGGCGTGAAGGGCGTCGTCATCGGACAGCTGCTCGTCTCGATCATCGGGGTCGGGGCGCTCTTCTCGATGTATTCGCAGAACTTCCTGATGGCGCATTTCTGGGCGCTGATCCTCATCCTCTTCGCGTTCGCCCTGACGCTCGCCGATCTCGTCGGGCGGCTCGAGGCGCGAATCGACTACTATGCAGGGGCGCGGGGTTGATGGGCCGGCCGGAGCCGCGTCGCCGGAGGCCGGCCGTGTGTCATGCTGCTCGGCGCTGCCGACGAGACGGGCCGAGGCTCGTCGTCCCGACTTTCTCGCGGAGACATCTCGCGGACAGAGTCGATCCGAGGGACGGCCGCCCGTTACCCAACGAGGCTCTGCCGCGCGGACCGCGCGCGCAGTGAAATCAATGCCAGCACGGTGTCGATCGTCGGGGTAGGCGTCGTGGTCAGGCGACCGAGTTCCTGCACCGCGCCGACCAACGCACCGATCTCCATCGGCCGGCCGGCGTCGAGGTCCTGCAGCATCGACGTGCGGTGAGCGCCGACCGCCGCGCCGGCCTCGATCCGCTTGTCGACCGAGATCGGGAACTTCACCCCCAGCTTCTCCGCAACTTCCTGCGCCTCGACCATCATCGCGCGCGCGACGGACCGGGTGCCGGGATCGGTGCAGAGGACGTCGAGCGTCGCGTGCGTCAGCGCCGAGATCGGGTTGAACGAGAGATTGCCCCAGAGCTTGACCCAGATTTCGTCCCGGATGCGGGGCCGCACGGGAGCCTTGAGGCCGGCAGCCGACAGCGCGTCGGCGAGGCGCTGGGCGCGGTCGGACCGACTCCCGTCGGGCTCGCCGAGCGTGAAGCGGTTGCCCTCTATATGGCGCACCGTGCCGGGAGCGGACAGCTCCGCCGCCGGATAGACGACGCAGCCGAGCACGCGCTCGGGGCCGATCCCCGTCCATTGCGCGTCGCCCGGATCCACGGAGGCGAGCCGGGTACCGTCCAGCGGGCCGCCCAGGCCGTGAAAATACCACCAGGGCACGCCGTTGACCGCACTGACGACGGTGGTGCCGGGCCCCAAGAGCGGCTGCATCAGCGGCACGACCGGCGGCACGGAATGGGCCTTGAGCGTGACGATCACGTAATCCTGCGGGCCGAGATCGACGGGCCGGTCGGATGCGCGGACGGCGTGCACGGTCTCGGTTCCGTCCTCGATCAACCGCAGTCCGTGGGCCTGCATCGCCGCGAGATGGGGGCCGCGCGCGACGAGGGCGACGTCCGCGCCCGCGGCGGCGAGCTTCGAGCCCAGGTAGCCGCCGATCGCGCCGGCGCCGTAGATGCAGATGCGCATGGTCTATTCCGTCACCGCGAGGCCCAGCTTCTCGGCGAGCCCGATCCGCTGCAGCTTGCCCGTCGCGCCTTTCGGGATCTCCTCGAGGATGACGACCCGGCGCGGCACCTTGAAATCGGCGAGCCGTTCGCGGGCGAAGGCCCGGATCGCGGCTTCGTCTGCCGCCGCGCCCTCGCGCAGGACGACGGCGGCGCCGACCTCTTCGCCGAGCTTGGGATGCGGGATGGCGAAGGTTACGACCTGCTGTACGGCGGGGTGGTCCATCAGAACGGTGTCCACCTCGAGCGGGCTGATCTTCTCGCCTCCTCGATTGATGATTTCCTTCAGTCGCCCGGTGAGGGTGAGATAGCCCTCCGGATCCAGCATGCCCTGGTCGCCGGTCCGGAACCAGCGCTGTCCTTCGGCCGAGAAGAAGCTCTTCGCGTTGGCCTCGGGGTTGGCCTCGTAGCCCTCGGTGACGTTGGGCCCGGAGATCACCACCTCGCCGGTCGCAGCGCCTTCGTGAAGGCGGTCCTCGACCTCGTCCGCTATGCGCAGCGCGGGGCCGGCGGCGACGCCGACCGAGCCGGGCTTCTGGGCCCGGGGTGGCAGCGGATTGGAGGCCATCTGGTGGGCCGCCTCTGTCATGCCGTAGCTTTCGATCACAGGCACCCCGAAAGTTTCGGCGAGCGCGGCGAAGACCTGTGGCGGCAGCGAGGCCGACGACGATCGGATCACGCGCAGTTTCGCACGCCCGATCGCCTCCGAGTTGCGCGGCGCTCGGGCGAGGATCGCCTGATGCATTGTCGGGACCGCGGTGAACCAAGTGGGCGCAGCCGAATCGAGCCAGCCGAAGAAGCGCAGGGCGTCGAAGCCCGGAGTGCACCAGACCGAACCGCCCGCGCCGAGGCTCGCGGCCACCGCCGCGACGAGACCGTGAATGTGGAACAGCGGCATGACGTTGAGGCAGCGGTCCTGGGGTGCAAGGGCGAGGGCCGTCGCGATATGGCGGGCGGAGGCAGCGAGGTTGGCCTGCGAGAGCGGCACGATCTTGGGTCGCGACGTGGTGCCCGACGTATGCAGAATCAGCGCCACGTCGTCTCGGCGGGGAAGCTCGGTGTCGACCGCGCGGTCCGTCGGGGTCTCGGCCCGGAGCGTGAACGCGCCTGCGCCGCGCTCCGGGTCGCTGCGTAGGCGCAGGACGCCAACGCCGTGCGAGGCGGCCGCTGCGAGCGCAGGACCGTCGTAGCCCTCTGCGACCACCAGAGCCCTCGCGCGCAGGTCGGACAGGTAGAAATCGAATTCCTCGGCCCGATAGGCCGGATTGAGCGGGGCCGTCGCCGCCGTCTGAGCGATGCCCACGAACGCCGCCGCCATCTCCGACCCGTTCGGCAGCACGATGGCGACCCGATCGCCGCGCCCGATTCCTGCGGAGTTGAGCGCCGTGCGGGTCTCGGCCGCGAGGGCGCGCAGGCCACCGTGGTCGAGCCAGGGGCGGTCGGGCGCACCGATCGCCGGTGCGTTTGCCGGGTGACCCGCGAGAATGCCGGAAATCGTCTCTGACATAGCGCTCTCGGAGTTGGGCCGTTCGCCGGACAGCGGGACGGCGCGGAGGCGTACCTCGACAGTGCGACGACGCGTCTGACTTTGCAACTCTGCGGCCGAGACGGACGCACGGCTCCACCGACCCAGGTGTGTCGGAACCCTGCTACCATGGTGCGGCCGAAGGTCAGCCGAGACCCCTTGGAGGATTTCCGATGAGATTGCATCGTACCCGGCGGCAGCGAGATAGTTGCGGCACTCGTCGGGGCTGAAGAGGTCCATGGCGTGGCCGATTGTCGAACACAGGCCATCGCGGGTTCTCGCTGCGGTTCGACGGAGACGGACCTCGAGCTTGGCGAAGGCGTTCTCGATCGGGTTGAAGGCGGGATTGTAGCGCGGCAGGTCGCGAAGCTCGGCGCCGGCGGCCTCGATCATCTCCCGAACCCGTGACCCTTGTGACCGGAGAGGTTCTCCAAGACGACGACGTCACCGGGGCGCAACTCGGGAACGAGGAGCTCGGCGACATGGGTTTCGAGAACGATGCGGTTCGACCCGGCGGAGCTATGCGGGCCTCTGGGTGGCGCGGCGATCAGGCGGCGCGCTGGCTTGGCATCGGGGGCTTCTCCACGCCGTCGCAGGATGTGACGCCTTCACGTACCTTCGGCGACAGGTTTCGTCTCGGCAGCGGCCCGGCCCTTCCCTCCGCGCGCGCGCGGGCTATGTCGAGTCGAAAACGCCCGCACCGCCGAGGAGCCGCCCGTGCCGAGGACGATCGCCGCCGCACTGCTCGGCGCCGCCCTGATGCTCGCAGCCCCGATCGCGCGGGCGCAGGACATCGGCCCGGACGTCGCGTTCGTCGACCTCGAGCTCGTCTTCGCCGCCGACGGCTCGGGCTCGATCGACGACGACGAGCTCTACTTCCAGCGGCGGAGCTGGGGAGAGGCGCTCGCGAGCGAGGACGTGCTGTCGGCGATCGCCCAGGGCATGCTCGGCTCCATCGCCGTCGCCTACGTGGAATGGGGCGGGCCGGGCTCGCAGGTGCTCGTCGTCGACTGGCGGATCATCGACGGGCCCGAAAGCGCGCGCGCCTTCGCCGACGAGTTGATGGCCGCGCCGCGCGGCGCCTCTGGCTGGAACTCGATCTCGAACGCCATCGACTTCTCTGTGCGGCTCGTCGAGGAGAACGCCATCGAGGGCACGCGGCGCATCATCGACGTGACTGCGGACAGCGGAAATCGCGGCGGGCGCCCGCTCGCCGCGGCGCGCGCCGACGCGCTCGCCGCAGGTTTCACGATCAACGGCCTGGCCATAGCGAGGCCCGGCGGGCGGCCGGGCCTCGCCGGCGGCATCACGCTCGAGGACTACTTCGCCCGCGAGCTGATCGGC
>JBNPEA010000165.1:0-4724 GCA_051117315.1 Salinarimonas sp. | reverse complement strand
CTGGATCTGGTCGATCTCGCCCACCGTCTCGGCCGTGGCGCTCTGGATGTGGGCGATCTGGCCGGAGATCTCCTCGGTGGCACGGGCGGTCTGGCTCGCCAGCGTCTTCACCTCGGCGGCCACGACGGCGAAGCCCTTGCCCGCCTGTCCGGCCCGCGCGGCCTCGATCGTGGCGTTGAGCGCCAAGAGGTTCGTCTGCGCCGCGATCGAGGAGATCACGGAGACGATCTGGCCGATGCGCTGCGAAGTCTCGGCGAGGGCCGACACGCTCTGCGAGGTCGCCTGCGCCTGCCCGACCGCCTGGCGCGTCACCTCGTTGGAGGCCTGGACGCGGCCCGAGATCTCGGCGATCGAGGCGTCGAGCTCCTCCGCCGCCGCCGCCACGGTGCCGACGTTGGCGGACGCGTCGCGGGCAGCGCCGGACGAGGACATCGCCCGCTCCGACGTCGCGCGGGTCGCGTCGATCACCGAGGTCACGGCGCCGCGGGTCTCGGCGCCGGCGTCGCGCACCGCCGTCGTCGCCTCGGTGATCGTCCGCTCGAACGCCTCGATGGCGTTCGACAGCCGCGTGATCACCGACCAGGACAGGGTGGCTGCGACATAGCGCCCGCCGGCGTCGAAGACCGGCGAGATGTGCAGGTCCATCCGCTCGGTGCCGAGCCGGATCTTCGTGCGCCAGGGCAGGCGCGACGGATCCCCGACGATGGCGCGCTGATGCGCCGGGTTCTTATGGAACACGTCCATGCTCGTGCCGACCATCCGGTCGGGATCGACGCCGGCGGGGAGCACGGCGCGGATCGCACGCAGCGTCTCGACGCTGCGCCGGTTGGCGTAGATGATGGTGGCGTCGTTCGGATCGAGCACCATCACGTTGTTCGGCAGCGAGTCGAGCACGGCAGCATGATCGACGACGGCGCGAAGAGCTTCGTCGTCGCGCACGGCCTCGCGGTCGTCCGGACGCGCCCGCCGCGCCAGAGAGAATTGAAACATCCCAGCCCCTTCCCGAGTGTCGACACCGCGGCCTTCGGCCGTCGGCGCCGGCGAGTCGTATCGAAGGCGGATGAATTGAAACCTAATTCCATTCGTCCCAAGTATTTTACCGGACCCGCCATCGGATCGGGGATGCGCGCTCTCGCGCCCCCTTCCCCTCTCTGCGCTTCTCCCCTAGAAACCGGGGCAGGAGCGCGCGTCCATGTCTCACAACACCTTCGGCCATCTCTTCCGCGTCACGACCTTCGGCGAGAGCCACGGGCCGGCTCTCGGCTGCGTCGTCGACGGCTGCCCTCCGAGCATCCCGCTCACCGTCGAGGAGATCCAGGCCGAGCTCGACCGGCGCCGGCCGGGGCAGTCGCGCTACACCACCCAGCGCCGCGAGCCGGACGCGGTGCGCATCCTCTCGGGTGTGTTCCAGGACGAGCGGATGGCGGCCCAGGTGACCACCGGCACGCCGATCGCGCTCGTGATCGAGAACGTCGACCAGCGCTCCAAGGACTACGGCGAGATCCGCGACGCCTACCGCCCCGGCCATGCCGATTTCGCCTACGACGTGAAGTACGGCGTGCGCGACTATCGCGGTGGCGGGCGCTCCTCGGCGCGCGAGACGGCGGCGCGGGTGGCGGCGGGCGCCATCGCCCGCAAGATCGTGCCGGGGCTCGTGGTGCGCGGCGCGCTCGTGCAGATGGGCCCGCACAGAATCGACCGCGCGGCCTGGGACTGGGAGGAGGTCTCCCGCAACCCGTTCTTCTGCCCGGACGCGAAGGCCGCCGAGCGCTGGGCGGACTATCTCGACGGCATCCGCAAGGCGGGCTCGTCCGTGGGCGCGGTGATCGAGGTCGTCGCCGAGGGCGTGCCGCCCGGGCTCGGCGCGCCGGTCTACGGCAAGCTCGACGGCGAGCTCGCCGGGGCGCTGATGTCGATCAATGCGGTCAAGGGGGTCGAGATCGGCGAGGGCTTCGCGGCAGCCGCCCTCACCGGCGAGGAGAACGCCGACGAGATGCGCCCGGGCAACGACGGCGCGCCGGTCTTCCGGTCCAACAAGGCCGGCGGCGTGCTCGGCGGCATCTCCACGGGCCAGCCCGTCGTCGCCCGCTTCGCGGTGAAGCCGACCTCCTCGATCCTGGCGCCGCGCGCCTCCGTGACGCGCGAGAACCAGGAGACCGAGGTCGTCACCAAGGGCCGCCACGACCCGTGCGTCGGCATCCGCGCGGTGCCGGTCGGCGAGGCCATGGTGGCGTGCGTGATCGCCGACCATTATCTGCGTCACAGGGGCCAGGTCGGCGCGGTGCGCGCCTGGCCCCTCGAGCGTCCCTTCGGCTAGGACCGTTGCGCGGCCCGATGCGGCCCGCCCGAACAGAGCAGCGAACACATGCCCCAATCGGTCACGAACGCCATCGAAGCCTTCGCCCGCGGCGAGATCGTCATCGTCACCGACGACGACGACCGCGAGAACGAGGGCGACCTCATCGTCGCCGCCTCGCTCTGCACGCCGGAGAAGATGGCCTTCATCATCCGCAACACCTGCGGCATCGTCTGCGCGCCGGTGACGCCGGGCGAGGCCAAGCGCCTGCGGCTCGACCCGATGGTAGCCTCGAACGACGCGCCGCTCGGCACCGCCTTCACCGTCTCGGTGGACGTGCGCCACGGGCTCACCACCGGCATCTCCGCCGAGCAGCGCTGCAACACCGTGCGGGCCCTCGCCAACGGCAACATGGGCGCGGAGGACTTCGTGCGCCCCGGCCACGTCTTCCCGCTCGTCGCCAAGGAAGGCGGCGTGCTGATGCGCTCGGGCCATACCGAGGCGGCGGTGGACCTGTGCCGGCTCGCCGGCCTGCCCGAGGTGGGCGTGATCTGCGAGCTCGCCAACGACGACGGCACGGTGATGAAGGGCGACCAGATCGTCGCCTTCGCGGAGCGGCACGGCCTCGCGCGCGTCTCGGTGGCCGACATGATCGCCTATCGCCAGCGCCGGGAAAGCCTGGTGGAGCGCGTCGGCAGCTTCGCCGTCGAGACCCGCCACGGGCCGATGACGGGCTACGCCTACACGACGCCGTTCGACGCCGTGCAGCACTTCGCCCTGGTGCACGGGCGGATCGGCGACGGCAAGGGTGTGCTGGCGCGGCTGCATCGGGCCAACGTCGTGAGCGACGTCTTCGGCCCGACCGGCGCCGTCGACCGCGCGCTCGCGCGCTTCGCGGCGGAAGGGCGCGGCGTCCTGGTCTACCTGCGCGAGGGCACCGCCGGCGTGCCGTTGACCTCCTACTCGGAGGAGGCCGGCCGCTCGGAGGCAGAGCGCAACGCCGCCTGGCGCGAGGTCGGCCTCGGCGCGCAGATCCTGCGCGACCTCGGCGTCACCTCGATCCGCAACCTGGCGAGCTCGTCGCGCTCCTACGTCGGCCTCGCCGGCTTCGGCATCGCGCTGGAGGAGACGGTGCCGCTGGAGGGGTGAGGGCGGAGCCGCGCGCGCCTTCGCGCACGGCGGCCTCGGCGGACGCGCCCTCGTCGCGCGGGCGCGCGCGTGATAGTGCTCGGCACATGAACGCACCCACGAAACCCGCCCGCGGCCCCGCTCGCGCCACCGCGGAGGTGATCGACGGCCGTCCCGCGTGGATCCGGCTCGCGATCGCCGTGTGCCTGTCCTCGCTCGGCGGGGTGGGCATGTGGTCGGTGGTCGTGGTCATGCCCACGGTCGAGGCGGATTTCGCGGCGAGCCGCGCGGCCTCCTCGCTCGCCTACACCGTCCTGATGCTGGCCTTCGCCGGCGGCGGCGTGACGATGGGGCGGCTGGCGGACAGGGTGGGAATCGTCCCGCCGCTCCTCGCCGGTGCGGGCCTCCTCTCCACCGGCTACGCCGCGAGCTCCATCGCGCCGAGCCTCGCGATCTTCATCCTCGCCCACGGCCTCGTCGGGCTCGGCGCCTCGGCGACGCTCGGGCCGCTGATCGCGGAGATCTCGCACTGGTTCCGCCGGCGGCGGGGCATCGCGGTGGCGATCTGCGCGGCCGGGAACTACGTCGCGGGCGCCATCTGGCCGCCGATCGTGCAGCACCTCGTCGAGACCAGCGGCTGGCGCACGGCGCATCTCGTCATCGCCGGCATCCTCCTCGTCGGCATGGTGCCGCTGGCGTTGGCGCTGCGCCGGCGCGCGCCGCTGGGCGAGGCGAGCGAGGCGCACCTCGCGCCGCCGGGGCGCGCCGCGCTCGGCCTGTCCACCAACGCGCTCACAGCGCTGCTCTTCGTCGCCGGCATCGCCTGCTGCGTGGCGATGGCGATGCCGCAGGTGCACATCGTCGCCTATTGCGCCGAGCTCGGCTTCGGCGCGGGCGCGGGGGCGCAGATGCTCTCCCTGATGATGCTCTTCGGCATCGTCAGCCGCATCGCCTCGGGCTTCATCGCCGACCGGATCGGCGGGCTCGCGACGCTGCTCCTCGGCTCGACCCTGCAGGCGCTGGCGCTGCTGCTCTACCTCCTGGTCGACGGCCTGTCGGCGCTGTTCGTCGTCTCGGCGCTGTTCGGCCTGTTCCAGGGCGGCATCGTCCCGAGCTACGCCATCGTCGTGCGCGAGTACTTCGCCCCGGCCGAGGCGGGCATGCGCGTCGGCCTCGTGCTGATGGCGACGATCCTGGGCATGGCCTTCGGCGGCTGGCTCTCCGGCGCGGTCTTCGACGCGACGGGCGACTACGCCCTGGCCTTCCGCAACGGGGTGGCCCGGAACCCCGTCAACATGGG
>JBNPEA010000032.1:0-23868 GCA_051117315.1 Salinarimonas sp. | reverse complement strand
CCACGTCGAGCGCGTCGACCGGGCCGTTGGCGAGCGAGTCGTAGACCTTGGTGAGCGGCATCGGCGCGGGCGCGGCGTCGAGCATCTCGAAGCAGGTGCGTATCGGCGGCGCGGGCGTGATCCGGAAGCGCTTGCCGGCGAGGTCGGCGACGTCGTCGACGGTCTCGCGGGAGAGGAGCTGGCGCATGCCGGTCATGGCGAAGCAGGGGCCGACCGTGCCGGTGGCGGCGGGCAGCTTCTCGAGCATCTCCTGCGCCGGCTCGCTGCGCAGGATCGCGGCGGCGCCGGCGATGTCCTCGACGAGGAAGGGCGCGTGCAGCGCCGAGATGTCGGGCACGCGGGTCGTCACCTCGGCGGTCGTCAGCCAGGCCATGTCGAGCGCGCCGGTCTGCAGCTGCTGGAGCATGGTCGATTCGTTGCCGAGCTGCCCCGAGGGGAACACCGCGATCGAGAAACGCCCGTCCGAGAGCTCGGAGAGCGTCTCGCCGAGCGCGGCGGCCTCCTGGTTCCAGACGTGGGCCGGCGGCGTGATCATGCCGATGCGGAACTCGCGCTCCGCCTGCGCCGCGGCGGGCGCCGCGAGCCCGAGCGCTGCGATGGCGGCGGCCGATGCCGCCGCGACGATTCTGGTTCTCATGGTCCTGCTCCCAGCTCTGCGTGTCGCCCGCCTGCGCTGCGGGTCACTCTCTCTGCCCTCGCTCGGGCGTGGCATCCACGGCGAGCCGAGACCCGCCGTGCGATCAGCGTTGGCCGTCGCGCACCGAGATGCCCTCCGGCGTGAGGCCGCCGACGCGCGCGTGCACGCGCCCGCCGATCGTCATCACCAGCACGTAGGCGAGCTCGTCCGGACGCGGGGCGTCGGGCACGCCCACCTCCATCGCGTCGAAATGCGAGCGCACGTAGGAGGCATCGACATGGGTGATCGGCACGTCGAGGCGGGCCCCGGCGGCGCCGACCTTCTTCGTCGAGGGCACGATGGCGAGCGCCCCGCCCAGCGCCTCGCGCATGGCGTAGCCGCCCGGCACGTGCCAGAGCGCGCCGTGCTCGATCTCGCCGGCGACGCCGACGATGGCGCCCTTGCCGTAGCCCTGGATCGCCTTCGGGTCGCCGCCGAGCGCGTCGATGAGCTTCCTCGCCATGGCGACGCCCAGTGGCTTCAGGTCGTCCATGAAGCCCTCGATCCGTGGCGCGTAGCCGCCGGCGAAGGGGTTGGCGATGACGGTGACGATCGCGCCCTTGCGCGGCGGCACGGCCGCCGGCGGGCCGCCCTCGTGCCGGATCTCCTCGACGATCAGGACGTCCTTGCGGATGACGATCTCTGCCACGCTGCACAACCCCTCTGCTCTGGTCCCCGGCCGCCCCCGCCGCGCAGGGGCACGTCGCCGACGACGCGCGCCACGCCGCCGAGAACGACGAGCGCACCGCCGATCAGCCCGGCGGCGACGTACTTTTCGGCCGTTCGCTCGCCCATGTCGAGTGCCCATGACACGTCCGCCGCATCGAGCGGCCCGACGGCCGTCGTGACGAGCCGCTCCCCGAGGTCGCTGTCCGGGTCGAGTGCCGACGCCGGCGTGCGGACGACGGCTGGATGCCCCGGCAGGTCGACCGCGTTGGCGATCAGCGTCGCCGCGACGTCGGCGACGGCGGCCGTCTCCGCCAGCACCGTGACGCTGTCGGCGATGCCCAGCGAGTGGCTGCGCCCGTGCCGACCGCTCGTGGCGATGCCCCGCCAGGGATCGCCCGGCGCGACGACGAGGTCGCCGGGGCTCGCGGGATCGTGCGGGTCGACGGCGATGAGCGCCGTCAGCGGCGCCGAGCCGGGCGCCAGGTGGAGCGCGATGTCGCCGCCGTCGTTGACGTAGGCACGCCCGATCGCGGCATCTGCGACGAGCGCGGCGAGCACCGTCTCGGCGACCGCACCGGCGACGCCCGCCATCGGCGTGACGAAGGCGGGAGCGAAGGCGCGGGCGGCCCGCCACATCCGCGTCGCCGTCTCGCCGCGCACGAGCACGGGGCCGTCCGCGACCGGACGGCGCAGCACGGGGAGCTCCTCCACGAGCTCGACGAGGACCGTCTCGAAGCGCGCGACGGCGCGTGCGTAGGCGGCGCGGACCGCATCGGGCGGTCCGAACGCCTCCGCGACGATGTCGATCGGCCCGTGATGCAGGTGCAGGCGCCGCCCGTCGGCGAGCAGGCGATGCGCGGCGCCGTGCATCGTCCGGGCGCCCATCACCCGCCTCCGCCGGCGAAGTGGCGCGGGGCGAGCGGCCAGCTCTCGGCGTCCGGCGCCGCCAGCGCGACCCGCCGCGCGACGGCATCGATCTCGGAGAGCGGGCGCACGGCGTCCATGTAGCCGCCGAGCGCGCGATAGTCCTCGAGCCGCATGGTGAACTCGATCGGCGCCACCAGCGCCGGGGTCGGCACGTAGCCGAAGGCGTCGTTCGGCATGCGGGCGACGTCGACCATGAAGGTGATGCCGCCGCCGGGCCAGACGTAGACCGGCGCGCCGCCGCTCGTCACCCGGGTGAGCGCCTGCTTGACCGAGCGCGTCAGTCCGACGGGGTTCTCCGTCACGCCCGCCCGCAGCGAGCCGCCGGCGCCGCCGACGAACAGCACCGAGCACAGCGCCGGCTCGCAGTTCTCCTGCACCCGGGCGACGCTGGCGCGCACCGCGTCCGGCATCGGCGTCTCCACCGGCCGTAGCGCCACGTCGAGGACGAAGTGGGCCGCGTGGTCGCCCGTGGTCGAGACCATCAGGATCGTCGTTCCCGGGCGCGCCACCTTCGGGTCGAACGGATCGAGGATGGCGAGCGGGTCCTCGATGTCGGTGCCGCCCCAGCCCGATCCCGGCTCCGCCACGCGGAAGTAGCGGCCTGGCGTCGAGCGGCGGCCGCGCAGCTTGATGCCCGTCGGCGGCACGTCGAGCAGCTTGCCGGCCTGGTGCTCGGAAAGCACGCCGGTGATGTGGTCGTCGACCACGACCACCTCGTCGACGTGCTCGAACCATTGCCTGGCGAACATGCCGATGGCCGCCGAGCCGCAGCCCACGCGCATGCGGTGCTCGACGACGCCGTCGATGACCGGCGGCGCGCCGGCCTGGACCACGATTCTGACGCCCTCGTCGACGGCGAGCTCCACGGCCTGCTTGTTGCACAGCGCGAGCAGCGCCTCGCAGGTCATCCGGCCCTCCTTCTTGGAGCCGCCGGTGAGGTGGTGGACGCCGCCGAGCGAGAGCATCTGCGAGCCGTACTCGGCCGTCGTGACGTGCCCGATCGGCTCGCCGCCATAGCGCACGACGGCGCGCTCGGGACCCAGATGCCGGTCGGTGTCGATCTTCGCCTTGACGCCGCAATAGCTGAAGATGCCCTCGGTCACGACGGTGACCATGTCGGCGCCCTCGACCTGCGAGGCGACGATGAAGGGCGCGGGCTTGTAGTCCGGATAGGTGGTGCCGGCGCCGATCGCGGTGACGAAGCGGCCCGGCGCGGGGGCGAGGGAGCCGTCCCAGTCGCCGCCCTCGCCGAGGAAGGGCGTCACCGGCGTGCCGTGCTCGACGGCCTGCTCCAGCACGACGAGCGGGTCGACGCGGGTGAGCACGCCCGCGACGTTGGCGTAGCGGTCGCAGGCGCCGGAGCGCCCCTCGGCGATGTAGCAGAGCACCGGGCAGGCGTCGCAGCGGATCTTGCCCGGCGGCGGCGGGGCCACCGTGCCGGCCTCGCCGGTGTCGCCGCTCGCGCTGGTGTCGTCCCTCATGGCCGACCTCCCGCGGCGCGCGCGGCATTGAGCGCGGCGTGCACCTTGTCCGGCGTCGCCGGCAGGTGGCGCACGAGCACGCCCGTGGCGTCGCGGATCGCGTTGAGGATCGCCGGCGCGGTGGGGATCAGCACCTGCTCGCCGATGCCCTTGGCGCCGAACGGCCCGTGCGCGTCCGCCTCCTCGACCAGGATCGAGGTGATCCGCGGCATGTCGCCGATGGTGGGGATCAGGTAGTCGTGCAGGTTGTCGGTGCGGCCGGGGATCCACTCCTCCATCAGCGCGAGGCCGAGGCCCTGGGCCGAGCCGCCCTCGATCTGGCCCTCGATCAGGCTCGGGTTGATGGCGCGCCCGACGTCGTGGGCGCAGACCAGCTCGCGCACCCGCACGGTCCCGAGCTCGATGTCGACCTCGACCTCGGCGAGATGCGCGCCGAATCCGAAGGCGGCGTAGGGCTCGCCCTGGCCGTCGGCATCGAGGGGCGAGGTCGGCGGATCGAAGCTCTCCTGCGCGCAGAAGGCGAAGCCGTGCGCGTCGGGCTCGAGCGTCGCGAGATCGAGGCTCGCCTCGTCGGCGGACAGGCGCGTGCCGTCGAGCGCGAGGCGGGCATTCGGCCCGGCGTTGAGCCGCAGGAGGATGATCTCGCGCAGGCGCCGGCCCGTGCGCAGGGCGGCCGCGCCGGTGACGAAAGTCTGGCGCGAGGCGCTGGTCTTGCCGGCGTCGGGCGTGACGTCGGTGTCGGCGCCCACCAGCCGGACCTGCGCGACCGGGAGCCCCAGCGCGTCGGCGAAGATCTGCGCAATGACCGTGTTGGAGCCCTGCCCGATGTCGACGGCCCCCTGATGCAGCACGAGCCGCCCGTCCGGCGCGAGGCCGGCGCGGATGGTGGAGGGGTTCGACATCGAGGTGTTGCCGCAGCCGTACCACATGCCGGCGACGCCGACGCCGCGGCGCACCGTGCCGGTCGCGCCGGCGTTGAACGCGGCAGCCGCCGCGCGGCGCGCCTGCCAGTGCGGGACGAGCGCCTCGAAGCAGGCGCGGATGCCCACCCCTTGCGCGAACACCTGGCCGGTGACCGTCGGCCGGCCGTTCGCGAGCGCGTTGCGGATGCGGAATGCCAGCCGATCGACGCCGAGCGCGTCCGCCAATTCATCGAACAGCGTCTCCTGCGCCACCGCGGCCTGCGGCACGCCGAAGCCGCGGAAGGCGCCGGCGGGGACGGTGTGGGTGTGGATCGCCGCCGTGTGCGCCGCGTAGTGCGGCACGAGATAGGGCCCCGAGGCGTGGACCGGCACGCGGTTGGCGACCGTTGGCCCCCAGGAGGCGTAGGCGCCGGTGTTGAAGACGCCCTCGAACCGCATGGCGTGCAGCGTGCCGTCCGCCTTCGCGCCGATCCGCGCGGTGATGGCGGAGGGGTGGCGCTTCGTGGTCGAGGCCATCGATTCGGCGCGGGTGTAGACCATGCCGGCCGGGCGCCCGGTCACCCAGGCGGCGAGCGCGACGTAGGGCTGGAGCGAGAGGTCGAGCTTCGAGCCGAAGCCGCCGCCGACCGCGGCGGGCAGGATCCGCACCGCCTCGACCGGCAGCGCCATGATGGCGGCGAGGTCGTCGCGATCCATGTGCGGCGCCTGGGTGCAGGCGAAGACCTCGATACGGTCGCCGACGCGCCGGGCGAAGCCGGCCTCCGGCTCGATGTAGGCGTGCTCGATGAAGCCCGTGGTGTAGGCGCCCTCGACCACGACGTCCGCCGCCGCGAGGCCCGCGTCGGCATCCCCACGGCGCACGAGGCCGCGCACGAGGACGTTGTCGGCGCGGGCCTCGTGGACGCGCGGCGCGTCGGGGGCACGGGCGGCATCGGGGGTGAGCACGGCCGGGCGCTCGCTCCAGGTCAACGGGAAGGTCGCGAGGTCGAGGGTGCGGATCGCGCCCGCCTCGCCGACGACGGCCGCCACGGCCTCGCCGCGGAAGCGCGCCACGTCCTCGGCGAAGACCGGCTGGTCGGCGAGAGGCGGGATGACGCCGTGAAGGTTGCGGCCGGGCACGTCTTTGGCCGTGAGCACCGCCTCGACGCCGGGATGGGCCCGCCGCCAGGCGTCGAGATCGCCGAGCGTGAAGGCGGCGTGGTGGTGCGGGCTGCGCACGACGCGCACGAGGAGCGTGTCCTCCGGCCAGGCGTCCGCGCCGAAGGCGTCGGTCCCCGTCACCTTGGCGCGCCCGTCGAGCCGGGCGATGCGTGCGCCGACGGCGGCGCCGGCCTCGGCCTCCACGGGAGCCTCGGCCGGGCGGGCGCAGGCGAGCACCGCCTCGACGATCTTGGCGTAGCCGGTGCAGCGGCAGAGCACGCCGGCGAGCGCCTCCTCGACCTGCGCCCGCGACGGGGCGGGATTGATGCGCAGGAGCGCCTCGGCGCTCGTCAGCATGCCGGGCGTGCAGATGCCGCATTGCGCCGCGCCGTGGCGCAGGAAGGCCTCCTGCAGCGGGCCGAGGCCGCCGTCGGGTGCGCGCAGGCCGTCCACGGTGACGATGCGTGCGCCGTCGCAGCGCGCGGCGGGGACGAGGCAGGCGCACACGGCCTCGTCGTCGAGGAGCACGGTACAGGCCCCGCAATCGCCGGCGTCGCAGCCGACCTTGACGCCCTCGACCCCGAGGTCGTCGCGCAGGGTCTCCGACAGGCGCGCCGTCGGCGCGACCACGAGCGACGCCGCCCGGCCGTCGACGGTGAAGGCGACGGCGATGCCGTCGGCCCGCGGCGGGGGCGCGGGGTGGGAGCGGTCGGGGGCGAGCGTCACGGCATCTCCTCCGCGCTGGAGGGGCGAGGCTGCGCACAGGCGGCGAGCGCGCGGCGCACGAGGGTGAGCGCGGCCGCCCGGCGATAGGCGGCGGGCGCGCGCACGTCGTCGATCGGGGAGAGCGCGTCCGCATCCTCGGGCCGAACCAGGTCCGGCGCCGCGGCGAGGGGTTGGCCGAGGAGGCGCCGCTCCAGTGCGTCGAGCCGCAGCGCCACCGGCGCGCAGGCGCCGATCGCGACCGCTGCCGCGCGGACGTGGCCAACCTCGTCCGGCTCGATCACCGTCGAGACCATGGCGATGGAGATGACGAGGTAGCGCCGGGCGCCGAGCTTGACGAAGGCGGAGCGCGCGGCGTCCGGCCGGTGCGGCACCAGGAGTGCGGTGACGATCTCGCCCGGCGCCAGCGCCACCCGACGCACGCCGGTGACGAAATCAGCGAGCGGCACGACGCGCCGGCCAGCGCGCCCGGCGATCTCGACGCGCGCGTCGAGCGCCAGGAGCGCCACCGTCCCGTCCGCTGCCGGGGAGGCGTTGACGACGTTGCCGGCCAGCGTCGCCACGTTCTGGATCTGGATCGCCCCGACCTCGCGCCCGGCGCGGCGCAGGCCATCGAGGAACGGAGGCAGCGGCGCACGCACGACGTCGCTCCAGGTCGTCGCCGCGCCGATGCGCCACACGCTGCGCCCGGTCTCGTCGCCCTCGCGCCCGATGCCGCGGAGGCCGGGAATGCGGGCGATGTCGAGGAAGGCGGCGCGGGCGGCGGCCTCGCCGAGGGCGGGATAGACATCGGTGCCGCCGGCGACGACCCGCAGGGCGGCGTCCGCCGACAGGAGATCGACGGCCTCCTCGATGCTACCGGGTCGAAGATAACGGCTCATCGCGCACCCTCGATGTCCGTCCCGACGTCGGCCGAAGGGCGCGGCGCCGGGGTGAGGATCGTCTGTGTACGACCATTCCAAGGCGGAGCATCACAGAGCATCCGCCAGCGCGCAAGCGCTTTGCGCCGGGCCCGTGAGATTTGTTTCCGCGAGGGGAGAGATGACGGGTCCGCGCGCGGACGCTGCCCGAAAAATCGGCGGATCGCCTTGCGGTGCAGCGTATGGCGGGGGGCTCGCCATGCCGAGCGGCGCGCGGCCCGTCGCCCTCCCCGCCGCCTCCCGGCGGAACGGCCGGCGCGTGCGTTCCGTGCCGAAAATTCGTCCGTGTACGGACGAGTTGGGTCAGCGCAGCCCGTCCTCGCCCGTCACCGCGTCCCTGGTCAGCCCGCCGACCCGCGGCAGCGGGCGGCCGGAATCGGCGACGGCCAGCGCGACCATGATCTCGCCCGCCCGCGGCGCGTCGTTCACCCGCACCTCCATCCCGTCGAAGTGCGAGCGCACGTAGGCCGCATCCTTGTGGCCGAGGGGGATGTCGAGGGGCTGGCCCGGGCCGCCCATCTTCTTGGAGGACGGCACCAGCGCGGCGCCCTTCTCCACTGCGGCGCGGAAGGGCTTGCCCATGCGCGGATGCAGGATCGCGGCGGCGTGCTCGAGCTCGCCGCTCTCGCCCACCATCGCCGCCTTGCCGTAGCTCTCGATGGCGGCGGGCGCCACGCCGAGCGCCGCCACCGCGCGCCGGCCGAGGAGGTCGCCCAGCTCCTCGCCGATCGCCATCAGCGCCTCGAGGTCCTCTTCGTAGCGGCCGGCGAAGGGGTTGGCGATGATCGCCACCGCCGCCGCCCGGCGGGTCGGCGGCTCGACGGCGCGGCCCATCTCGCGGCGGGTCTCCTCGACGACGACGACGATCTTGCGGATCTCGGCGGGCATGGCTCTTCCCCTTACTCGTTCCCCGTCGCGGGTCAGCTGGCGACCACGGGCGCGCGGGCGGCCGGCGGCGTCGCGCGCGAGCGCCGGGCCCGGATGTTGCCGTCGATCATGACCATGCCGATGCCGGGAATGTCCCCCGTCGCCATGGCGCCGAGCACGTCCGCGCCCGAGGAATGCTCCGGCCGGTCGAGGAAGACGAGGTCGGCGGCGCGGCCGGGCTCGAGCAGGCCGACGTCCGAAAGCCCGCGCTTCCTCGCCACGTTGCCGGTGGCGAGGCACAGCGCCTGCTCCGCCGGCAGGCCGCCGAGGCTCGCGAGCAGCGTGATCATGCGCAGCATGCCGTTGGGCTGCACGCCGGACCCCGCCGGCGCGTCCGTGCCGATCAGCATGTCGGCGAGGCGTCCGGCGTCGCGCACCGCGTCGAGGCAGGTCAGCGCGGCGCGCTCGTTGCCGTTGTGGACCACCTCCAGCGCGCCGGTCGCCTTCTCGCAGAGGATGCGCACGTCGGGAAGCGCGATGGCGGTCGGCCCGCCGTTGATGTGGCTCACGACGTCGGGCTGGGCCTCGAGCACGTCGTCGCGGTCGACGAAGTGCGAGCCGGCGATGGAGGGACCGCCGGTGTGCATGATGCTCTCGAGCCCCAGCTCCCGGCACCAGCCGGTCACCCGTGCGGCGTCGCGCCCCTTTGCCACGGTGCCGAGCCCGATCTCGCCGATGTGCCGGATACCGGCGGCGGCGAGCTGCTCGTACACCTCGCGGCCGAAATCGAGCTCCGGCACCGGGGCGCCGGCGATCACCTTGGCGCCGGCCGGCTTGAAGTTGGAAAAGCAGCGCTGCGCCGTCATCGCCAGCGCGACCACGCCGGCGGCGTCCTTCGGCCGGCCGGGCAGGTGCACCTCCCCGGCGGAGACCAGCGTCGTCACTCCGCCGTTGACCCCCATCTCGATCCAGCCGAGCTGGTTCTGCCGCGGCGTCCAGTCCCCGAAGACCGGGTGGCAGTGCGAATCGATCAGCCCCGGGCACACCGCCGAGCCGGCGGCGTCGATCGCGAGCGCCGGCTCGGAGAGGTCGAGGTCGCCGGCGCGGCCGATCGCGGCGATGCGCCCGTCGACGACGACGATCGCGTCGGCGTCGAGGATCGGCCGGGCGAGATCGCCCGACAGGACGAGGCCGAGATTGCGGATGACGATCTTGCCGGCGAAGGGGCCGGAGGCGACCTCGGCAGCCATGCTGCGTCTCCCGGTGCGGTTCCCGCCGGCGCGCGCCGCGCGGGAGGACTTGTACGTGCTCCAACGACATCATGCGTCGGCGCCGTCGCCGAGGCAAGCGGTCGTCGGCGCGGCGGCGGGCCGCCGGAGCCGGGTCAGCGGAAGCTTTCCGAGATCGCGCGCAGATGGTTCATGCCGCCGCCCGACGGCCCCGAGCCGCCGCCGCCGCCGCTGCCGAAGCCTCCGCCGCCGGAGGAGGGCCGCGACAGGGGCGCCGTGGGATCGGATCCGTCGGCGAGGCGCAGGCCGACGAACTCGCGGCGCCCGTCAGGGTGGACGCGGTAGGTGCGGTAGAGCGCCTCGCCCGCCCAGGTGGTCTCACCGGTCGGGCTCGGGCGCATCATCATGAAGCCGCCGGCGCGCTGGAAGGCGAGATCCTCGGTCTCGGCCTGCGTGGCGATCACGGGCGGCGCCGGGCGGTCGCGCATCGCAACGGCGACGATCGCCGCGACGACGACGCAGGCGGCGGCGATCCCGCCGATGAGCGCCGGCTTGCCGAGGCGCCCGTGCAGCGTCCGCACCGTCGGCGTCGTGCGGCGCTCCTTCGGGCGGCTGGTGATGACCGTCGTCCAGTACTCGCTCATCGCGGCGGCGAAGACGGCGCGCACGTCGGCCGGCGTGCGCGCGAGCGCGGCGATGCCGTCGCCGAGGGAGGCCTCGCCGTAGGTCTCGAGCAGCCGCGGCGGCTCGCCCCGCCGCTCCGCCACCACGGCGACGCCGCCGCCGCCGCCCTCCACGAAGCCGGAGATCAGCCGTGCCCCGTCGCGGGCGCGGCGCTCGTCTGGGTTGGTCTCGATCACGCACCAGGTGCCCGCCGCCAGCCCCTCGACGGGAGGCGTCTCGTAGCGCACGGCGACGGCGTAGGTCGCCGGCGCGCCGCGTGTCTCGGTCTCGGCCATGGCGCACCTCTCGGGCGCATGCGCGGGTGCGAGCGCGCGCACGCACAGCACATTCCCGCGAAGACGCTAGCACCGAAAGCTTACGTCAACCTTGACGCGGCACCCGGTGCCACTACGGCCACGGGCGGTCACACCATCACCGCCCGTCGCACCGCCTCCCGGTCGAGCGTGTCGGCGGCGCCGGAGAGGACCACCTCGCCGCGGTCCATCACCACGATCGCGTCCGCGAGCGCGGAGGCGAAGTCGAAATACTGCTCGACGAGGACGATCGCCATGTCGCCGCGCGCCCGCAGCGTCTCGATGGCGCGGCCGATGTCCTGGATGATGGAGGGCTGGATGCCCTCGGTGGGCTCGTCGAGGATGAGCAGCGCGGGGCGTGTCACCAGCGCGCGGGCGATGGCGAGCTGCTGCTGCTGGCCGCCGGAGAGGTCGCCGCCGCGCCGGCGCAGCATCGACTTCAGCACCGGGAAGAGCGTGAACACCTCCTCGGGCACGGTCTTGGCGGCCTTGCCCGTGAGCGCGGCGAAGCCGGTGCGCAGGTTCTCCTCGACCGTCAGCAGCGGGAAGATCTCGCGCCCCTGCGGCACGTAGGCGATGCCGCGGCGCGCCCGGGCGAAGGGCTCGAGCCGGGTGACGTCCTCGCCCCGCCACAGGATCGCGCCGCCGGAGACCTTCACCTGGCCGACGAGGGCGCGCATCAGCGAGGTCTTGCCGACCCCGTTGCGACCCATCACGCAGGTGACCCGCCCCGGCTCGGCGGTGAGCCCGACGCCCCGCAGGGCCTGGGCCGCACCGTAGTGCAGGTCGATGTCGCGCGCCTCAAGCATGTCCTCACCGCCCCAGGTAGACTTCGATGACGCGCTTCTCCGCCGAGACCTGGTCGAGCGAGCCCTCTGCGATGACCGAGCCCTCGTGCAGGACGCAGACCTTCACGCCGAGCGCGCGCACGAAGCTCATGTCGTGCTCGACCACGATCACGGTGTGGTCGCAATTGATGCGGCGCAGGAGGTCGGCGGTGAGCTCGGTCTCGGCGTCGGTCATGCCGGCGACGGGCTCGTCGACGAGGAGCAGCGAGGGGTCCTGCGCCAGCAGCATGCCGATCTCGAGCCATTGCTTCTGGCCATGCGAGAGCGCGCCGGCGGGCTCGAGCCGGCGGTCCTCGAGCCGCACGATCTCGAGCAGCTCGTCGATGCGCTCCGCCTCCGCGGCGGTGCGGCGGTGGAACAGCGTCGCGCGCACGCCGCGCCGGCCCGCGAGCGCGAGGACCAGGTTCTCCTCCACCGAGACCATCTCGAACACGGTCGGCTTCTGGAACTTGCGGCCGATGCCGAGCTGGGCGATCGCCGCCTCGTCGAGGCGGGTGAGGTCGTGCACGCCGGCGAGCAGGACCGTTCCCGTGTCGGGCCGCGTCTTGCCGGTGATGACGTCCATCATCGTGGTCTTGCCGGCGCCGTTCGGCCCGATCACGGCGCGCATCTCGCCGGGCTCGATCACGAGGGAGAGATTGTTCAAGGCCTTGAAGCCGTCGAAGGAGACGCCCACCCCGTCGAGATAGAGGAGCGCGTCCGTCGTGCGCGCCGCCGCGCGCGGCGCGGGCGAGGCGGGGGCGGTGCGGGCGGTGTCGGTTGAGTCGAGCATCGTCGTCATCGCCTCACTCCGCGGGCTGTGCGGACGTCGCCTGCGCCTGGCGGGCACGCCGGCCGAGCCGCACCGAGCGCAGCGCGCCGAGGATGCCCTTGGGCAGGAACAAGGTCACCGCCACGAACAGGAAGCCGAGCAGGAACAGCCAGGCCTCCGGGTAGGCGCCGGTGAGATAGCTCTTCGCCCAGTTCACCAGCACCGCCCCGATCGCCGCCCCCGACAACGTCCCGCGCCCGCCGACCGCGACCCAGACGACGGCCTCGATCGAGTTGGCGGGAGAGAATTCGCTCGGGTTGATGATGCCGACCTGCGGCACGTAGAGCGCCCCGGCGAGCCCCGCCATCATCGCCGAGAGCGTGAACACGAACAGCTTGAAGCGCTCGACCCGGTAGCCGAGGAAGCGCGTGCGGGCCTCCGCGTCGCGGATGGCGACGAGGACGAGGCCGAGCTTCGAGGTGACGATCGCCTGCGCCAGCAGGAGCCCGCCGGCGAGCGCCAGCGCCGAGAGCGCGAACAGGCCGGCGCGAGTGGCATTCGCCTGCAGCGAGAAGCCGAGCACGTCCTTGAAGTCGGTCAGCCCGTTGTTGCCGCCGAAGCCGAGCTCGTTGCGGAAGAACGACAGCATCAGCGCGTAGGTGCCCGCCTGCGTGATGATCGAGAGGTAGACGCCCGTCACCCGCGAGCGGAAGGCGAGCCAGCCGAAGACGAAGGCGAGCAGCCCCGGCACGAACAGCGCCATGAAGGCCGCGTAGGCGAAGACGTCGAAGCCCCACCAGGGGATCGGCAGCTCCTCGAAGCTGAGGAAGACCATGAAGTCGGGCAGGACCGGGTGGCCGTAGACGCCCCTCGGGCCGATCTCGCGCATCAGGTGCATGCCCATGGCGTAGCCGCCCAGCGCGAAGAAGGCGCCGTGACCGAGCGAGAGAATGCCGCAATAGCCCCAGACCAGGTCCAGCGCGACGGCGAGCAGCGCGTAGGTCAGCCACTTGCCGAGCAGCACCACCGTGCCCGTGGGCACGTGGAGCGGGTGATCGGCGGGAAAGACGAGGTTGGCGATCGGCACCAGCGCCGCCGCCGCCACGAGGACGAGGACGGCCGGCGCGATGTGCGGCGCCATCAGCCGGAAGAGGATGGGCTTGCGGGTCACGATAGGCCCTCCTCAGCTCTCGACCGCGCGCCCCTTGAGGGCGAACAGGCCCCGCGGGCGCTTCTGGATGAAGAGGATCACGGCCACCAGGATGACGATCTTGGCGAGCACCGCGCCGGCGAGGGGCTCGACGAGCTTGTTCGCCACCCCCAACGACAGCGCCGCGACGAAGGCGCCCCACAGGCTGCCCACCCCGCCGAAGACGACGACGAGGAAGCTGTCGATGATGTAGCTCTGGCCGAGGTTCGGCGAGACGTTGTCGATCTGTGACAGTGCCACGCCCGCCACGCCGGCGATGCCGGAGCCGAGGCCGAAGGTGAGCGCGTCGATCCAGGGCGTGCGGATGCCCATGGACGCCGCCATGCGACGGTTCTGCACCACGGCGCGCATGCGCAGGCCGAAGGACGTGGCCTTCATGGCGACGAGGAGCACGAGGAAGACCGCGACCGCGAAGACGATGATCCACACCCGGCTCCAGGTCAGCGCGATGCCGAAGAGCTCGAGCGAGCCCGACATGAAGGACGGGTTCATCACCTCCCGGTTGGTCGGCCCGAAGATCGAGCGCACCGCCTGCTGCAGGATCAGAGACACGCCCCAGGTGGCGAGCAGGGTCTCGAGCGGGCGGCCGTAGAGGTGGCGGATCACGAGCCGCTCGAGCGCCACGCCGACGAGGCCCGCCGAGAGGAAGGCGAGGGGCAGCGCCACGAGCAGCGACAGGTCGAGGAGCTGGGGCGCGAAGGCGCGCATCAGCTCCTGCACCACGAAGGTCGCGTAGGCGCCGATCATCACCATCTCGCCGTGGGCCATGTTGATGACCCCCATCACCCCGAAGGTGATGGCGAGCCCGATGGCGGCGAGCAGCAGGACCGAGCCCAGCGACAGGCCGAAGAAGACGTTCTGCACGTGGCCCTGGATCTCCAGCCGGCGATCGATCGCGGAGATGGCGTCGGCGGCGGCCGCGCGCAGCGCCTCGGGCGCGTCCGCGGGGAGGCCGAGCAGCAGCCCCCGCGCCGCGGCGTCGCCCTGCGCGGCGAGGCGCTCGATCGCGGCGAGGCGATCTGCCTCGGGCGCGGCCTGGTCGGCGATGGCGAGGCCGGCGAGCGTGTCGTCGAAGGCCCGCTGCACGGCCGGATCGGTCTCGTCGGCGCGGGCGGCGGCGAGCGCGTCGCGCTGCGACAGGTCGCGGGCGCGCAGGATCGCGGCGGCCGCCTCGATGCGCGTGCGCGGAGCGGGCGCGCGCAGGGTGAGGCTCGCCATCGCCGTCTGCACCGCGCGCCGCACGGCGTTGGAGACGCGCACGTCCGTCGTCGGGCCGGGCGCCGCCACCGGCTCGCCGGTGAGCGCGTCGAAAGGCGCGCCGGAGGCGTCCCGCCAGAGCACGCGCCGGCCGGCGGTCTCGAACACGAGCCGCCGGTCGGAGAGCGCGGTGAGGATCTCCGCCGCCTGCGGATGGCCGGACGCGGCCAGCGCGTCGACCGCGGCGAGCGTCGCCGGGAACTGCCCCCGGGTGAAACCCGCGAGGATCGTCTCGACCTCAGCCGGCGAGGCCTGCGCCGCGGCGGGCGTCGGGGCCGTGAGCGCGGCGGGCGCGAGGGCGAGCGTGAGCGCGAGGAGGACGAGCCGCGCGAGGCGGATCGGCGTCCGGGCGAGATGCGCCATGGGGACCGGCCTTCGGGAGATGTCTCGTGTCGAGGAGAGGGTGGCGGCACACGCTGGCGCGCGCCGCCGCCCCCGTGCGCGGATCACGCCCCGCCGCATTGCCCGCTGGCGGTGTTGAAGTTCCCGCAGCTCATGGGCGCGCGCCAGTCGGCGATGAGGTCCTTCGAGCCCTCGAGATGGTCCGACCAGGCATCGCCCGGCACCAGGCCCGCGGTCTCCCACACCACCGCGAACTGGCCGTCGTCCTGGATCTCGCCGACGAGCACGGGCTTGGTGATGTGGTGGTTGGGCATCATCGCCGACAGGCCGCCGGTGAGGTTGGGCACGGCGACGCCGATCATGGCGTCGATCACCGCGTCGGCATCGGTCGTGCCGGCGGCTTCGACCGCCTTCACCCACATGTTGAAGCCGATGTAGTGGGCCTCCATCGGGTCGTTGGTGACGCGGTCGGTGTTGCCGGTGAAGGCGTGCCATTGCTCGATGAAGGCCTGGTTCTCCGGCGTGTCCACGGACATGAAGTAGTTCCACGCCGCGAGATGGCCGACGAGCGGCCCGGTGTCGATGCCGGCGAGCTCCTCCTCGCCCACCGAGAAGGCGACGACGGGGATATCGGTCGCGGCGACGCCCTGGTTGGCGAGCTCGCGGTAGAACGGCACGTTGGCGTCGCCGTTGATGGTGGAGACCACCGCGGTGCGCCGGCCCTCGCCGCCGAAGCGGCGGATGTCGGAGACGATGGTCTGCCAGTCGGAATGGCCGAAGGGCGTGTAGTTGATCAGGATGTCCTCGGGCGCGACGCCCTTGGCCTGCAGGTAGGCCTCGAGGATGCGGTTCGTGGTGCGCGGGTAGACGTAGTCGGTGCCCGCGAGCACCCAACGCTCGACGCCCTCGACCTCCATCAGGTAGTCGACGGCGGGGATCGCCTGCTGGTTCGGCGCGGCGCCGGTGTAGAAGACGTTGCGCTGGCTCTCCTCGCCCTCGTACTGGACGGGGTAGAACAGGATCGAGTTCAGCTCCTCGAACACCGGCAGCACGGACTTGCGCGACACCGAGGTCCAGCAGCCGAAGGTCGCGGCGCAGCCGCCGGTGATCAGCTCGCGCGCCTTCTCGGCGAAGAGCGGCCAGTCGGACGCCGGATCGACGACGACCGCCTCGAGCGGCCGCCCGAGCAGGCCACCCTTGGCGTTCTGTGCCTCGATCAGCATCAGCATGACGTCCTTCAGCGTCGTCTCGGAGATCGCCATCGTCCCCGAGAGCGAGTGGAGCACGCCCACCTTGATCGGCTCGCCCTGAGCCAGGGCGGGCACGCCGCGGAACATGGATGCGCCGGCGAGCGCCGCGCCGAGGCCGAGCACGTGTCTACGCGTGAAGGTCATGGATGCCGTCCCCTGTCGTTGCGAATGCGGCGCCGCCCCCCGCGGCACCCTGCCTCCGTCGCGTTGCAAGAGGAGGGCCAGGGAAAACGGCTCCGGTTTTCCCCTAGGTTCGCCGCTCGATCATGCAGGATGGCGGGTCGCCTGTGCGCAGGAGCTGCGCTGTTGCACAAGGATGAGGCGGCGCCCAGGGAGTGGGCAGCTACGGCGGCGCCGCCCGTGGCCGCCGATCCGGGCACGCTCACGGGAAGGTGTCTTCCCCCCGTTCCGCTCGCCCGGCACGATGCCGCCCGGCAAGAGCGATCCGGAGCATCCCATGACGGCGAGTGAGCACACGGCAGGTTCGACGGCGGCGGATCCCGCAGCGGCGGACCCGTTGACGATCCTCGTCCTCTACGGCTCGGTACGCAGCGCGCGCCGCGGCATCGGGCTCGCGCGGCTCCTCGTGCGCGGCATCGAGGCGCGCGGGCACGCGGCCCTCCTCGCCGACGCCGCCGAGATCCCGCTGCCGCTGCTCGACCGCATGTACAAGGAATACGGGCCCGGCGAGGCGCCAGAGCCGATGGAGCGGCTCGCCGGCATGATCCGCGGGAGCGACGCCGTCGTCGTGGTCTCGGGCGAGTACAATCACGGCATTCCGCCGGCCCTGAAGAACATGCTCGACCATTATCTCGAGGAATGGTTCTTCAAGCCCGCCGGCATCGCCTGCTACTCCGCCGGCCGCTACGGCGGCGTGCGCGCGGCGATGCAGCTGCGCATGACGCTCGCCGAGCTCGGCATGCCGACGATCTCCTCGCTCCTGCCCGTGCCGCAGGTCCAGGACGCGGTCTCGCCCGAGGGCGAGGATCGCACGCCCTTCCTCGGCAAGGCGCTCGCCAAGTTCCTCGCCGACCTGGAGTTCTGGGCGATTGCGGCGCGCGCCCGCAAGCGCGAGGCGGGCACGCCGTACTGATCCCGTCGGATTCGCCGCGCGGCGGCAACGGAACGTCCACTCCCGTCGCGTAGGGTCGGGCTCGGGATCGTCGTTGCGAGCGAGGACCGGCCATGGATCTCTCCGCGTTGTCCGAAACCGAGATCGTGCTGCTGCTCGCCGTTGGCGTGGGGCTCTTCTTCGTCCTCCTCGCGCTGCTCGGCGGGCGCGTCGGCGTCGGGATCGGCGGGGACGGCATCGGCGGTGACGGCGGCTGCGGCGGCGACGGCGGCGGGGACTGACGCCGCGTCTCAGCCGAGCCGCGTGCGCGCGATGCGGGCGAGCAGGCTCGCGCCGATCGGCAGGATCGCGTCGTCGAGGACGAAGCCCGGATTGTGCAGCGGCACGTCCCCGCCGTGGCCGACCCAGAGATAGGCACCGGGCACGACCCGCAGCATGTCGGCGAAGTCCTCGCTGGCGAGGCTCGGCGGGTAGGCGGCGTCGACGCCGGCCGCGCCGACGACGTCCCGCGCCGCCGCGGCGGCGGCGTCCACCGCGGCGGCGTCGTTCTCCAGCACGCGGAAGACGTCGCGGAGCGAGACCTCGATCTCCACCGCATAGGCCTGCGCCAGGCCGCGCGCGAGCGTCTCGAGCCGCTCGCGCAGGCGGGTTCGCGCGGCCTCCGAGAAGTAGCGCAGCGTCCCCGCCATGCGGGCCTCGTCGGGGATGACGTTGTAGGCCGCGCCCGATTCGATGCGGGTGATCGACAGCACCGCCGGCTCCAGCGGGTCGATGTCGCGGGCGATCACGCTCTGTGCCGCCTGGGCGAGCGCGGTGGCGACGAGGACGGGATCGCGCGCGAGGTGGGGCATCGCGCCGTGGCCGCCGCGCCCGCGCACCAGGATGTCGAAGAAGCTCGCCCCCGCCATGCCGGCGCCCGGCGTGACGCCCACGGCGCCGAGCGGCAGGGCGGGGGCGTTGTGGAGCGCGTAGATCTCGTCGCAGGGAAAGCGCGTGAACAGCCCGTCCGCCAGCATCGCCCGCGCCCCGCCGAGCCCCTCCTCGGCCGGCTGGAAGATCAGCAGGACCGTGCCGGCGAAGTCGCGGTCCCGCGCCAGGTGGCGCGCCGCGCCGAGCAGCATCGTCGTATGCCCGTCGTGGCCGCAGCCGTGGAACAGGCCGGGCCTGGTCGAGCGGAAGGGCAGGTTCGTCGCCTCCTCCATCGGCAGCGCGTCCATGTCCGCGCGCAGGCCGATCGTGCGGTCCCCGGTGCTGTCTCCGGTGCGGGCGCCGCGCACGACGCCGACCACACCGGTGCCGCCGATGCCCTCGTGCACCTCCACGCCCCAGTCGCGCAGCAGCGCGGCGACGCGGCCGGCGGTGCGGGTCTCCTCGAAGCCGAGCTCGGGATGGGCGTGGAAGTCGCGCCGCATCGCGGTGAGCGACTCGGCGTGGTCGGCGATGTCCGGCGGGATCGTCGGGGCGCTGTTGCTCACGGCGTCTCTCCTGGAGGCGGGCTCGGGCTGGCGGGGGCGAAGGCGGGGCCGTTCGGCTCCAGCCGCAGGCCGGGCCGCAGGCGGGTGAAGGGGAGGGCGCTCGGGCGCACCGGCATCGGGCCGGGCGCGGCCGCCACCAGGATCGCGCGCGCGATCGGCTCGAAGTCGGCGCGGAAGTGTACTGAGCTCTTGACGCAGACGATGTCCGTCTCCTCGGGCGCGATGCCGACGAAGCGGAACATCGCCCGGTCCGCCGCCTGCGCCTTGTGCGACGCGACGACGACGCGCACGCCGCCGATGCGCAGCGCCGCGCTGGGACCGAGCCGCATGGCCGTGCCGCCGTAGTACGGCCCGTCCGCGACGAAGGCGCCGTCGGAGAGGTGCTCGACGGTGAAGGTCCCGGTGAAGGGCGCGTCCCCCTCGAGGCCGCTGCCGGGAAGAGTGACCTCGATCCGCGCGCCTGCGCCGGCCGCGTGCGCCGCCGCCGCGGCGGTGCGGTCGACGAGGACGCCGATCGCGGCGTTCTGCACATCGCTGGCGACGAGGGCGTGCAGGAGGCCCGTCGTGTCGGCGTCCCCGCCCGCGCCGGGATTGTCCTGCGTATCGGCGATCACTACCGGCCCGCCTCGTTCCGCGACGATGCCGCGGGCGCGGGCGACGGCCGCGTCGGCGTCGAGCGCCTCGCCGGCGAAGCCGGCCTCGGCCGCGAGGAAGGCCGTCTCGAGCGCATCCGCCGCCGCGTCGGCGGTCGCCTGATCGGTGGCATAGGCGAGGATGCTCGGGCCGCAATCCGGGATGTCGGCGGCGGGAAAGCCCATCAGCAGCGACAGCGCGGCGACGGACGCGTTCGCCTCCAGCGCCTCGAGCCCCCCGTAGAGCGTGCGCGCCGGCTCGATCAGCGAGCACTGCCACGGCACCGGCACGAGGAAGGGCAGCGGGCGGAAGGCGTGCGCGAGGCGCTCCCCGGCGAGCAGCCGGCCGAGCAGGCCCGCCGCCCGCGCGCCCGTGCGCGCCATGTCGACATGGGGATAGGTGCGGTAGGCGACGAGCGCGTCCGCGGTCTCGACGAGCCGCGGGCCGATGTTGCCGTGCAGGTCGAGGCTCGCGACGATCGGCACGTCCGGCCCGACGAGGGCGCGCACCCGGGCGACGATCTCGCCCTCGCCGTCGTCGAGATGCTCGGCGACCATCGCCCCGTGCAGGTCGAGCAGCACGCCGTCGAGGGGGGCGACCGCATGCGCCTCGGCGACGCGGGCGAGGAGCCGTTCGGCAATCGTCTCGTAGGCCCCACGCGTGACGTGGGCCGACGGGCTCGCCGCCGCCCAGAGCGTCGGCACGATCTCCCAGCCGGCGACCTCGGCGGCGGCGATCGCCCCCGCCATGCCGACGTTGACACCTTTTGTCGCAGCGATGGCCTCCGCGCCCTCGGCGAGCGGCGGCCAGCCGCCGCCGTGGCGGAAGGCGTCGAGGTCCGCCATGGTGGCCGCGAACGTGTTGGTCTCGTGCATGAAGCCGCCGATGGCGACCCGCGGCGGCCGAGATGCGGCGCTTTCGGCCATGTTCTTGAGGGCTCCGTCTGCTCGGGCTCCGTCGTGCTCGTTCCCGCGGAGCGTAGCGTCCGCGCACCGGCGCGTCGACGCCGCCCCCTCCGCGCGTGCGCCAATACGCATTCTGCGATGCGCGTATTCCGTCGTGACCGTCCGTCGGTCTAGCATAGCGTGAGCGTGCGACGATGCGACCCCGGCGGAGGGCACCCCGATGGCCGAGATCCACGAGATGACCGCGGCGGCGCTGACCACGGCCTACGAGGCCGGGCGGCTCTCCCCGGTCGAGGTCGTGGAAGCGACCATCGCCCGCAGGGATCGCTTCGAGGGCGCGATCAACGCCTTCGTTCACGCCGACGACGCCGCCGCTATGGAGGCCGCACGCGGCTCGGAGGCGCGCTGGCGCGCCGGCGTGCCGCTCGGCCCCGGCGACGGCGTGCCCGCGACGATGAAGGGCAATCTCGCGGTCTCCGGCTGGACCATGCATCGCGGCTCGCGCGCCCTCCCGCCGACGACGCCCGATTTCGACGCGCCCGTGACGCGGCGCCTGAAGGAGGCCGGCGCCATCCTCGTCGGCTACACGAGCCTGCCGGAACTCGGCTGGAAGGGGCTCGGCGACAGCCCGGCGCACGGCGTCACGCGCAACCCTTGGGATCTCGCGCGCACCTCGGGCGGCTCGTCCGCGGGCGCGGCGGCGGCCGGCGCGCTGGGGATCGGCGTCGTGCATGTCGGCACCGACGGGCTCGGCTCGGTGCGCATCCCCTGCGCCTTCTGCGGGCTCGCCGGGCTCAAGCCGACGTCCGGCCGGGTCCCCGCCTACCCGGCCTCGCCGATGGGCGTCCTCGCGATGCTCGGGCCGATGGCCCGCACCGTCGCGGACGTGGCGCTGCTGTTCGAGCTGATGGCGATCCCGGACCCGCGCGACACGCTCGCCACGGCAGAGGCGCCGCCGGCGGCGCGGGCGCTGCTCGGCCGCTCGCTGGCCGGGCTGACGGCCGCGTTCAGCCCGGATCTCGGCTACGCCCGTATGCTCGACCCGGACGTCGAGGCCGCCTGCCGTGCCGCGCTCGCGCCGCTGGCGGCCGCGGGCGTGCACGTCGAGGACGGCGATCCCGGTATCGAGGACGTGCTCGACGTCTGCAACGTGTTCTGGCTCGCCGGATCGGCGAGCCTCTGGGCCAAGATGCCGCCGGAGCGCCGGCATCTCTGCGACCCCGGCTTCGCCGCCTCGGCCCGCACGGGTGAGGCGCTTCCCGCCGCCGCCTATGTCGACGCGCTGGCCGCGCGCCAGGCCTTCGCCGAGCGCATGCGCCGCTACCACGAGCACGTCGACCTCCTGATCACGCCGACGATGCCGATCGGCGCGCCCCTGACGGACGGTCGGCCGACGGGTCCCGGCGTGCCCGACGGCTTCCCGGGACCGTGGAGCGACTGGTCCCCCTTCACCTACCCGTTCAACCTCTCCGGCCAGCCCGCCGCGACCGTGCCCGTCGGGCTCACCCGCGAGGGCCTGCCGATCGGCCTCCAGATCGTCGCGCGCCGTGGCGAGGACGCCCTCGTCCTCGCCGCCGCCGCCGCGGTGGAGGCCGCCGTGTCTTTCCCCGTGCTCGATGCACCACGGGGGAATGCCGATGGCGTGCGGCTTGCATGACCATCGTCACCGGATAGGTGACGCCGCGCGATGGGGAGGACGTCGCGCAGTCTCCGATCCGCCTGCGGCTCGTCCGCACACGAACGAACCAAGAGGGGAACCGACGATGACCTTCAAGCTGACCAGGCGCGATCTACTCGCGGGTGCCGCCGCGACGGCGGGCATGACTGCCTTACCTTTCGGCATGGGGCGCGCGCGGGCCGCTCCCAGCGGCATCCTGCGGGTCATCCCGCACGCATCGCTGACGATCCTCGATCCGGTGGCCACCACGGGCTACATCGTTCGCAACCACGGCTACCTGATCTACGACACGCTGTTCGCGCAGGACGCGAGCCTGCAGGTGCAGCCGCAGATGGCGAGCGGCGTCGAGATCTCCGACGACCGGCTCACCTACCGGATCTCGCTGCGCGACGGCCTCGCCTGGCACGACGGCAGCCCCGTCACCGCGGAGGATTGCGCGCTCTCGCTGATCCGCTGGGGCCAGGTCGACGGCATGGGCCGGCGGCTGTTCTCCTACATGGAGAGCTGCACCCACGACGGCACGGACACGATCGTGCTGAAGCTGCGCGAACCCTATGGCCTGGTGCTGCAGTCGATCGGCAAGCTCTCGACCAACGTGCCCTTCATGATGCCCAAGCGCATGGCGGAGAAGCCGACCTCCGAGCGCCTCACCGCCGAGGAGCAGATGGGCTCGGGCCCGTTCCGCTTCGTGGCGAGCGAGTTCCGCCCCGGCGCCCGCGTCGTCTACGAGCGCAACCCGGACTACGTCCCGCGTGACGAGCCCGCCTCCAATGCCGCCGGCGGCAAGGTGGTGCATCTCGAGGGCGTGGAGTGGATCAACTTCCCCGACCCGAACACGCAGCTCAACGCGCTGATGACGGGCGAGGTGGACTACTGGGAGCAGGTCCCCGCCGACCTCGCGCCGATCGTCGCCGGCATGCCCGGCGTCAAGGTCGAGAACTTCAACCCGCTCGGCAACATGGGCATGGCGCGCTTCAACAGCCTGCAGGGCGCGAGCGCCAATCCCGGCGTGCGCCGCGCCATCGTTCGCGCCCTCGACCAGACGGCGCTGCTCCAGGCCGCCGTGGGCTCGCCGGACTTCTACCAGGAGTGCTACTCGGTCTTCCCCTGCGGCACGACCTTCGCCAACGACGAGGGCTCGGCCATCCTGCAGGAGGCCGATCTCGAGGACGCCAAGCGCATCCTCGCCGAGTCCGGCTACGACGGCGAGCCCTTCGTCGTGCTGGCGACGACCGACATCCCGGTCCAGACCAACTACATCCAGGTCATCGTCGACACGATGCGCCGCATGGGCATCAACGTCGACGCGCAGGCCATGGACTGGGCCACCGTGCTCCAGCGCCGCGCCAGCAAGAACCCGATCGAGGACGGCGGCTGGAACATGTTCGTGACCTGGTGGGAGGGCGCCGACCTGCTCGATCCCGTGGTACAGTTCGCGATGTCGACGGCCGGCGACACGGCCTGGGTCGGCTGGGCCCAGGACGACATGATCGAATCGATGCGCACGCAGTTCGCCGAGGCGGCCTCGATCGAGGAGCAGCAGGCCATCGCCCGTGGAATCCAGAGCCGCTTCCTGGACCAGAACTTCCACGCGGTGCTGGGCCAGTTCTTCACGCCCACCGGCTACCGCGACAACGTCTCCGGCATCCTGGAGGCGCCGCCGTTCTTCTGGAACATCCAGAAGAGCTGAGCACGACGGCGATACCTCCCCGCGGGGGAGGTGGGCCGAGCGTAGCGAGGACCGGTGGGGGCGAGCGGCGCGCCCGTCCGCCCCCACCCGTCGGCCCAAGGCCGCCGACCTCCCCTTCCGAGGCCCCTCGGGGGAGGTCGACGGCCGCCGATCGGCAACGGAAAGGACCGCCATGCCATTGCTCGTCGTCCAGCGCCTCCTCTCGACGATCCCCGTCCTCCTGGT